>JBLMWW010000186.1:0-13701 GCA_050257435.1 Rudaea sp.
TCCGTCTCGAACGCGAACTGATCGTGCGTGACTCGACCGCGCCGCCCGCGATGAAATGCCGGTCGCGCGGCCTTAGCCGATCGATTCATCGGGATCCAACACCCCGGCTCTCTTCGACGACCATGCCTCCTCCCGACGCGCCGAGCAGGACTGCACGGCAATGCTGTTGCTGCTCGAAGATGTGGCGCGCGTGCCGAGGGATGCGCCAGGTCGCTAAAGGCGTCGACGCTCGCCGCAGAGCGTCGCGGTGACCGGCGCGTCCGCCTCGCGCAGCATGCGGAGCTTGCGATGACGATCGCGCAGGCCGCGGCGCTGCTGGTCGTCCTGACGGCCGTGTTCGCCTATCTCAATGCGCGCCTTTTGCGGCTGCCGGGAACGATCGGCATCATGCTGATCGCGCTCGCCGCCTCGCTCGTGCTCCTGGTCGCGAACGAGATGGGACTGCCGCTCGCCGGCGTCGCGCAGCAGATGTTGCGCGGCATCGACTTCAATCGAACGCTGATGGGGGCGATGCTCGGGTTCCTGCTCTTCGCCGGCGCGCTCGAAGTCGACTTGCAGGAGCTAGCGCAGCAGCGGTGGCCGGTCGCCTTTCTCGCCGTCGTCGGCGTGCTGCTGTCGACGTTCCTCGTCGGGACGGGCACCTACGTCGTGTTCGCCCTGCTCGGCCGTCCGATCCCCTGGCTGTGGTGCCTGGTGTTCGGCGCGCTCATCTCGCCGACCGATCCGATCGCGGTCCTGGCGATCATCCGCAAGGCAGGCGCGTCGAAGAGCCTCGAGCTCAAGGTCGCCGGGGAATCGCTGTTCAATGACGGCGTCGGCATCGTCGTGTTCCTCGAGTTGCTCGGCCTCGCGACCGGGAACGAGAGCGTCCATATCGGCCAAAGCGTGCTGTTCTTCCTCCGCGAGGCCCTCGGCGGCGTCGCCTTCGGCATGGCGATCGGGTTCGCGGCGTTCCTCATGCTTCGGCGCATCGACAACTACAACGTCGAGGTCCTCATCACCGTCGCGCTCGTGGTGGGCGGCTACTCGGCCGCCGAGGCGCTCGAGGTCTCCGCGCCGATCGCCATCGTCGTCGCCGGCCTGATCGTCGGCAACTACGGGCGCGCGCACGCGATGTCGCAGCAGACGCGGGCGCATCTCGACACCTTCTGGGGCCTGATCGACGCGATGCTGAACGGCGTGCTGTTCGTGATGATCGGCCTCGAGGTGCTCGTCCTGCCGCTCGATTTCTGGCACCTGGTCGCGGCGGCTGTCGCGATCCCGATCGTGCTCCTCGCACGCTTCGCTTCGGTCGGCATCCCGGCCCTGCTGCCGTTGATCGGCCGCTGCTTCGACTTCCACACGGTGAAGGTGCTGACCTGGGGCGGCCTGCGCGGCGGCATCTCGATCGCGCTCGCGCTCTCCCTGCCCGCCACCGCGGACCGCGATACGCTGGTGATGATGACGTATGGCTGCGCGTTGTTCGCGATCGCGGTACAAGGTCTTACCGTGGGCCGGCTCGTCTCGCGTCGCCGCTGACGCCGATCGAACATCGCGGTTGAGCGGCTCCTGATTCGCGGGTATCGTCGCCCCGACGGCTTCGTCGCTCGCCCGCTCGACGCCACTCGCCGGTCGCGCCGGCCGATCACCGCCCAAGCGCAACGGCTCATCCGAGGTTCGTTATGCCCGTCAAACCAGCATCCTCACCCGCAGCGACGGCCGAGCCCGATTGCGTGTCGTCGCGCATCCGGCGCCGCCTGCAGGACGCGGGACACCGCGCCTACGCAAACGACAACATCGCCGAGTTCATTCGCGACGCGCACGAGCTGAAGGCGCTCGAGGACGAGGTCGCGGCGCGCATGCAGGCGCTGCTCGAGACGCTCGTCATCGACACGCAGCACGACCACAACACGCGCGGCACCGCGCGGCGCGTCGCCCGCATGTTCCTGCACGAGGTGTTCAAGGGCCGCTATCATCCCCGGCCGGCGTTGACCGAATTTCCCAACGTCGCGCACCTGAACGAGCTGATGATCATCGGGCCGGTCGCCGTGCGCAGCGCCTGCTCGCATCACTTCGTGCCGATCATCGGCAAGCTGTGGATCGGCGTCCTGCCGAACGAGCACTCGAACCTGATCGGCCTGTCCAAGTTCTCGCGCATCGCCGACTGGGTGATGAGCCGGCCGCAGATCCAGGAGGAAGCCGTCATGCAGCTCGCCGATCTCCTCGAGCAGACGCTGCGCCCCGACGGCATCGCGATCGTGCTGGAGGCCGATCATCTCTGTACGCAGTGGCGCGGCGTCAAGGACAACTCGCACATGGTCAACAGCGTCATGCGCGGGACCTTCCTGGAGCATGCGCAATCGCGTCAGGAGTTCCTCGACCTGATCCGGAAGTGATTCGGTCCGTCGGATCTCGCGCCATCGTGCCGCAAGAGTCTGCGGATCTCCCTGACCGGCCATTGGCGCACCGCCGGGGACCCTCCGTCGATGCGAGCCCTCGAGACGGGTGACGACGATCCATGGCCAGGCGCCGATCGATCTTTCAGCACCTCATCGACGTCGCGCGGTCGCGCGGCGCGATCACGGTTGCCGTATGTCACCCTTGCAGCGATGTCGCGATGCTCGGCGCCGTCGAAGCCGCACGCGAGCGCCTGATCGAGCCCGTCCTGGTCGGCCCGCTGGCCAAGCTGCGGGCCGCGGCCGATCAGGCAGGCGTCGATATCGCGCGCTACCGCATCGAGGCGACCGAGCATAGTCATGCCTCGGCGGCGCGCGCGGTGCAGCTGTGTCGCAGCGGCGAGTGCGCCGCGCTGATGAAAGGCAGCCTGCATACCGACGAGCTGATGCACGAGGTCATGCACGAGACGACGGGCCTGCGTACGGACCGCCGGATCAGCCACGTCTACGTTCTCGACGTGCCGACCTACGCCAAGATGCTGCTGATCACCGATGCCGCCATCAACATCTATCCGGCGCTCGAAGACAAGGTCGATATCGTGCAGAACGCGATCGATCTCGCCCACGTCCTCGGCGTAGCGCGTCCGAAGATTGCGATTCTCTCCGCGGTCGAAACAGTCACGCCGCGCATCCTGTCGACGCTCGACGCTGCGGCACTTTGCAAGATGGCGGACCGCGGCCAAGTCACCGGCGGCATCGTCGACGGCCCCCTGGCATTCGACAACGCGATCAGCCTCAAGGCGGCGAAGATCAAGCGCATCGAATCCCCCGTTGCAGGCGCCGCCGATATCCTGGTCGTTCCCGATCTCGAATCGGGCAACATGCTCGCCAAGCAACTCGAGTATCTCGCGCGCGCCGATGCCGCCGGCATCGTCCTGGGCGCTCGGGTGCCGATCGTTCTCACGAGCCGGGCGGACAGCGCCAAGATACGCCTCGCGTCCTGCGCCGTGGCCGTGCTGCTCGCGCACGCGCGCCGGCGCGGCCTGCACAAGGCCGTCGTGTCATGACGGCTGACGGACGCGGCGGTGCCGCGCGCGGGGGCATCGTCGTCATCAATGCCGGGTCGTCCAGCATCAAGTTCGGGCTCTACGACAAGACGCAGCGCTCGGTGGACGAGCTCGCCCGGGGCGAAATCGAGAACCTCGCGGCCCATCCGCACCTCGTCGCAAGGGACGCGTCGGGAAGCGTCCTGACCGAGCGCCGATGGGGCAACGGGGAACGCGCTGATCTCGACGCGCTCCTGCACGCGCTGCTCCAATGGATTGGCGGTCATCTTGGCCGGCGTGCGCTGCTGGCGGCCGGCCACCGCGTCGCGCTGGGCGGGCTCGACCATACGGCGCCCGCCATCGTCGACCGGGCGCTGGTCGATCGCCTGCACGAGCTCGTCCCGCTCGCGCCGCTGCATCTGCCGCGCAATCTGGAGCCGATCGAGATCCTTGCCCGACTGCACCCGGGCCTGCCGCAGGTCGCGTGCTTCGATACCGCGTTCCATCGGACGATCCCGCCCGTCGCGCAGCTCTACGGCTTGCCGCGCCATGTGACCGAAGCAGGCGCGCGACGCTACGGGTTCCATGGCCTGTCCTACGAGTTCATCGCAGGCGCGCTCCGCGAGGCGTCGCCGGCGGCCGCCACGGGCCGCACGATCGTGGCCCACCTCGGGAGCGGCGCGAGCATGTGCGCCCTGCTCGACGGGCGAAGCGTCGCCACGACGATGGGCTTCAGCCCCTTGAGCGGCATCATGATGGCTACGCGACCCGGCGATGTCGACCCGGGAATCCTGCTGTGGCTCGTCGGTCAACGCGGCATGGACGCGAAACGGGTGGAAGCGATGCTCTACCGGGAGTGCGGACTGCTCGGCGTCTCGGGTATCAGTGACGACATGCGCGTTCTCCTCGCAAGCGACGATTCGTGCGCGAAGGAAGCGATCGACCTCTTCGTCTACGGAATCACGCGCGAAGTGGGATCGCTCGCCGCCGCAATCGGAGGTCTCGACGCGCTGGTCTTCACGGCGGGCATCGGCCAGAACGCACCGGCGGTCCGCGCGGCGGTCTGTCGGCACGTCGCCTGGCTCGGCGTCGAAATCGACGACGACGCGAACGCTCGTGGTGGCCCGCGAATCAGCGCTCCGGGCAGCAGCGTGGAGGTCTGGGTCCTGCCCACCGACGAGGAATTGATGGTCGCGCGCCATACCGCAGCATTGGTGGCCGCAATGGACGAATCGACCGCATGACGGAGATGCGATGACCAAACCTCCAAGGACGGCCTATGCGCCGGCTCGGGAGCACACCGTGCCGTGGTTCTGGCCGATGGCGGCCGGCATCGAGCTCGCGGACGAAGGACTCAAGCTCTTCGGCGGCAACCTCAAGTTCGCCGTGGAGGCTGAAACGATGACGCTGCCGCCGCCTTCGGAATGGGCGACGAAGAATCGCATGCGGCTCGACTTGAATACGATGCGCTTGCGCGATTTTTCTCCCGCCGCCGTGGCCGAAGGGGTCGTTCCGACATTGATCGATGCGCCCTATGCGGGCCATAGTTCGACGATCGCCGATTACGCCAAGGGCCAGAGTCTGGTCGAGACGCTGCTCGCGTCCGGGCTCGAGCGTGTTCTCGTCTGCGACTGGAAGAGCGCCACCGAGGAGATGAAGTACTTCGACATCGACAAGTACCTCGCCGAGCTCAACGTCGCGGTCGACGATCTCGGAGGCCGCATCCATCTGATCGGCTTGTGTCAGGGCGGCTGGATGTCGGCGATGTTCGCCGCCCGTTTCCCGGGCAAGGTCGCAAGTCTCGTGCTCGCCGGCTCACCGATCGACACGGATGCCGGCGACGGCGCGATCAAGCACCTCGCGCACCGCCTTTCGATGAGCTTCTTCGAGGAGATGGTGGCCGCCGGCGGCGGCCGGATGCTCGGCAGGATCATGCTCGCCGGCTGGAAGAACATGCATCCGGACGAGCAGTACCTGACGAAATATCTCGATCTCTACCAGCACATCGAGGACCGCTCCTACATCCAACGCACCGAGCGCTTCGAGCGCTGGTACGAGAACCCGATTGACTTGCCGGGTCGCTGGTACCTGCAGGCGATTCGCGAGCTCTTCAAGGAGAACCGGCTCGCCAAAGGCACGTTCATCGGCCTTGGCCGCACGCTTTCGCTCAAGCGGATCGAGGTTCCCGTCTACCTGCTCGCCGGCGACGCAGACGACATCACGACCCCCGAGCAGGTCTTCAACGCCGTCGAACTGGTCGGAACGCCCCGGCGCGCAATCGAGAAGCGGCTCGTGCCCGGCGGGCACATCGGACTTTTCATGGGGGCGCGCACGCTGCGGCTCGCCTGGCCGCAGATCGCGCAATGGATCCGACAGCAGGAACCCCGATCGCGCTGAGCCGGTTCACTCGCTCGTTAGGATCCATCGTGGAAACGAGCGGACTGTTCTCGGCCGCGGTACCCGCGGTGGTTATCGAGCTCCCGGAACGCGCACGACCGGTGCGGTCGTTCAGTCGGGGTGAGACCCGGTGAAAGGACGACGGGCCGGTCTCCGCGACCAAGCGCCGCTGAACATGTGGCCCCACCCGGCGCTAAAATCTCCTGGTTTCATATGGAGGATCTGCCATGCATGCGAATGACCATGAGCGCAGCGATGACGTGCGCGCAACGGTTCGAGACCTGATAGCGAGCGCCGAAAGCCTGCTCGCCGCGCTCGGAGAGGAAGGGATGCAACGCTACCGTGATGCGGTCGTCGGCCTGCAGCGCCAGATAGCGCGCGGGCGCGACGACATCGACGACGTGCAGTACGCGGCGGCCCGCCGTGCGCGCGTCGCCGCCCGCCGCGTCGATCATTACGTTCACGAGAATCCATGGCAAAGCGCCGGCGTGGCCGCCGGGATCGGCGCGGCGGTCGGTGCGGTGGTGGCGATCCTGATCGCGCAGCGACAGACCTGACGCTCGATCGCGCAACCGATTCCCGTTGCACCGGGCGACCGTCTTCGTTCGTCGATTCGCACCCCCGCGGCGCGGCACGGTCCGTCGCGCAATGCAGTCCGGCGTTCTCCAGGCGGCTCAGCCGACGCGGCCGCCCCATCGTCAATCGGACGCGAGCCCATGCCGTTCGAGCCGCATGACTGGCTGAAGCGCATCGAGCGCGCGATCTGGGGGCCGCAGCGCGCCGGCCTGCCGGTCACGCGAAAGCTCGCCGTGCGTGTCGTTCGGCTTGTCGTCATTCTCGTCCGCGACGTCGTGCAGGGCGAGCTCACCCTGTGGACGATGAGCCTCGTTTACACGACGCTGCTCTCGATGGTTCCGCTGCTCGCGCTCTCGTTCTCGGTGCTCAAGGCCTTCGGCGTCCACAACCAGGTCGAGCCGCTGCTCGACAACCTGCTCGCCCCGCTCGGGGCGCAGGGTCAGGAAGTCAGCAGTCGCATCGTCGGATTCATCGAGCACATGAACGTTGGCGTGCTCGGAGCGGTCGGCCTTGCGATGCTGATCTACACCGTCATCTCCCTGATGCAAAAGATAGAGGAGTCGTTCAACGCCATCTGGCACGTGACGCAGCTGCGCAGCCTCGCCGAGCGCTTCACTCGCTACCTGAGCGCGCTGCTGATAGGCCCGCTGCTGGTATTCGCCGCGCTGGGGCTCACGGCCGCCGCACTGAGCTCGCGGATCCCCCAGGCGATTCTTGCCGTCGAGCCCCTAGGAACCCTCGTCTTCACCGCCGGCAAGCTCGTGCCTTACGCACTGGTGATCGGCGCATTCACGTTCTTCTACCTGTTCGTGCCGAACACGCGAGTGCGGTTCGTGCCCGCATTCGTCGCAGGTATCGTCGGCGGCGTGCTGTGGCAAACGGCGGGTTGGGCGTTCGCCGCGTTCGTCGTCTCCTCCACGCGTTACGCCGCCATCTATTCGAGCTTCGCGATTCTGGTTTTCTTCTTGATCTGGCTGTACGTCAGCTGGCTCGTACTGCTGATCGGGGCGGCCGTCTCGTTCTACGTGCAACATCCCGAATATCTGTACGCCAGCCCCGGCGAGCCGCGACTGAGCAACCGTATGCGTGAGCGCCTCGCGCTCGCCATCATGGATCTGATCGGCTCGCACTTCGTGCGTGGGCAGGCTCCATGGACGCTGCACCGGCTGACACGGCGACTCGCGATCCCGATGCATTCGGTGAATGTCGTCCTGGAAGCGCTTGCGGCGGGCGGCCTCGTCAGACAGAGCAACGACGACCCGCCCGCGTATCTGCCTTCCCGCGATCTGTCCCGGGTGTCGATCGCGGAGGTGCTGGCGATGGTGCGCAAGGCGGATGAAGACGCTTTCGTGAATCCCGATTCCCTCCCACTTGCGGGACATGTCGCGGCAATCGTGGACGCGGTGGACGATGCAATCACGAGGTCGACCGCACAGGTCAGCGTCAGGGACATGGTTGAGCGGAGCGACGGCACTGCGCCCGTCGATCGTGATCTGCCGGCTCGCTCCGACGAGCACTGGGCCAGGGCGACGGTTCCGCCGTGATCCCCGCACGACCGGTCACTTCATCAGCGTGACGGGCACTTCGGCAAGGTGAATCACCTTGCGTGCGACCGAGCCGAGCGCAAAGGCCTCGAGCGCGCCCATGCCCCGGGTCCCCATGACGATCCAATCGCAGCGCTGCTCCTTCGCGAAGCGGACGATGGTGTCGGCGGGGTCTCCCATCTCGACGTGGAGCTCGTAGCGGAGCCCCGCCGCGTCGAGGAGCCGGCGTACCGATTCGGTGGCCTCCCGACCGAGGTACTCGCGCTGCGCGTGCATCGATTCCTGCGCGAGTCCATGCGTCTGCCAGTCGACGACTTCCGGCTGCACGTTGAGGAGCACAACCTCGAGCGGGGTCCCCGCCTCGGCGAGCCGGACCAGGAATGCCGCCACGTGCTCACCATGCTCGGAACCGTCGGCTGCCAACAGGGTCTTGATCATGAACGACTCCAGGACGTGCGCACGTGCCGCTCGATGCGCCGCGAACGCCGGCGCGGTGAGGCCGGCGCGGGAAGCCTTCATTCTCCACCTGCCCCTCCGTCGCCGACACGCTTCCCGGCGATTTTATCGTGCGATGAAGCCCCGCACGTCCAACGCCATCGCGGCTTCAGTACATGCGCCGGCGGAACAACCATCCGGCAAGCGTGAGGCTGACGAGCCCGATCAGCGCCATCGGCCAAAGCTCGTGCGACAGCGTTCGCAGCGATGCTCCTTCGAGGAATACGCTGCGCACGACGACGAGGAAGTAGCGCAGCGGATCGAGCAGCGTGACGTACTGCACCAATCGCGGCATGTTGGCGATCGGCGTCGCGAACCCGGACAGGATGACCGCGGGCACCATGAACAGGAAGGCGCCGAGCAACCCCTGCTGCTGGGTCACCGCCAGCGACGAGATCATGAGGCCCACGCCCACGGCGGACATCAGGAACAGCGCGAGCGCGGCATAGAGCGCAGCCAGGCTGCCGACCACGGGAATGCGGAACCACAGCGTCGCGACGAGGATGATGAGCGTGGCCTCGACGAAGCCGACGAGCAGTCCCGGGATCGCCTTGCCGAGCAGGATGTCGATCGGCCGCAGCGGCGTCACCAGCAGCTGATCGAACGTGCCCTGCTCGCGCTCGCGCGCCACGGAGAGCGCGGTGACGACAAGCGTCACGATCAGCGTGATGAGGCCGGCGAGCCCCGGGATGAAGAACCACCGGCTCTCGAGGTTCGGGTTGAACCAGGCGCGGGTCGAGAGGCGTACGGGCGGGCGCGCGAGCCCGTTGTCCTGCGCCCATTGGCGGTTGAAACCGTCGACGACGCTGCTCACGTAGTTGAGGGCGGTCAACGCCGTGTTCGAGTTGCGCCCGTCGAGGATCACCTGCAGCGGAGCGGGCACGCCGGAGACGAGATCGCGCGTGAAACGCGGGCCGATATGCACGACGAGCAACGCGCGCTTGCCGTCGATCATGGCCGCCATCTCCCGCGCGCTGGACACGGCGGCCACCTCCTCGAAGGGCGGCGATCCGCGGAAGGCCGCCGCCAGGTCGCGCGCGGCGAAGCCATGATCCTCGTCGTAGACGGCGTACGGCACGCGGTTGAGATCGAACGTCGCCGCGTACCCGAATACCAGCACCTGGATGATCGGCGGCGCGATCAGGACGATGCGACTGCGCCGATCCTTGAGCAGCGCAAGCAGCTCCTTGACGACCAGCGCGCGAACGCGCTGCCAGGTGAGCATCATCTCACTCCAGGCGCTTGCGCGCGTTGCGCCACGTAAGGCCGAGAAACAGCACCGCCATCGCGAGCAGGGCGGCGATGTCGGGCAGGATGACGTGCCAGAGGTCGCCGGCCAGGAACAGCGTCTGGGCGATCGACACGAAATACCGTGCCGGCACGACATGCGTGATGGCCTGCACGACCTGCGGCATGCTGCCGATGTCGAAGATGAACCCCGACAGCAGGAACGCCGGCAGGAAGGTGACGACGAGCGCGACCTGGGCGGCGACGAACTGATTGCGCGCAACGCTCGATATGAGCAGGCCCATGCCAAGCGCGACCAGAAGGAACAGCGAGGCCGTGAGCCAGAGCAGCCAGAACGAGCCGCGCAGCGGCACGCCGAAAAGCCCGATCGCCATCGCCACCGACAGCAGCAGGCCGCCCGTCCCGAGCGCGAAGTACGGCAGCAGCTTGCCCAGCAGAAGCTCCGTCGTGGTCACCGGGGTGACGAGCAACGCCTCCATCGTCCCGCGGTCCCATTCGCGCGCGACGACCATCGCGGTGAGGAGCGCCCCGATCAGCGTCATGATCACGACGACGAGGCCCGGCACCAGGAAATTGCGGCTGCGGACCTCGCTGTTGAACCAGATGCGCTGCTCGAGCGCCACCGGCCCGGACGGCGTCTCGCCCCGTGCGAGGGCGCGCTGCGTCAACCATTTGGACCACGCGCCCTGTGCATAGCCCGCGACGATCCGCGCGTTGTTCGCGTTGATGCCGTTGACGATGAGCTGGACCGGCGCGCCCTCGGCACGGCGCTGCCGCGCCGCGAAGTCCGCGCGCACGCGCAGGATGCCGTCCACCTTTCCCGCCTCGAGCAGGCGCACGGCATCGGCGAGGCGCGGCGCATGCACGACCGCGAAGTAGCGGGAGCCCGCGAAGGACGCGATGAACGACGCCGTATCCGCGCTCGGCTCCTCGACGACGACGGCGATCGGGACGTGCTCCGCATCGAGCGATACGCCATAGCCGAACAGCAGCAGCAGCGCGAGCGGCATGACGAGCGCGATCGCGATGCTGCTGGGGTCGCGCAGGATCTGCAGGAACTCCTTGCGCACGAGACCCCGCAGGCGCATTCGCGCGGGGTGACGCGCGACCTTGTCCCCCGTGGCCCGGTCGGTCATGGCGTCGCGGCGGCGCCGTCGGCACGCGTCACGAGCCGGATGAACGCATCTTCCATCGTCGGTTCCGACGCCTGCGTCGAGCGCGCATCGGCCCTGATCTCGGCCGGCGTGCCGATCGCCAGGATGCGGCCGGCCGCCATGATCGCCACGCGGTCGCAGTATTCGGCTTCCTCCATGAAATGGGTCGTGACCAGCACCGTCACGCCGCTTCGGGCAAGCGCGTCGATGCGCCGCCAGAAGGCGCGACGCGCGAGCGGATCCACGCCGGAGGTCGGCTCGTCCAGGAACAGGATTTCGGGTTCGTGCATGAGCGCGCAGGCCATCGCGAGCCGCTGCTTGTACCCGAGCGGAAGTTCGGCGCTCTGCGTGTCGGAAAAGGCGGCGAGGTCGAACTCCCGCACGGCCCAGCGCAAGCGATCGTCACGCCGCGCGCCCGAAAGTCCGTAGACCCGCGAGAAGAAGTCGAGGTTTTCTTCGACGCTCAGGTCGCCATAGAGGGAAAATCTTTGCGACATGTAGCCGATCCGCGCACGCGCCGCCGAAGCCGCGTGGCGCAAGTCGACGCCGGCCACGCGCAGCGTCCCGGCGCTTGCCGGAAGCAAGCCGCACAGCATGCGAAACGTCGTCGACTTGCCGGCACCGTTGGCGCCGAGCAGAGCGAAAATCTCGCCGCGTCGCACGTCGAACGAGACGCCGTCGACCGCATAGAACGTCCCGAATCGGCGCTTGACGTCGTGCACCTCGATGACGTTCTCCTGGGCAGGCTTTTCCGACGGATCACGGGTCGATCGCGCGCCGGGCGGCGGGGCCACGTGCGTCTCCGCGCGCGGCTTTGTGGCGCCGCGACTGCCGTGCAGCATCAGCACGAAGCTGTCCTCGAACCGCGGCGGGACGGGATCCGCGCGCACTTCCGGCACGCCGGGCAGCAGTGGCGAAAGATCGGGCGGAGAAGCCTCGTCGGTGACGATCCGCACGCGCTCGCCGAGGATGAGCGCGTCGACGATGCCACGCTGGCCGTACAGCGCCGCCTGCAGTTCGCGCTTGCCGACGCCGCCCGCCTCGACGAAGAACGTGCGACCCCGCGCCCGTGCCGCGAGGTCGCCGGGTGGACCTGCGACGAGGACGCGTCCTTCGTCCAGCACGACGACCTCGTCGCAGCGCTCGGCCTCGTCGAGGTACGCGGTGCTGAGGAGCACGCTCATGCGGGCGGCTTCGGTGAGTCTATACACGATCGCCCATAGCTCGCGGCGCGAAACCGGATCGACGCCGACGGTCGGTTCGTCGAGCAGCAGGAGCTCCGGCGCGCGAATGAGCGTGCAGGCGAGGCCGAGTTTCTGCTTCATGCCGCCCGACAGCCGGCCCGCGAGCCGCGAGTCGAAACCGCCCAAGCCGGTCATTTGCATGAGCTCGCGATAGCGCTCGGGCCGCGCGGAGGGCGCCACCCCGCGCAAATCGGCATAAAGATCGAGGTTCTCACGGACGCTCAGATCCTCGTAGAGCCCGAAGCGTTGCGGCATGTACCCGAGCGTCGCTTGCACCCGCAATGCATCGTCGACGACGTCGACGCCGAGGACGCGTATCGAGCCCGCATCGGGCGCGAGCAGCCCGGCGACGAGTCGCATCAGCGTCGTCTTCCCTGCACCGTCGGGACCGATCAGCCCGGTCACGCCGCCGCTGCGCGCATGCAGGCTCACGCCTTTCAATGCGTCGACCTCGCGCCTCCCGTTGCGGAAGCGCTTGACGACATCGACCACCTCCAACGCGGTATCCGTCGTCGGCGTCCCGTCGCCCGCCCGACCTGCCATCAAGGCTTCGCCATGCACACGTCGGCGCCAGCCTTTTGCGGCGCCTCTGCCGACACGTCCCGTCCGACGTCGACGGTGACCGTCGCCGGCATGCCGAGGCGCAGCTCGCCGTGAGGCGGGCAGACGAACACGCGCACCTGGTAGACGAGGCTCGTGCGGAGCTCCGCCGTCTCCACCGACTTCGGTGTGAACTCCGCGGTGGGCGAGACGAAGCCGATCCATCCCCGGTAGCGCTTGCCGGGATAGCTGTCCGTCGTGACGTGCGCCAGCGCGCCGAGATGCAGCTTGCCGAGATCGGGCTCGGGCGCATAGGCGCGAACCCAGAGCGGCTCCGTCAGCGCGAGCGTCAGCACGGTTCGCTGCGGCGAGGCCATGTCCCCCGGCTCGAGCACGCGGTTCTCGATCACGCCTGCCGCGGGCGCGTAGAGGGAGGTCGCCGCGAGATCGCGCTCGGCGATCGCCAGCGCCGCCTCGTAGGCTGCCAACGTGGCCTTCGCGGCGGCCGTATCCTCCGCGCGCGGTCCCAGCACGGCGAGATGCAGCGTCTCTTCGGCTGCGTCGAGCCGGGCCCGTGCGGCGTCGAGCGCCGCCCGCGCGTTGTCCGCCTGCTGCTCGGCGACGAAGTGCTGCGCGACGAGGTCCTGCGTCCGACGATACGTCTTCTCGGCGTTGACCGCATCGGCCTTCGCCGCTGCGACGTCTGCGCGCGCCTTGCGTATCTCCTCGGGACGCGAGCCGGCGACGAAGCGCGCGACGACCTGCCGCTGCGCGGCGACCTGCGCCTGCGCCTGCGCCACGGCCTGCTGCAAGCGCCGCGTGTCGAGCACCGCCAGCAGCTGGCCCGCCGTGACGCGGTCGCCCTCGTGGACGAGGATCTGCGCGATCCGGTCGCTCGCATCGAACGCGAGCTGAACCTCTCGGATGTCCACGTTGCCGTGCAGCACGAGCGTAGGGCTCGCGGCGGCTTTCCGCTGCCCGTACCACCACCACGCGCCCAAGAGTGCGGCCAGCACCGTGAGCACCGCCGCGATCAGCAATAGCCTGGCCTTCATGGCGGCCGGTTCATCTCCCTGGTTGCA
>JBLMWW010000187.1:0-8729 GCA_050257435.1 Rudaea sp.
GTGGCCTCGGGCACGCCGCAGGCCTCTTCGACCTTGTCCGGCGTCCACTTGGCCATGACTTCGGCACGGACCTTCTCCATGCCCCAGACGCGGTCGTTGATGTACTTCTTGTCTTCCCAGCCGTTGTTGAAGATGTGGTAGAGCACGCCGAACAGGAACGCGACGTCGGTCCCGGACCGGATGCGCACGTAATAGTCCGCCTTCGCCGCGGTCCGCGTGAAGCGCGGGTCGACGACGATCATCTTCGCGCCGGTCTCCTTCGCATGCAGCATGTGCAGCAGCGAGACGGGATGCGCCTCTGCGGCGTTCGACCCGATGTACAACGCGCACTTGGTGTTCTGCATGTCGTTGTACGAATTGGTCATCGCGCCATAGCCCCACGTGTTCGCGACGCCGGCGACGGTGGTCGAGTGACAGATGCGCGCCTGGTGGTCCATGTTGTTCGTGCCGAAGTACGACACGAACTTGCGCAGCAGGTACGACTGCTCGTTGCTGTGCTTCGAGCTCCCGACCCAGAACACCGCGTCGGGACCCGCTTCCTTCCGGATCTGCAGGAGCTTGTCGCCGAGCTCGTTGATCGCCTGGTCCCAGGAGATCTTCTGATACTTGCCGTTGACAAGCTTCATCGGCGACTTCAAGCGGTGCTCGCCGTGACCGTGCTCCCGGATCGACGCGCCCTTGGCGCAGTGCGCGCCGAGATTGAGCGGCGAGTCGAACACCGGCTCCTGGCGGACCCAGACGCCGTTCTCGACGATCGCGTCGATCGAGCAGCCCACCGAGCAGTGCGTGCAGACGGTGCGATGCACTTCGCGCTTGACGTCGGCCTTCTCGTCGGCGGCCTGCGCCTTCCCCATCGTGCCGTAGGGGAGTTGGCTCGCGAACGCACCCGCGCCGGCGACCATGCCGGAGCGCTTCAGGAAGGCGCGCCGATCCATGGTCGCGATCCTCGCGCCGATGCCCCGGGCGAGCCGCGGCGCGGCGGCACGGGCGGAATCCGATTTGCGCGTGAGCAGCATGATTCTTCTCCTGCGGAAGACGTGGTGGTGCGTTCAGGCGAGAGCAAACGTCCCCGGGCGGGGAGTTTGGCGCATTGCTAGGTGCGCGTCGTCGAGTAGTACCGGCGCACGTGCTCGGTTTCCCGGTATCCCTTGGAAACCGGTCTCTCTTCGACGGGCGGGACGAGGGCCGCCGGAGCCGCCAGGACAGGGGCCGACGCGGCACCGGCGGCGCCGGCGCCGAACGCCATCAGGAAGCGGCGCCGATCGAGTCTGGGCGAAGGCGCGGCAGGCACGCCGGCCGCCTTGGATCTATCGCGGTGCGATGCATCGCTCATGACGTCCTCCTAAATTGGAATCCGTGCGCTTATTCATTCGTCCATGGCGAGGGCATCACGGTCCAGCGCCATGTGTTGTGTCGTGAATTCTGCTACGCGGGCGTAATAGTTGGCAATAGGCGATTCCCGTATCGCATCGCAGCATGCAAAGACCCAACCGGCAATGTGGCCTTGAAAAAAGGCCCGCTGCGTGGCGACCGGCGCCGGCTTGCGGTCGTGGTCGCCGGCGATCAGGAGGCACATCGTTTCGCACAGCGCCGAGAGGTGGTCCTCGAGCATGGTCGCGTCGTCGCGGCGCGCGAGTCTCAGCGCGGCCAGGTCCGTGCGCAGTTCGGCAAGCGGCCTCTCGACCATGAACCCCGTAAGCCAATGCGAGGCGTGGAGATTCACCTCGCTCTTGCCCACGCCGATGAAGAGGTCGGTGTATTCCTGCGCCGCCGCCGAGGCGTCCATCACGCCGCTCGCCGCGACCAGCCGGTTCCACGCCGCAGCGAAAAGCGTGTCCGCCTCGATCGGCGGCGCGTCGCCGATCGCCCGCAGCAGCGCGGCGTCCGGCACGTCCCCATAGAGGCGTGCGAGCAGCGCATAGAAATCGCGGCGCGCGCGGTCCTCCGGGGAGAGCGGGTGTTCGAGGGCGATGGGGGTGGTGGCGGCCATTTGATCAGGGGCGAGGAGCGAGGGAGCGCGCGTGGTTCGCGAATCTTCGATGACTGCGATGATCATCGGGAATGCAGCAATTGCTGGCCGTCGGTTCGGATGCGTCGGCTCCGGCACGATGCTCCCTCGTCCCTCGTCCCTCGTCCCTCGTCCCTTGTCCCTCGTCCCTCGCCCCTCAGAGGTCCCGAATATCCGCCACCCTCTCGTTCGTCATCAGATCGACGACGCGGCAATCGGCACACATCTTCAACCGCTCGATCCCGTCCACGCCGGCGAACATCGAATGCGCGCCCAGCCGCTCGATCATCGCCAGCACGAGCTTTTCGGCACCCATGGGCTTGCCGCAGCGGATGCAGGCGAAGATCTTCGCCTCGTTCAGCACGCGCGGCGCCTTCGCCTCCGGCCCGAGATCGAGCCGGGGCACGAGCGTGATCGCGCGCTCGGGGCAGGTCTTCGCGCAAAGTCCGCACTGAACGCAGTTGCTTTCGATGAAGCGCAGCTTCGGCGCTTCGGGATGATCGAGGAGCGCCGATTCCGGGCAGGAACCCACGCATGCCATGCACATGGTGCACCGGTCGCGATCGATCGCAAGCGTACCGAACGGTGCGCCCGCGGGCAGCGGGATCGTCTGCTGCGGCATCGGGGCATGCGACGCGAGATGGTCGAACGCCGAGGCGAGCGTGCGCCGCTTGTCGTTCGTCGCGGCAAACGTCGCGGCCACCCGCGGCGGCAGCGCGACCGGCCATTCCCAAAGCGCGCGATCGACATCGTCGACGCGCGCGTCGATCAGCCGGAAATGCTCGCCCTGGTATCCCAGCCCGTTCGCGATCGCCTGCGCGATCGACATCTGGAAGCGCAGCGCCTCGTGATACTCCGGCGCCTCGTCGCCGGTCGCGAGGACGGCGACACCGCTCGCGCCCCACGCGAGCGCGGCGAGCCACAGGTCGATGCCGACCGACGCGATGTGGTGCACTCCGGCCGGAATCACGCGCGCGGGAAGTCCGCGCCGGGTCCGCGCGAGGTCCTCGACGACGATTTCTGCCTCCTGCGCGTGCAGCAGCAACGCCGCGTCGCGGCCGCCGGCACGCTCGTAGGTGCCGAGGAGCGTCCGCATCCGCAGCCCGAGATCGGCCGCCGACGGATAGCGATAGGCGATGGCGCCGGACGGGCAGACCGTCGTGCACGCGCCGCAGCCCAGGCACAGGTGCGGCTCGACGAAGACATGGTCGCCGTCCGCGCGGATCGCGCGCGTCGAGCAGACGTCGATGCATTGCGTGCAGCCGGTCTTCCCGGAGCGGCTGTGCGCGCAGATCGAGGCCTTGTAGGCGAAGTACGTCGGCTTCTCGAATTCGCCCACCGCGAGGGCCAGCTCCGCGGCCGCCTTCGCCTGCGCGTACGGGTCGTTGCCGGGCGCGAAATAGCCTTGCGGCGGCTGGTGCTGGCGAAACCACCGCGGCTCGGAAAGGTCGAGCACCGCGTCGAACCGGCCGGCTCGCTTCGTGTCTCGCCGATCGAAGTCGATCGCACCGACGGCCCCGCACGCCGTCACGCACACCCGGTGATCCTTGCAGACGGCGAGGTCGATCTGCAGATTCGCGCCGATCGCGTGCTCGGGACATGCGCGCACGCACGCGTTGCAGCGCGTGCACAACTCGAGATCGAGCGGGTTTTCCTGCGACCATTCCGCGTCGAATGCGCCGAGCCAGCCGGCCAGCCGCGTGAGCTTTCCGGTGAAGACCGCGACCTCGCGCGCGCCGTTCAACTCGGCGTCGGGCGCAACGCTCGTCGCGAGCACGGTCACCGAGAGCGCGGGCCGCAGGACCCGTGCCCAGCGCAACGCCGCATCCATCGGCCCGATGACGAGGACCTGGCCCTCGGACTTGTAGGCCACGATCGGGACCGGGTCGGGATCGGGCAGGGCCGCGGCGGCCACCAGCGCGGCGATCTTCGGCGTTGCAAGACGTGCCTCCGCCGACCATCCGGCCGTTTCGCGGACGTTGACGAAGCGCACGGTGCGCACGCCCGCGTTCTCCTGCGCGACCTCGCCGAGCAGTCGATGCTCCTGCGTGCATGCGACGATCATGTCGCCGGCGGCGGCGCTCTTGTAGCGCGCGAGCTCGTGCTGGCACATCGCGCTGTGGAGCGGCGTCGGCGCGAGCCCGGCGGCGCGGGCGATGGCGGCCGCATCGAGCGGCATCGTGCCATTGCACGAGCAGAGATAGACCTTGGCGTCCTCTTGACTCATTCGTGTCTGGATGGGGTCGTCGCCGGCACTTCCGGAACCGCCGGCGGATCGGCGGGTGCGCGCGCGATCGCCGCTTGCGCCTCCCCGTCGGGCAACGCCACGACCGGGGTCGTCGCGCTCGTCGCTTCCGTCGATGGTAGCGATTCAGCGGGCGCATGTGCGGCCGGCGCTTCGTCTCGCGCGTCCTCGACGCTTCCGTCCGGGGCGACGCGCGTCTTCGGCGGTGCGAAGACGTAGCGCGCCTGCATCAGGCCGCGCACGATGCCGGGCTCGATCGGGCTGGGCTTCGCATAGTCGTCGACGTAGACGTCGAGCCCGTCCATCACGTTGAACCGGGGATCGCGCAGCAGCTTGCGCAACGCCGCACGCCGCACCGTCTCGTCGGCGCCCGGTCGCATGAAGACCGAAAAGTCCGAGTCGAAGGTGAGCGATTCGACCGGGGGTAGCGAAGGCACGGTGCCGGCCGCTGCGCTCGCGGCGGCATTCGCCGGCGGCGCGGCACCGACGTCCGTCGCGCCGTCGCCACCCGCTGGCTTCGCGCGCGACTCGGGTTCGGGTCGAGCCGCATTCACGACGGGCACAGGCGGCGCGGGAGCGTGCGGGGAATCCGGGTCGACCTGCGCGCGCTCGTCGGCACGCATGCCGCGTTGCGCGGCGAGCTTGCGCTGCGACCAGCGCCGCAGCGAGAAGCCCGTTTTGTCGCGCATGTCGTCGGCCATGTCAGTCGCGCCGGGCCGCCCCAAGCGACTGACACGCGCCCCTTGGGAGCAGCGAGCGTGGGGGTCGTTTCATCCTAGTGGCGCCGGGCCCCCCAAGCCACTCACACGCCGCCTGGGGGGCAGCGAGCGGAGCGAGCGTGGGAGGACGTTTCATCCTAGGCGTTCCGATCGCGCTCGTGCGCCGCGGCCTCACCGGCAAGCGGGTCGTTGCGTCGCACCTTGCGGCGGGGCTCCGGCTTGTAGTGCTGCGCGATGAACGGGCGCATCCAGTCAGCAATCGCCGGCACCATCGGCACGCCTTCGACCTGCTCGCCGCCGTCCATGAAGCGCGCCGCTTCGTTGTAGCTTACCGTGACGAGCACTGGTCGGGCCGGCGGCAACGCGCCGTCGTCGAACATCCGCCACATTACGAAAATGCGGGGGTCCGGCGCAGTCAGGTTGAGGAAATAGCCTTCCGCTTCGCTGCGGTGCAATTCGATCTGAAAGCCGAGGCAGCGCCAGCGGTCATGGCCCTCGCCGATGCAGGGGCTTTCTCCGGGAACGACGTCGACGCCGGCTGCGCGCGTCCCCGGCGCCGAGAGCTCGACCGCCACCGGACGCCACGCTTCGCTCGCCCAGCGGCTGGTGAGCGGAATGCGCGCAATGATCACGTCGACGGGCTGGGTGAGCGGCGGCATCGTCTTTCGTCCGTTCGTCGCACGACAACGGCAAACGAACGTATGCGTGGTCGATCATACATCGTACGGATGCTTGCACATCCGTCTGCTAACATGGACTCGCCATGGCGACCATCATTCCGCTGATCGACGTGCGCGCCGCCTCGACGGCGGCGTCGCGCGACGCGTTCGTGCGCGAGGCCGCCAAAGCCCCTGCCGGCGACAGGGCCGTGCCGGTCGACGCGCGCGGACGACCGCTGGCCGACCTGCGCATTTCGGTGACCGACCGCTGCAACTTCCGCTGCGTCTATTGCATGCCGAAGGACGTCTACGGCCGCGACTTTCCGTTTCTCGCCCACGCCGAACTCCTGACGTTCGAGGAGATCACGCGCATCGCGGCAATCTTCGTCGCGCGCGGTGTGCGCAAGATCCGGCTCACCGGCGGCGAGCCGTTGCTGCGGCGCAATCTCGAGCGCCTGGTCGGTATGCTCGCGGGGCTCGGCGATGTCGACCTCACGCTGACGACGAACGGCGCGCTGCTCGCACGGAAGGCGCGCGCATTGCGCGATGCCGGGCTCTCCCGCGTGACGGTGAGCCTCGACGCGCTCGACGACCCGACGTTTCGCGCGATGAACGACGTCGACTTTCCCGTCCACCGCGTGCTCGAGGGGATCGAGGTCGCGAATGCCGTGGGCCTCGCGCCAATCAAGATCAACGCCGTCGTCAGGCGCGGGATGAACGAGCATGCGATCGTCCCGCTCGCCCGCCACTTCCGCGACACGGCGCACATCGTGCGCTTCATCGAATACATGGACGTCGGCCATACGAATGGCTGGCGCATGGATCACGTCGTGCCGGCGGTCGAGATCATTGCGACGATCGATCGTGAGTTCCCGCTCGAGCCGATCGATCCCAATTACCCCGGTGAGGTCGCGCAGCGCTGGCGCTACCGCGACAACGGCCACGAGATCGGTGTCATCGCGTCGGTGACGCAGGCGTTCTGCAGCGACTGCACGCGCGCACGGCTTTCGACCGACGGCAAGCTCTACACCTGCCTTTTCGCCGACGTCGGCTACGACCTGCGCGCACTGTTGCGCGGCGCCTACTCCGACGCCGAAATCGGCAATGCAATCGCCGCCGTCTGGCGCCGGCGGGACGATCGTTACTCGGAGATCAGGAGCGCCGCGACACCGAGGGAAGCGAGGATCGAGATGTCGTATATAGGGGGTTAGGGGCGAGGGACGAGGGACGAGAGGGCCGCAGCGCCATGCGAGCGCCGCGCCCGAACTCATAGGCTTACCCCGCCGCTCATTTGATACACATAGTCGATCGCTCCATAAAGGCTCGGTCGCCCCTCGCCCCTCGCCCCTCGTCCCTCGCCCCTTGCCCCTCGCTCCTCGTCCCTCGCCCCCTCGCCCATGCCCACCCCCCTCGCCGCCCCGAACCGCCACCGCCCGCTGCTTACACGCGCTGCGCGGCCGGCGACGTTCGACGTGACGGCGGTGGACGAGCACGGACAGGCGCGCGACGTGCCGATCGCGGGGGAGCATCCGTTGACGCTCTACGTGGATCGCCAGGAGCTTCTGACGCTGATGACGCTCGGGGCCGCCCCCGAGGCGCTCGCCATCGGTTATCTGCGTAACCAGCGGCTCGTGCAAAGCCTCGACGAGATCGTCGCGGTGCAAGTGGACTGGGAAACGAACGCCGTTGCGATCAAGACGCGCCGCGGCCTCGCCGACCTCGCCGCGAAGACCGCGCGTCGCACGAAGACGAGCGGCTGCGGGCAAGGCACCGTGTTCGGCGATCTCATGGAAGACATCGACGCGGTGCAACTGCCGCGCGACCGGACGCTCACCCAGGCGGCGCTCTACGACCTGCTCGACAAGGTCCGCGTGCACGAGACGATCTACAAGCAGGCGGGCGCGGTCCACGGCTGCGCGCTGGCATCGAACCGCGGCACGCGCTCGGACATCCTGCAATTCGTCGAGGACGTCGGGCGCCACAACGCGGTGGATGCGATCGCCGGCCAGATGTGGCTCGACGGCGAGGAAGGTGCGGACAAGATCTTCTACACGACGGGCCGGCTCACATCGGAAATGGTGATCAAGGCCGCGCAGATGGGCATCCCCTTCCTCGTCTCGCGCTCGGGACTCACGCAGATGGGTTACGAGATCGCCCGCAAGGTCGGCATGACGATGATCGGGCGCGCGACGAACCGCCGTTACCTGCTCTTCACCGGCGCCGAGCGTTTCCGCACCGAGCCATGACGATCGCGCGCGCCGACATCACCGGCGTCGTCCTCGCCGGCGGCCTCGGGCGGCGAATGGGCGGCGTCGACAAGGGCTTCGTCGAACTGGACGGGCGTCCGCTGGTGGCGTACGTCGTCGAGCGCCTCGCCCCGCAGGTCGGCACGATCATCATCAACGCGAACCAGAACACCGAGCGTTACGCGCGCTTCGGCTACCCGGTCGTCGCCGACGCGATCGGCGGCTTCGCCGGCCCGCTCGCGGGTCTGCACGCGGGGCTCGCCGCGGCGGTGACGCCGTACGTCGTCACCTGTCCCTGCGACTCGCCGTTCCTTCCCGCCGATCTCGTCGCGCGCCTCGCCGGCGCGTTCGAGGCGGCCCCGATCGACATCGCGGTCGCCCGCACGTTCGCGCAGGCGCACCCCGTCTTCGCGCTCGTGCGCCGCTCCGTTTTGCCGGGCCTGGCGCGCTTCCTCGAAGAGGGCGGCCGCAAGATCGACCGGTGGTACGCGTCGTTGCCGATGACCGAGGTGGCGTTCGACGACGAGGCGCACCGCTTTCGCAACATCAACACGCGCGACGAGTTGCTCCAAAGCGCATCGATCGCCCGCTGACTTCCGCCCGCACCATGGAAACCACCCGCACGCTCCGCGACCTCTCCTGCGCCGACGACTACGACCCGAATTCCCTGCCGGTCGATCGTGCACGCGCCTACATCCGCGAATTCCTGGCGCCCGTCACGGCCACCGAGCGCGTGCACATCCGCCATGCGCTCGGTCGCGTGCTGGCGACGGACGTGACCTCGCCCTTCGACGTCCCGGGCCACGACAACTCGGCGATGGACGGATGGGCGATCCGCTTCGCCGACCTCGA
>JBLMWW010000188.1:0-10361 GCA_050257435.1 Rudaea sp.
CGGTGCCTTCCCGCTGTACGAAGTCGAGCATGGGCACACCTACACGCTCAATCACACGACGAAGACGCGCCCGATCGCCGACTACCTGGGCCTGCAACGTCGGTATCGGCATTTGCGCCCCGACGACGTCGAGGCGCTGCAAGCGGAAATCGACGACGCGTGGCGGAGACTGCTCCAGCGGGTCGCGGCGTCGGATGCAGCAGCGATCGACGCGGTCGGGACGACACCGTCCGTCGCCACCACCGAGTAATCGCCTCACAACGCGCGTACGCCTTGCGCCGAAACGGCGCGGCGATCGCGCGGGCGTTGATCTGCGTCAACGGGCGATCCCCTGCGTCTGTTAGCTTGCAATTCTTGCGTGCGCGCGCGGTTACGTCGCGCACGTCGTATCGAAGGAGACACAGATGGCGCGGCGCATCCTGATCCTGGTGATTGCGACGCTCGTACTGGCGAGCGGTACCGCGATGGCACAAGGCCGAGGCAGTGGCGGTGGCGGACGCGGCGGCGGAGCATGGCATGGCGGTGGCGCTCCGGGCGGCGGAGCGTGGCAGGGCGGAGGTCGCGGATCAGGCGGTGGCGGCGCCTGGCACGGCGGCGGGAGCAGCAACTGGCGCGGTGGCACCACGAACTGGCACGGTGGCGGCAGCAGCTGGCGCGGTGGCGGCAGCAATTGGCACGGTGGCGGAGGCGGTTGGCGCGGCGACCGTTGGCACGGCGACGGGCACGTCGGATGGTACGGGTCGGTTTACATAGGCCCCTACTGGGGATGGGGCTGGCCGTATTACTACGGCTATCCGTACCGCTACTACTACCCGTACTCCTACGCGTATCCCTATTACGACTATCCGTACCGGTATTACGCGTATTCCGACCCGTATCCCGCGTACGTCCCATCGGGACCGACGGTGTACGTGGAGCGTGCACCACGCGCATCGACGACGTATTGGTATTACTGCACGGATCCGGCGGGCTATTACCCGTACGTGCAGAACTGCGTGAAGCCGTGGATGCGCGTGCTGCCGCAAGACGTGCCGGCGGCTTCGAGCACGCCCGCGCCTTCGACGCCGCCACCCGGAGGTCAGAGATGAGGACGAAGGCTCGCTCGCTCGTTGCCTCGCTGGCGGGCGCATTCCTGATGGTCGGCTGCGTGACGATTCCCACGGCGCCGATGGTGACAGTGCTGCCCGGGTCCACGAAGGGCTTCGACCAGTTTCGCATCGACGACGACTATTGCCGCAGCTACGCGTATTCGGTCGTGGTCGGACCGTCGCAGGCGGCGACGAATACGGCCGCCGCGAATGCGGCCGCCGCGACGGCGATCGGGGCGGCAGCCGGCGCCATCATCGGTTCGATCTCCGGTGACGCGGGTGCAGGCGCCGCGATCGGGGCTGGCAGCGGACTGTTGTTCGGCACTGCGTCCGGCGCCGACGCGCTCGGATACTCGTCCTGGCAATTGCAGCGGCAGTACGACGCCGCATACGTGCAGTGCATGTACGCGCGCGGCAATCGCGTGCCGGTTCGCGGGTACGGCGGCGCGACGGGACGGTACGGAGCCGAGCGCTATTCGGCCCCTGGCGCAGGCGGCGGTTATCCGCCTCCCGCATCGTCGGCGGACAGCATCCCGCCGCCGGATACGCCACCACCTCGGATGTAATGGAGCATGTCATGAACAGCAAGGCCTGGCGTTTTGGGGTACTGGTGACCGGTGCTTGCGCGTTGGCGGCGAGCGCATTCGCGCAGCAGTTCGTCTATCCGGCAAAGAACCAGTCGCCGGAGCAGCAGAAGAAGGACGAGGCCGCGTGTCATCAGTGGGCGGTTCAACATACGGGCTTCGATCCGACGAAGTCCGCGCCGCCGGCCACGGCGCCGAAGCCGCCGACCACAGCGACCGGAGTGACCCCGGGCGCGGGTGCGCGCGGGGCGCTTCGCGGTGCGATTGTCGGCGAGATCGCGGGCGGGGAAGGAGGCGCCGGCGCTGCAGCGGGTGCGGCGGCGGCGCGCGCGCAGAGCCGCCGGCAAAACCTTGCGCAACCGCAACAGCAGGCAGCGCAACAGCAGCAGGGCCAAGGCGCGCAGCAAGCCTCCTATGCGAAGGCCCGCGCGGCCTGTCTCGAAGGCCGCGGCTACACGGTCAAGTAACGCGCGGCTCAGTTCGAGAGGGTGACGCGATGCAAGCGAACCGAGCCCGCCCGATGAGCGCGCACGCAATTGCCTTCGCCACGCTGTTGGCCTTCGCCCTGTCCGGCGGCGTCGGTGCACAGGCTCCGGCGAACGGCGTTGCGCAGCCGGCGGGCGTCGCCGCTGCGCCGAGCGCGAAAACGTTCTCGCGGCAGGAACTCGAGCAATTGCTCGCGCCGATCGCGCTCTATCCGGACACGCTTCTGGCGCAGGTGCTCATGGCGTCGACGTATCCGCTCGATGTGGTGAGCGCCGAGCGCTGGGTGAAGGCGAATCCGAGCCTGAAGGACAAGGCGCTCCAGGACGGTCTGCAAGGCCAGCCGTGGGACCCGAGCGTCAAGGCGCTCGCCGTGCTCCCGCAGGTGCTGTCGATGATGAGCGAGAAGCTCGACTGGACGCACAAGCTCGGCGATGCGTTTCTCGCGCAGCCGGACGACGTGATGGCGACGGTGCAGGCGTTGCGCGCGAAGGCGGTCGCCCAGGGAGCGCTCAAGGACTCGAAGGAGCAGAAGATCGTCACCGAGAAGGTTGAGACCACGACGATCATCAAGGTCGAGCCGGCCAGTCCCGAGGTCGTGTACGTGCCGGTCTATAACCCGGCGGTCGTGTACGGCGCCTGGCCCTACCCCGCGTACCCGCCGTATTACTACTACCCGCCCGGATATGTCGCCGGCGCTGCGTTCGTCGGCTTCACGGCAGGCGTGATCGCCGGCAATGCGATCTGGGGCAACTGCAACTGGGGCCACAACGAGGTCAACATCAACGTCAATCGCTACAACGACTTCAACCGCACGAACATCTCGAACGCGAATTGGCAGCACAACGTCGATCGGCGGGGCGCCGTCCCCTACGCAGACAAGGGCGTGGCGCAGAAGTACAACCGCGGTCCATCGGCGAACGCCCAGGCGCGCGAAGCGTATCGCGGGCGAAGCGAGGCGGGCGCGCCGATGCGTACGGACGGGATGGGAAGCCGCGGTGCGGGACCCGGTGCCGGAGGCAGCCGCCCGGCCAGCTCGCAACTCGCGTCGCGCCAGGGTTCCGGAACCCGGTCCGGATCGGCATTCGATACGGGGTCCCGCGCGCAAGCGCGCGATTTCAGCAGCCGCGGCGCTTCGAGCCTCGGCAGCGCACGCATGAGTGGCGGCGCGCACGGCGGGATGCGAGGCGGCGGACGCCGATGAATCGGCAAAGGCAAGCACACGCGGCAATCCGAAGGAGCGTCGTTTCAATGGACACGAACATCGGCGCAGGCATGCGCATGCTCGCCAGGTCATGGCGCATCGCGGCAGCATGGGTCTGCGCCCTGTGTGTCGCCTCGGCGGCCATGGCGGCCGCCCCGCAGCGCTCCTTCGCTTCGCCGGAGGACGCGGGCGCTGCATTGGTGCAAGCACTGAAGGTGCGTGACCGCGCGGCCCTCGTTGCGATCCTCGGCCCCGGTTCGGGCCAATTTATCTCGTCGGGGGACGCGGTCGCCGATCGCCTGGCCGTCGAGCGTTTCATCGCCGCGTTCGAGCAGAAGCATGCCGTCACCGGTGCAGGCGACGCGCGCGCGTCGCTGTCCGTGGGCGCGGACGATTGGCCGTTCCCGTTTCCGCTCGTGAAAGCGGAGGGCGGATGGCGCTTCGACACCGAGGCGGGCAAGGGCGAGCTGCTCGCGCGCCGCGTGGGGCGAAACGAGCTCGCCGTGATCAACGTGATGCGCGCGATCGTCGATGCGCAGCGTGAATACGCGTCCGAGTATCGCGGTCCCGACGGCGTGGCCCAGTACGCGACGAGGTTCGCGAGCACGCCGGGCAGGAAGGACGGCTTGTACTGGCCCGCGAAGGCGGGTGAGCCGGAGAGCCCTCTGGGTCCGCTGGTGACGCGCGCGGCCGCCGAAGGCTATCAACCGAAGACGACATCGGGACAAAGGCCATACCACGGCTATTACTTCCGGATGTTGAAGGCCCAGGGTCCCCACGCGAAGGGCGGCGCATTCGCCTACGTGGTGAAGGGCCGCATGATCGGCGGCTTCGCGGCGGTCGCTTATCCCGCGCAGTACGGCAATTCCGGCGTGATGACGTTCGTCGTGAATCACGACGGCGTCGTCTTCCAGAAAGACCTCGGGGTCGCCACGGCGAAGCAGGCGCGTGCCATGACGCGCTTCGATCCGGGAGCGGGCTGGACCCCGATTCCGGAGCAATGAACGGCCGCACCGCCGCATCCGACGGTGCGCGATGCGGCGCGCGAAGAAACCCCGGCGGCGATCACGCCGCGACCGCGTGCGCCGCAGCATCGGCCGAACGCAGCGACGCGTGGCCAGGCGACGAACGAGCGCAACCGTGCGGGCTGCGGGCCCTGTCGCTACTTCGCCTCCGGGAACCGCTTCGCGCATTCGCCGATCCGCTCGGTGGTGGCGACGAACGCATGCCAGTCGCGCGCCGTCGGCGACGAGCGTCGCGCCGCGAAGTAGTAGCGCGTGCACGCCTTCGCCTCGATCGTGAGCGTGTCATGGCTAGACTGGCCCATCCCCGGCGCGCCGGGAACGCTCAACTCGATCGTATGCACGCCGGGCGGGACGGGATCGCTGCGATCGATGCTGACGTTGCGACCATCGATCTTCAGTATGAATGCCGGTCGGGTGTCCTGGACCGCGCTGCGCCGCTCGGGCTCGAAGAGCGCATAAGGGCTCGCGTACATGCCGCCTGCCGCGGCAGCGGCCGACGGCGCGAGCGCCGCGAGCAGCATGAGGCCCGACTTCGTTTTCATCGCTTTTCCTCTCACGGACACGTAGAGCGCCATGCTCGGCCACCTCGTCGATGCGTACCCTGCGCGCCCGCGGTTCGCCCCCGGAACGCCGATGTGGGCGACCCCGAGGGCGGCGACGTCTACTTCGCGGCGATGTTCGTAACGGCCTTCAAGAGCGGCGCCGCGTTGGGATTGCTGAACTTCCCACGGATGACGATATCCGGCGGGAGGACGTTCTTCGCCCCATAGTAAGCGTCGTTCCAGCCGCCGTTCGCATGCACGACCGTGCCGTCGAGGTTGAGGCCGCCGTAGATTCCCTTCGAGCGCGTGAACGAGACGAGATCCGCGGTCACCGTCGACTTCGCGCCCGCACCAACCGGGCCCGCCGCGATGCTCGCGTCGCCGCCGAACTTGAGCGTCGTGGCCATCAGCGAATTCAATCCCTTTTCGGTCATCACGACGATGACCGCCTCGGAAACTTCCAGCCCCGCCTGGAAGCCGACGCTCGCCGTCGCGAGATCGTAGAACGCGGGTCCGACCCACTTCCGGCCTTGGCGTGCCACGAGGACCGCGCGGCCGCCCGAGCCGCCGAAAATGAATCCGGCTTTGACGATCTGCGGCGAGACGAGAAGCGCCCTGGCGCGCCCGATGTTGTCGTGGATCCAGGTTTGATCGGGATCGCGGATGAAGTTGTCGAGCGTCTTCTGCGCGTCGTCGACGAGCTTCTGCTGCTCGCTTTGCGCAAATGCCGGCGATGCCGGGAGAAGCGCGGCAAGCGCGAGTGCGCCGGCCGCCAATGCCCGCAATGCGTTTCGGATGAACATCGTGCCTCCGTCGATAAGGAAAATACCGCGCCCTCGGTTCCCTACCGGCGCGCCGTCACCAATCTAGAACGACGCGGGGCTCGTCGGGTTGACGGCGGTCAAAGGCGCGCTGCTGCGCGTCGCAGGTCCTCGCATTCGAGGCCAAATGGTGAGTGCCTCGCGGGCCGGACCGCAGGGCACGACGGATACCTGCGTCCTCGAATACCGCAACGAGCTCGGCATCGCTTGACTTCTACACGAGCGATCAGCCGCTGTTGCGAAGTCCCGCGGCGAGCCCGTTGATGGTGAGGTGGATCGCGCGCTGCGTGCGCACGTCCGTCGCGCCGGCGCGGTAGCGGCGCAGCAACTCGACCTGCAGGTGGTTGAGGGGGTCGAGATACGGGAAGCGGTCGCGAATGCTGCGCGCCAGCGTGGGATTGTCCTCGAGCAGCGCCGACTGTCGCGTGATGGCAAGGAAGTGGCGCACGGTCAGCGCGTGCTCGTCACGGATGCGCGCGAAGATCGCGTCACGAATCGCGGCGCTCGGCACGAGCTCCGCGTAGCGCGACGCGATCGCGAGGTCGGTCTTGGCGAGCACCATCCCCATGTTCGACAGCGTGGCGCGAAAGAACGGCCAGCGCTCGTGCATTTCGGTGAGCCGGTCGATGCCGTCCCGATTCGTCGCGAGCCACGCTTCGACCGCCGCGCCGAAGCCGTACCATCCCGGCAGCATGAGGCGGCACTGCCCCCAGCTGAATACCCAGGGAATGGCGCGCAGGTCCTCGATGCGCGTCGACGCGGTGCGCGAGGCCGGCCGGCTGCCGATGTTGAGGCCGGCGATTTCCGCAATCGGCGTCGACGCCCGGAAGTAGGCGACGAACTCGGGCGTCTCGTACACGAGGGCGCGGTAGGCGCGATGCGCGTGCGCCGACAACGCGTCGAAGGTCGCGAAGTACGCTTCGGCGCAAGCGCCGAGGCGCTCCGCATCGAGCAGGCTCGCCTCGAGCGTTGCAGCGACGAGCGCTTCGAGGTTGCGGCGGCCGAGTTCCGGGTCCGAATACTTGCTCGCGATGATCTCGCCCTGCTCGGTGATGCGCAGTCCCCCGCTGACGCATCCGGCGGGTTGCGCGAGGACCGCCTCGAAGCTCGGCCCGCCGCCGCGTCCCACGGTGCCGCCGCGACCGTGGAAGAGCCGCAATCGCACGCCGTGTGCGGCGGTCGCTTCGACGAGCGTGCGCTCGGCCCGATAGATCGCCCAGCTCGACGTGAGGTACCCGCCGTCCTTGTTGCTGTCGGAGTAACCGAGCATCACTTCCTGCCAGTCACCGCGGCTCGCCACGAAGGCGCGGTAGATCGGCTGGGCGAGCGCCTGCCGGACCGTTGCGCCGCAGCTCACGAGGTCGTCGATCGTCTCGAACAGCGGGACGATGTTCATGCCCGCGTCGCGCTCGCGCACGAGCCCGACCTCCTTCAGAAGCACCGCCACTTCGAGCAGGTCCGAGACCGACCGGCATTTCGAGATCACGTAATTCGGCACGGCGGCTGCCCCGTAGCGGGCATGGATGTCGGCAGCGGTCTCGAGGACTGCAAGCTCGGCGGCAACCCCTTCCGAATACGCGAGATGGCGGCTGTGGAGCGGACGCGGGGTCGCGAGCTCGAGCGCGAGCACCGCCACGCGCGCGTCCTCGTCGAGCTCGGCATAGTCGGAGACCACGGCGGCACACGCGAGCATTTCTCCAACGACCGCCGCGTGCACGTCGCTGTTCTGTCGCAAGTCCAGCGCGGCGAGATGGAAGCCGAACACGTCGACGGCGCGGCGCAACGGGTCGAGCCGTCGTTCGGCGAGCGGCGTCGCGCCGTGCCGCGCGAGCGATGCCGCGATCGTGTCGAGGTCTGCGCGAAACTCGCGCGGCGACGCGTACGCGCGTGCATCGGGCTGTGCGGTGCGCATCGGAGGAAGATCGGTGAGCGTGTGCGCGGTCGCGGCAAGGCGCGCATAGACGCCGATCAGCGCCTGGCGATACGGCTCGTCCTGCCGATGCGGATTGGCATCGTGCGCGGTGGCGGCGAGCGCGAGCAGTTCATCCGAGGGCCTGACGAGCCGCGTCGACAGCGACAGCTCCGCGCCGAGACGGTTCACCTCGTCGAGATAATGCGCGAGTGCGACGCCGGCCTGGGCACGAATCGCGTACGAGAGCGTCTCGGCATTGACGAATGGATTGCCGTCGCGGTCGCCGCCGATCCACGAGCCCATGCGCAGGAAGGAGGGCAGCGCATCGCGGGCAATGCCGAACCGCGCGTCGAGCATCGCTTCGAGCCTCGCGTACAGGCGCGGAATCTCACCGAGAAACGTATAGCGGTAGTAGGCGAGGCCGTTGTCGACCTCGTCCTTCACGCGCAGTCGCGTGAGGCGGAGCATCGCCGTCTGCCACAGGCCGAGGATCGCCGCGGCGAGGCGGCTTGCCCACTCGGCCTGTTCCTCCGGCGTGAGCGTCGTGCGATCGCGGAAGGTGAGAAGAGCCGCGATCTCGCGCTCGACGTCGAGGATGCTCTTGCGCTGCACCTCCGTCGGATGCGCGGTGAGGACGGGACCGACGAGCGCGTCGTCGAACCAGCGGCGCAGCGTCGCTCCATCGACGCCCGCATCGGCGATCCGCTGCAATGCGTCCTCGATATCGCCGCGCCGGGGCGGCGCGCCGGCTTGCGCGTGCGCCCGCCGGCGGCGGTTCTGATGCACGTCCTCCGCGATGTTGGCGAGATGCGAGAAGTAGCTGAATGCGCGCACCACTTCGAGCGCCGCGGCGATCGGCAACGGAGTGAGCAATGCGCCGAACTTCGCGCGCAGGCGCTCGGCATCGGTGCCTGTCGAGCGCCGGAACTGGATGGCGGTCTGCCGGATCGTCTCGATCCGCTCGAACCCCGCGTTGCCGGTCTGCTTTCGCAGTACGTCGCCGAGGACGCGACCGAGAAGGCGAATGTCTTCCTTGAGGGGCAGGTCCTTGTCGGAATTGTCGGCCAACGCATTCATTTTGGGGCGAACGAGGATGTGACGCGCTCGATGCTAGCACCCGGGTAAGAGCGCGCGAACCGAGTGTACGTGGCGGAATACGGCGCAGCGCGGCGCTGTTTCCGCACTCACGCGCCAGCGCGTTTGGCGGCCGCATCGACACCGGGCGGCACGGGGAGGTCGCGCGCGCGATCGGCGCCATCCGCATCCTATGCACGACCAGAAAGGAGCCCCCGATGATCACTACCTCTTCTCCGATCGCGCGCGTCGCGAACCATGTGGGCGCGCTCGCCTTCGCGCTCGCGCTGAGCGCGCCCGCCTTTGCCGATACCGGCAACTACGAGGTCACGAACCTGGTGGCCGATGTGCCCGGCGTGGCGGCCAACACGGATCCCAATCTCCTCAATGGCTGGGGCGTCGCGATGCTCGCGACGAGCCCGATCTGGGTATCGGGCAACGGCGCGGGCGCGTCCACGATCTATAACGGGCTCGGCGCAGCTTTGCCGTTCTCGCCTGTCATCATCCCGACGCGCGAAGGAACCGGCCGCGGCGTGCCGACGGGCATCGTTGCGAACCCCTCGGCCAACGATTTCCTTCTGAACGGTGCCCAGGCGCGTTTCCTCTGGGCGACCGAGGACGGCGCGATCGCCGCGTGGAACGGCGGTCCCACCGCCACGATCATGTTCGCGGCACCCGGCGACGCGGTCTACAAGGGCCTCGCCCTTGCCGGCAATGGCACGAGCTTCCGGCTCTACGCGGCCGATTTTCACAACGGCAAGATCGACGTGCTGGATAAGGCCTTCGTTCCGACGACGGTGCCGGGCGGCTTCGAGGATCCCTCGCTTCCGGCCGGGTTCAAGCCGTTCAACATCATGAACCTGCAAGGAAACCTTTACGTCGCGTATGCGCAGCGCGAGAAGGACGGCGACGACGAGGTGGCGGGCCAAGGTCTCGGCTTCGTCGACGTGTTCGACGCCGACGGTTTCCTGATCGCCCGCGTCGCCTCGCGCGGCAGGCTCAATGCGCCGTGGGGGATGGCGATCGCCCCGGCGGGGTTCGGCAAGTTCAGCAACCATCTGCTCGTCGGCAACTTCGGCGACGGCAGGATCAACGCGTACGACGTGAAGAACTTCACGTTCGCCGGGCAGCTGCACACATCGAACGGACGACCGCTCGTGATCGACGGGCTGTGGGGCATCGCATTCGGCAACGGCTTCCAGAGCCAGCCGACCGACACGCTGTTCTTCGCGGCGGGACCCGGCGACGAGCAGCATGGCCTCTACGGGAAGATCGAGCCGGCACCGTAGCCCGGCGCCGACGAGGCACAGGCGCGCCCGCGGCAGTCGTCGCGACCGGGGCGCGCCTGCACATCGCTTCGCGGTCGACGCGATTCGCACTCGGGCGGTCGAGTCCCCGGACATGCTTTCCAGCGTTCCGCCGGCGCGCCACAATGGCGGTACTGCGATACTCGTGAGGCTGCCGTGAATGTCGGGATTATCGGATCAGGGGACGTGGGGCAGACGCTGGCGAGCGGCTTTATCAAGCACGGGCACGAGGTAAGCATCGGTACTCGCGATCCGGCGAAGCTCGAAGCATGGGCGAAGTCCAACCCGAAGGGGCGTGTCGCAGCCTTCTCGGATGCTGCA
>JBLMWW010000189.1:0-3120 GCA_050257435.1 Rudaea sp.
GCGTTCTTGATGACGCGATATTGCGGCTCGGCGCCCTTGGCGAGCGCCTCGATCTGGCTCTCGCCGAAGCCGAGTGCTGCCAGACCGTTCGGCATGTCGGTCGCGCGCATGAGCTCGATGATGCGGCCTGCAAGGACCTCGCCGGCATCCGCGGGCGTCGCATCCTTCGTCATTGCGCCGAGCGCTTGCGCACAGCGCAAATGCCGCTCGGGGTGGGTGGGGGCCGTTGCGCGCCACACGGACGGGTTGTTGAGGACCACGGACATGCCGTGGGGAAGAAGCGTCCCGCCTTCCGGATATCCGGGCACCTGCCAGTCCTTCACGAGCCCGGACACCGCGTACGAAAGCCCGTGCGGCAGATGGCAGCCCGCGGCGTTGAACGCGATCCCGGCGAGCATCGCCGCGTACATCATCTCGGTTCGCGCCTCGGTGTCCGACGCGTCCTTCACCGCGCGCACGAGGAATCGACCGACGCCGTCGAGCGCCTGGACGGCGAGCGCATCGGAGAATGGATTGGCACCCTGCGACACCGGCCGCTTGATGCCTTGCGCGGGATTCAGTCGGCGCGGATACAGCCGCGCGGTGATCGATTCCAGCGCATGGCTCATGCAGTCGAAACCGGTGGACGCGACGACCTTGGCCGGCAAGCTCCGCGTGACGTCCGGATCGACGAGTGCGACCGTCGGAATCAGCCGGCGCGAGATGATGCCGGTCTTCGCGTTCATCGACGTCAGCGTGAAAATCGCGATGCCCGTCGTTTCGGATCCGGTGCCCACAGTTGTCGGACACGCGATGTGGGGCTTCACGGGCCCGGGGACGCGCTGGCCCGTGCCGATCGGCGCGTTCACGTAATTCATGAACTCGGCCGGCTGGCTCGCATAGAGGTTCGCCGCCTTGCACGTATCCATTACCGAGCCGCCGCCGACGGACACGTATCCGTCGGGATCGCACTCGCGTGCAAACCGCGCGGCGTCCTGGAACGAGCGGTCCGTCGGCTCGATGACGACATCGTCGTAAACGACGCAGTCGACGCCGGACTTCGCAAGGGAGGCCCTGACCTTCGCGACGTGCTCGCCGCCCGCGAGGCGCTTGTCCGTGAACAGCGCCACGCGGCGCAGGCCGAGCTCGGCGGCGTTGTCGCCCGCTTCGGCGAGGACGCCCGGGCCGAACGTGAACGTCGGCATCCCGACGGTGAATCCGCGGTCGCTGCCTTCGAGGGCGGCGAAATCGGCGTGACAGCAAGCCATGGTCAGCTCCTAGTGCGTGGATGCGAGGATCATTGCGGAGGCCTTCTCGGCGATCATCACCACGGGCACGTTGGTGTTGCCCGATACGAGCGTGGGCATGACGCCGCAGTCGACGACGCGCAGCCCGTCGATGCCGTGCACGCGAAGCTCCGGGTCGACGACGGCGAGCGCATCGCCGGCGGGCCCCATGCGCGTGGTACCGCTCGGGTGGAAGATGGTTCCCCCCGTGTTCTTCGCGAATTCGAGTAGCGCATCGTCGCTGGTGGCATCGGCGCCGGGCCGGTATTCGCTTTCGACGAACGGCTGCATCGCGCGCGTCGACGCGAGCTTGCGCGCCAGGCGCATGGCGGCGACGATCGTGGCGCGGTCGTCGTCGGTCGACAGGTAGTTCGGCTGCATCGCCGGCGGGTCGAGCGGAGCGCCGGACTTGAGGCGCACGGTGCCGCGCGAACTCGGTCGCAACTGGCAAACCGACATCGTGAAGCCCGAAAACGTGTGCACGGGCGAGCCCGCCATGTCGGAGGACAGCGTGCCGAAATGGAATTGCACGTCGGGCCGCGTCGCCGTCGGCATGGCGCGCGCGAAGATGCCGCCCTGGTTGATGCCGATCGCCATGGGACCGCTGCGCCGGAAGACGTAGTCGAGCCCGATCTTGAGCTTGCCCCCGAGCGTGCGGAGCGCGTCGTTGGTCGTGATCGGCCGCGTGCAGCGGAAGATCACGCGCGCCTGCAAATGGTCCTGCAGGTTCTCCCCGACACCCGGCAGCGCGTGCCGTACCGGGATGCCGAATGCCTGCAGCACCTCGGGCGGGCCGATGCCCGAAAGCTGCAGGATCTGGGGTGATTGCAGCGCGCCCGCCGCGAGGATCACTTCGCGCCGCGCGTGCGCCGTGCGCTGCTCGCCGCCTTGCCGGTACGCCACGCCGGTCGCCCGCTTCCCTTCGAGGATGACGCCGGTTGCATGCGCGCCGGTCTCGATGCGCAGGCTCGGTCGCCCCTTCGCCGGCCGCAGGTAGGCCGAGGCGGTCGAGCAGCGAAAGCCGCGCCGCGTCGTCAACTGATAGTAGCCCGCGCCCTCCTGCACGGCGCCGTTGAAGTCGTCGTTGCGCGGGATGTCGATCTCCCGCGCGCCGGCGATCATCGCCTCGATGAGCGGATGCGGCCGTTCGATGTCGGAAAGCCACAGCGGACCGTCGGCGCCGTGGTATTCGCTCGCGCCGCGCACGTTGTGCTCGAGCTTGCGAAACCACGGCAGCACGTCGGCGTAACTCCATCCGGGATTGCCGGCGGCGGCCCACGCGTCGTAATCCTCGGGCTGCCCGCGAATGGCGATCAGACCGTTGATCGCCGAGCTCCCCCCGAGCGTGCGCCCGCGCGGCCAGTAGATCTTCCGGCCGTTCATCGTCGGCTCGGGCTCGGTGTAGAAGCCCCAGTTGACGATCGGATGGAACATCGTCTTCGCGTAGCCGATCGGAATGTGGATCCACGGATAGGTGTCGCGCGGGCCGGCTTCGAGAAGCAGGACGCTGTCACCGCCGTCGGCGGAGAGGCGGTTCGCCAGGACGCATCCGGCCGAACCGGCACCGACGATGACATAGTCGTAAGTCGTGCGGCTTTCGGGCATGCGAAGGAGGGAGAAAGGCGGGCTCCGGAAAGGCGTTCGTCTTACGCAGATGCACTTCGCAACCGGCTGATTCTAAAGAATCTCCGCGCCGATGCGTGCGTTTTCGGCGCCGCGGGTCGTCGGTTTGACCACCCAACGCGCGGACTGCTACAATCGCATGTTTCGACGGAGGGGTTCCCGAGCGGTCAAAGGGAGCAGACTGTAAATCTGCCGGCTCTGCCTTCGAAGGTTCGAATCCTTCCCCCTCCAC
>JBLMWW010000190.1:0-6653 GCA_050257435.1 Rudaea sp.
GGCCGGCAGCACCGTCTGCAACATCTTCCCGCGGCTGTGCCAATGAGCCGGATCTGACTTCGCGCAAAGCTCGCGCGTCTGCTCGCGATCGGCGAGGGCGCGCGAGCGCGGGTGCTCCTAGATCGTGCAGCCCCCCGAGACCTCGATCACCGCGCCGTTGATGTACGACGCCTCGTCCGAGGCAAGCCAGGCGTAGGTATTGGCAATCTCCTCCGGCTTGCCGAGGCGGCCGAGCGGCACCTTGTCTTCCATCATCTTGATCACCTTGTCGGGGATCGAGGAGAGGATCGGCGTCTCGATGAACCCGGGGCAGATCGCGTTGGCGCGAATGCCCTTGCGCCCGAGCTCGCGCGCCCACGTCTTGACCATGCCGATGACGCCGAACTTGGTCGCCGCGTAGTTGGTCTGGCCGAAGTTGCCGTACAGGCCGACGATCGACGACGCGTTCAGGATCACGCCCGAGTTCTGCTCGAGCATGATGTCGACGACCGCCTTCGTGCAGTGGTAGACGCCCTTCAGGTTGACGTCGATGACGCGCTCGAACTGCTCGTCGGTCATCTTCTTGAACTGCGCGTCCTGGACGATCCCGGCGTTGTTGACGAGCGTGTCGATGCGCCCCCACTTCGCCATCACGCCCGCGACCATGCGCGCGATGCTGTCCTTGTCGGTCACGTCGACGACGTAGCCCGCCGCCGCGCCGCCAGCGTCGCGAATCGCGTGGACGGTGTCGTCCACCGCCGCCGAGTTGATGTCGCAGACCGCGACCTTCGCGCCCTCGGAAGCGAACTTGAGCGCCGTCGCGCGCCCGATGCCCTGGCCGGCGCCGGTGATGATGGAGACTTTGTCGGTCAGGCGCATGGGGCTTCCTTGGGGAATGGGGAGGTCGCGGCGGTCAAACTTACCTAATCTAGCGGAAGATATTGCAGCGCACAAGGTCGAGCGCACGATTTTGCCGGGAACAGCGAGGTCTGTTGCAGAAAGCGACGGCGCCTCGCTTTAGATGCAAAACCAATGCCTTACGCAAGTCGGCCTGGGGTGCGGGCACGGCTCCTGCGCCCGCGCCACACCCGGCCGTGGGGGTTCCGGCGGACGAAAATGTCGCTTTGCGGAAACGGGGGAGCGACGGCGGGCGGCGACGCGTGCCGCAGTGCGTCACGAAGCAGGCGCCCAGTAATCGACGACGAGCTCGAGATTCGAAAGCCCCTGGAAGGTGTGAACCTCGGGGCGAAAGAGCGCATGGATGCGGGGCGGCATCTGCGCTGGCGTGCGAAACGCAATGCCCTGGAAGCGCTCGGATCCGCGCGCGAGCGTGAGCTTCGCGTGGGCATCGCCGACCCGGCGCTGCTCCCGCACCTCGAACACGTCGTCGAACGCGGGCGCGGGGAAGCCCTGTCCCCACGCCCGCGCGCGAAGCGCTTCGCCGAGTGCGAGCGACAACTCGCCGCGCGCGAGGGTGCCGTCGCTTTCGAGCGTTCGTCGAAGGTCGTGCTCCGACAGCGTCTCGCGCGCGACCGCCTCGAACGCGGCGACGAAGCGCGGCAACTCGCGCGCGTCGATCGAAAGCCCCGCGGCGAACGCGTGTCCGCCGAAACGGGCGATCGTGCCCGGCGCGCGCTTGGCCACGAGATCGAGGGCGTCGCGCATATTGAGGCCGGCGATCGAGCGTCCCGAGCCCCTGAGCTCGTGCTCTCCGGAACGCGCGAACACGATCACCGGCCGGTGATAGCGGTCCTTGAGCCGCGAGGCGACGATGCCGATCACGCCCGGGTGCCATTCCGGCCGATAGGCGCAGAGCGTGTATGCGCTCGCGTCGCCTTGCGCCGCCGCGGCCTCGACCTCGGCGAGCGCCTCCTCCTGCATCGTGGCCTCGATGTCGCGGCGCTCGCGATTGAGGCGGTCGAGCTCGCGCGCCATCGGCTGCGCCTCCTCCTCACTGTCGGCGAGGAGGCAGCGGATGCCGAGCGACATGTCGGCGAGCCGGCCGGCGGCGTTGAGCCGCGGCCCCGCGACGAAGCCGAGATCGCTCGCGGTCGCGCGCTGCGGATCGCGTCCCGCCACCGCGAAGAGCGCCGCGACGCCGGGCTGCGCGCGGCCGCTTCGTATCCGCGCCAATCCCTGCTCGACCAGGATGCGGTTCACTTGATCGAGTCGCACGACGTCCGCGACGGTGCCGAGCGCAACGAGGTCGAGGAGCGCGCCCAGGTTCGGCTCGGGCCGCGCGACGAACGCGCGCTGCTCGCGCAGGTGTGCGCGCAGCGCGCACAGCACGTAGAACATCACGCCGACGCCGGCGACGTGCTTCGAGGGAAACGCGCAGCCCGGCTGGTTGGGATTGACGATCACCGCCGGCGCCGGCAGCGCGTCGCCCGGCAGGTGATGATCGGTGATCAGCACGTCGATGCCGGCTGCCGCGGCGGTACGCACGCCGTCGACGCTCGCGATGCCGTTGTCGACCGTGACGAGAAGCCGCGGCGCGCGGCGCGCGGCGACGGCGACGATCTCCGGGGTCAGGCCGTAGCCGAACTCGAAGCGGTTCGGCACGAGGAAATCCACGTGCGCGCCCAGCGCGCGCAGACCGCGCACGGCGACCGCGCACGCCGTCGCGCCGTCGGCGTCGTAGTCGGCCACGACGATGATCTTCTCCTGCCGCTCGATGGCGCCCGCAAGGCGCAATGCGGCGGCGTCGATGTTCGCGAGGCGGTCGAAGCCGGGCAGCGCGTGCAGCGAGCAATCGAGCTCGGCGGCGTCGACGATGCCGCGCGCCGCGTAGATGCGTGCGAGGACGGGCGAGATCCCGCTCGCGAGCAGCGCGCGGTGCGCGTCGGGGACGATGCGACGCACGATCATGCGTCGGGCGCCGCGGGAACCTCGAAACGGCGCCGCGCCGCGCGCGCCATGAGACGGCTCCACGGTCGCGGCGGGGCGAGCGTCCACGTCACCGCGGCGCCGTGCCCGTCGGCGACGACGCAGACGCGCTCGACGCGCCGGGCGAAGAGCTCCGCGAGCGCCGGCGCAAGCCAGTCGCGGTCGAGCGAGAGCGCGTCCATCGTCGCGGGCAACACGGCGAGCACGTGCGTCGCCGCGCTCGGCGGTTCGGCGTCGCGCAGTCCGGCGACGATGCGTGCAAGACCGCTCTCGCGCCTGAGCGGCAGGGCGATGCCGTCCCCGTGCGCCGCGACGCCGCGCGCAACATCGCCGAGTCGTCCTTCGCCGGCGACCACGTGCGCCACGGGCATCGCACCCTGGTCGTCGAGCCGGCCGCCGCCCCACAACCAGACGGCGCTGACGAGCGGCGCGCCGCGCGCGTCGCGCGCCGCGTTGACCGGGTGCGTGTGGAGGAGCATCTCGATCTCGTTCTGCCAGCGCTTGAAGATCGCGGCATCGCGCCCGCGCGGCAGGCTCGCGATCAGCTTGCGCCCGCGCGCCGCGTCCGGCGGCGTCGTGACGAGATCGGCCGCTGCGTGCCGGCGCGCGAACCAGGCGTCGGGCCGCATCGACTCGAAGCGCAGGTCGTCGTCGGCGAAGTGCCGGTTCAACGCGTCGACCAGCGCATGCGCCGCGTCTTCGCCGAGATCGTCGACGACCTGCGCCAGCACGACGGTGTCGCGATCGGCGACGAGATAGACGGGATCGGCGCAAAGCACGTAATCGGCGCCCGGATCGGCGCCGGCGCCGAGCAGTGCGAGCGGGGCGACCGGCGCCCCGTCGCGAGCGCCGAGTGCGGCCAGCATCGCAACGGCGATGCCGCGCGGCTCGCTACGCGGCGCCGCGGCGAGCAATGCGAGCGTCGCGAGCGATCGGGACCGTGCAAGCTCGTGCCGCGGCCATGCCAGCAATCCGGGAGCGATCAGGACGAGCGCCTTCGCCATGCGATAATCAATCGGGCCACTGCGGTGCACGCCGAGCGTACCGCATTCGCGAGCGCCTCGCTCGCGTCCAAACCGTCCACCTGCCTTCCGATCCCGTGTCGCCGTACGAACTCGCCGTGGGCCTGCGCTACACCCGTGCCCGCAAGGGCTCGGGACGCAACGCGTTCATATCGTTCATCGCGCTGATCTCGATGGCGGGCATCGCGCTCGGGGTCGCGGCGCTGATCGTCGTGCTGTCGGTGATGAACGGATTCCAGCAGGAATTGCGCAACCGGATCCTGTCGGTCGCGTCGCACATCGAGATCCGCGGCTTTCCCGACCTGCGTGATCCCGCGGCGGTGACGGCGGCCGCCGAGAAGAATCCCCACGTCGTCGCAACGGCGCCCTACGTGAACGGGCAGGCCATGCTGTCGGTCGGCGACGTCAATCGGGGCGCGCTGCTGCGCGGCATCGATCCCGCGCGTGAAGCGAAGGTCGCCGACATCGCGCAGCACATGCGTCGCGGGTCGCTCGCGTCGCTCACGCCCGGCAGCTTCAACATCGTGCTCGGCGTGGAGCTGGCGCGCGCCCTCGGCGTGCAGCAGGGCGACAGCGTCGTCGTCATCACGCCGCAGGGCACGATCACCCCGGCCGGCGCGCTGCCGCGCCTGAAGAGCTTCACCGTGAGCGGCATCTTCGAGGTCGGGATGTTCGAGTTCGACAGCGGGCTTGCGCTGGTCAACCTGGAAGATGCGGAAAAGCTCTATCGGCTCGGCAATCCGACCGGCGTGCGCCTCAAGCTCGACGACATGTTCGCGGCACCCGCCGTGGCGGCAGAGCTCGCGCCCGCGATGCCCGAGGACGCGGAGGTCCGCGACTGGACGCGCAGCCACGCCAACTTCTTCCGTGCGGTGGCGATCGAGAAGCGCGTGATGTTCATCATCCTGACGCTGATCGTCGCGGTCGCGGCGTTCAACATCGTGTCGGCGCAGGTGATGGCGGTCACCGACAAGCGCGCGGACATCGCGATCCTGCGCACGCTGGGCGCGGCGCCGTCGTCGGTGATGGCGATCTTCATCATCCAGGGCGCGCTGATCGGCATCATCGGCACGCTGATCGGCGTGGTGGGCGGCGTTCTGCTCGCGCTCAACGTCGAGACGGTGGTGCCGGCGATCGAGCGCACCCTGCACATTCAGTTCCTCGACAAGAGCGTGTACTACATCAGCGACCTGCCGTCCGACCTGCAGATTCCCGATGTCGTGACGATCGCCGTGATCGCGCTCGTGCTCGCGCTCGTCGCCACGCTCTACCCCAGCTTCCGTGCCGCGCGCGTCAATCCCGCCGAGGCGCTGCGCTATGAGTGACGGCGCACCGGCGGTCGCCGCCGCTCGTGATGCGCGCGCGGTAACGGCGGCCGCCGTATCGGTCGTCGCGTGCCGCGACCTGCGCAAGACGTACCGCAGCGGCCCGCTCGACGTGCCGGTGCTGCTCGGCATCGACCTCGACGTGGCGATCGGCGAGCGCGTCGCGATCGTCGGCGCGTCGGGTTCCGGCAAGAGCACGCTGCTGCATCTTCTCGGCGGCCTCGACCTGCCGACCGCCGGCGAGGTGCGCATCGAAGGAACGCCGCTCGCGTCGCTGTCCGAAGCGGCCCGCGGCGCGCTGCGCAATCGCGCGCTCGGTTTCATCTATCAGTTCCATCACCTGCTGCCCGAGTTCACGGCGCTCGAGAACGTGGCGATGCCGCTCGTGATTCGGCGCCAGGACGAGCGCGAGGCGCGTTCACGGGCGGGCGAGATGCTCGACCGCGTGGGACTCGCGCACCGCGTCCGTCATCTTCCGGGCGAGCTCTCGGGCGGCGAGCGCCAGCGCGTCGCGCTCGCGCGCGCGCTCGTGTCGAAAACGCGCTGCGTGCTCGCCGACGAGCCGACCGGCAATCTCGATCGGCACAATGCCGCCGCGGTGTTCGAGCTCATGCTCGAGCTCAATCGCGCCGTCGGCACGGCGCTCATCATCGTGACGCACGATCCCGACCTCGCGGCGCGGACCGACCGGACGCTCCATCTGGTCGATGGGAGGCTGCGGTAGCGCTCCGCCGCCCGCCCGCTGCCTCGATGCGACCTGACGGTTCGCAGCAGGGCCGTGGCGCGCCTCAATACTCCACCGGGATCGGATCGAGCGAGCGCCACAGATACCACGTCGCGACGCTGCGATAGGGCTGCCAGCGCTCGCCGAGCGCGCGCAGCGCGGCGAGGGTCGGCCGTTCGCCATCGAGGTAGTGCATGGCGACCGCCTTCTGCAGGCCGATGTCGTCGACGGGGAGGACGTTCGCGCGCATCTCGTGGAACATGAGGAACATCTCCGCCGTCCAACGTCCGATGCCCTTGACGTCGACGAGCGCCTCGATCAGCGCCTCGTCGTCGAGTGCGGGCCACGTGCGCGGATCGAGCCGCGCCGAGACGAAGTGCCGGGCCAGGTCGCGGATGTACAGCGCCTTGCGCTCCGAGAGCCCGCACGCGCGCAGCGTCGCTAGCCGCTTGCGCTGCACGACGACCGGATCGAGCCGCGCGGACCCGTCGGCGCGGCACGCCTCGAGCAGGCGGTCCCAGATCGTCTGCGCGGCCCTGACCGAGATCTGCTGGCCGACGATCGCGCGCGCGAGCGTGGTGAACGGGTGGCCACGGCGGACCAAGTGGAGCCCGGGGTAGGCGGCGATGAGCGTTGCGAGCACCGGATCGCGCTGCGCGAGCAGGCGCGTCGCGTCGTCCCAGTAATCAGGCTTGGTCATAAGCGAGAGGGGAAGAA
>JBLMWW010000191.1:0-4836 GCA_050257435.1 Rudaea sp.
GCGCCGAATTCCTGCTCCAGTCGCGTCAGCGATTCCTCCAGGAGGAATTCGCGCTGCGCCGTGCGGATCGTGATGTACTTGAGCTCCGCCTTGAGATAGATGACGTCGTCGACGGGCACGAGCACGACGCGCGAGCGCTCGGTCACCGACAGGAAACGCCTGGCGGCGGCGGGGAGTTCGGTCAGCTTCTCCATCGTCATGGGCTTCAATCGCGGCACCTTTTGCAATGCGGCCAACAAGCGCTGCACGCGCACCGGCTTGACGAGATAGTCGATCGCGTGGACGTCGAACGCGGTCAGTGCGTGCTGCTGATACGCCGTCGTGAAGATCACGACGGGGGGACGCGATAGCTTGAGCAAATGCCGCGCCAGCTCGATGCCGTCCATCCCCGGCATATGGATGTCCGTCAGGACGAGGTCCGCGGGCGCCGAGTGCAGGATGTCGAGCGCCTCACGCCCGTGCTGTGCCTCGCCGATGACCGTGATCGGCAGCACCGCGGCGCAATCGTCGAGCAGCTCGCGCAGCCGGTGACGCGCGGGCGCCTCGTCGTCGACGATCAGCACACGAAGGGGGGATTCAGCCATGGTTCGCTCGCATCGTTGACATGCCCGGCAGCCGGGGACTGAGGTACGGCTCGCGCCGCCGCTGCGCGCCCGGATGGCCCGTGCGCTCGTGCTTCGCACCCGAGGCGGCGCCGCTTGCGATCGGCGATGTCTTGGTCGTGCGATACGGCATCCGGATGTGCACCTCGTAGGTGTCGCGGTTGACGCGCGACTCGAGGCTCGCCTCGGCGTCGAAGTGCAGCGCGAGGCGCTCTCGGATGTTGTCGAGCGCCATCTTGTTGCCGGCGTGGTGACGCGCGCCGTTGGCGACGTAGGGATTGCGCAGGATCGCGTGCACCTCGTCGCGCGAAAGGAAGATGTTGATCGACAGCACGCCGGGCGTCGTCGACGGCTCGATGCCGTGATACACCGCGTTCTCTAAGAGCGGCTGCAACACGAGCGGCGGCACGAGCGCGTCGGCCGGCATGCTCTTCACGTTCCAGTCGACGACCAAACGCTCGCCGAGACGCAGCTGCTCGAGGTCGAGATACTGCCGGCACAACGCGACTTCGTCGGCGAGCGGCGTGAGCTCGCGATTGTCGCGCATCAGCACGCGAAACAGTTCCGCGAGGTCCTCGAGCGCCGCTTCCGCGCGCTTCGGCTGGCTGCGCATCAGCGACAGGACGGCGGTGAGGCTGTTGAAGAGGAAATGCGGGCGGATGCGCGCCTGCAGCGCCTGCAGCCGCGCTTCGGTGATCGCCGGCGACAGCGCGCGCTCCCGCAGCCGGAAGTAGGCGACCAGCGCGAACTGCGCGGTGAGCGCGAAGGCGAGATGCCGCACGAGTGCGCCGGGCACGTCGGTGCCGAGCTTCGGCAAGAGCGCATCGACGGCGACCGCGATCGCACAGGTGATAACAGTGACCGCCGCGATCGCGACCGCCGGCTTCGCGCGCGCAAGCCACGGCTGAACGAGCCAGAGCAGCGCGAGCTCGGCGAAAAGATGCGGCTCGACGAAGGCGGTGAGCGTCGCCCATTCGCCGGGCAGCGCCCAAAGCCGCGGCTCGCGCGCGAGCGCGACGAGCAGCGTCGCACCGTTGACCGCGAGCAGGACGCGCAGGATCGTGCCGAGATTTCGCAGATCGGGCAATGCGGGTCCCGCGGGCGGCTGTCTTATAATTCCCTGCATAACGGAACGCGATATGCAAGCATCATGCCGGATTCCGGCAACGGGAACCGGCGCGCACGGCACGTCCGAGCCAAGAAGGCGCCGTCCACGCGCAAACATGCTTGCCGCGGGCTGCTTCGGGTGAAATTGTCGGCAACCCGCCGGATCGAGGCAAGCCGGCCCACCGCGCGAAATCCATGACGACCGATCCGTCGCCCGCCCCCGACACCCCGCAAGCGTCGAACGCCGCCACCCCGGTGCCGTCCGGCGGCACCTGGTCGGGCCGCTTCGGCGAGCCGATGTCCGAGCGGATGCAGCGGTTCAACGCGTCGGTCGACTTCGATCGCCGGCTCGCGCCGGCCGACATCGCCGCCTCACGCGCGCATGCGAGGATGCTGGCCGCGCGCGGCGTGATCAGTCGCGAGGACCTGGCGGCCATCGAGCGCGGGCTCGCGACGATCGAAGGCGAGATCGCGCGCGGCGAATTCCCCTGGCAGCGCGCGCTCGAGGACGTGCATTTCAACATCGAGCGGCGCCTGACCGCGCTCGTCGGCGACGCGGGAAAGCGGCTGCACACCGCGCGCTCGCGCAACGACCAGGTCGCGACCGACGTTCGGCTGTGGCTGCGCGACGCGATCGACGGGCTGTGCGGGCAACTGCGCGCGCTGCGGCGCGCGCTGCAGGATCTCGGGGCGCGCCACGCCGACACGATCATGCCCGGCTTCACGCACCTGCAGGTCGCGCAGCCGATCACGTTCGGCCACCACCTGATGGCCTACGACGCGATGCTCGCGCGCGACGTCGAGCGTCTGCGCGATTGCCGGCGGCGCGTGAACCGGCTGCCGCTCGGCAGCGCCGCGCTCGCCGGGACGAGCTATCCGATCGATCGCGAGCAGGTGGCGCGGGAGCTCGGCTTCGAGGCCGTGGCGACGAATTCGCTCGACGCCGTCGCCGATCGCGATTTCGCGATCGAATTCGCCGCGGCGGCGTCGCTCGTGATGGTGCATCTGTCGCGCTTCGCCGAGGAGCTCGTGCTGTGGTCGAGCCCGCGCTTCGGGTTCGTCACGCTGGCCGATCGCTTCTGCACCGGCAGCTCGATCATGCCGCAGAAGAAGAACCCCGACGTGCCCGAGCTCGTGCGCGGCAAGTCCGCGCGCGTCATCGGACACCTCACCGCGCTCCTCGTGCTGATGAAGGCGCAGCCGCTCGCGTACAACAAGGACAACCAGGAGGACAAGGAGCCGCTCTTCGACACGGTCGACACCCTCGCCGACGTGCTCGCGATCATGACCGACCTCGTCGCGACGGGCTTGACGGCGAACGCGAAACGCATGCGCGAGGCGGCGCGCGAGGGGCACGCGACGGCGACCGACCTCGCCGACTACCTCGTGCGCAAGGGCATGCCGTTTCGCGACGCGCACGAAGCCGTCGCGCGCGCGGTGCGCGAAGCGGAAGCGCGCGGCTGCGATCTCGCGGACCTTCCGCTCGACGCGCTGCGCGGCTTCGCCTCCGCGATCGGCGACGACGTGTACGGCGTGCTGACGCTGGAGGGATCGATTGCGAGCCGCGACCACGTCGGCGGGACCGCGCCGCAGCGCGTGCGCGCGGCGATCGCTGCGGCGCGCCGCGAACTGGAGAACGACGAGGAGCGCGCGCGCGCGGCGATCGAGCAAGCGCGCAACGAAATGCAGAAGGACGAACGATGATCGGAGCCGTGCCGGCGGCCCCTCAGGGTGCCGGCGCTCACCGATCGCCATCATGGAGGTGACATGGGCAAGAAACTCGCATTCCTCGGTCTGGGCGTAATGGGCTATCCGATGGCCGGCCACCTGCAGAAGGCCGGCCACGACGTCACGGTGTACAACCGGACCCGGGAAAAGGCCGCGAAGTGGGTCGCGCAGTACGGCGGCCAATCGGCCCCGTCGCCGGCAGATGCCGCGCGCGACGCGGAGATCGTGCTCATGTGCGTGGGCAACGACAACGACGTGCGCGCGGTCGCGAAGGATGCGCTCGCGGGGATGAGCGCGGGCAGCATCCTCGTCGATCACACGACCGCGTCCGCCCACGTCGCACGCGAGGTCGCGGCGGCGGCGAAGGCGCGGCGCGTCGATTTCCTCGATGCCCCGGTCTCCGGCGGCCAGGCGGGGGCGGAGAACGGCAAGCTCACGATCATGGTCGGCGGCGAGCAGGCGGTATTCGCGAAGGCGGAGCCGGTGCTCGCGCATTACGGGCGCGCGGTCACTTTGCTCGGGGAGACCGGCGCGGGACAGCTCACCAAGATGGTGAACCAGATCTGCATCGCGGGACTCGTGCAGGGGCTGTCCGAGGGCATCAACTTCGCGCAACGCGCGGGGCTCGATCCGAACCTCGTGCTCGACGTGATCAGCAAGGGCGCCGCGCAATCGTGGCAGATGGAGAACCGCGGCAAGACGATGGTCGCCGACAAGTTCGATTTCGGCTTCGCCGTCGATTGGATGCGCAAGGACCTGGGCATCTGCCTCGAGGAGGCGCGCGCCAACGGCGCGGCGCTGCCCGTCACGGCACTCGTCGATCAGCTCTATTCGCGCGTGCAGGCCCGCGGCGGCGGACGGTGGGATACGTCGAGCCTGATTCGGCTGCTGCGGGACGCAAGCGGCGCGGCGTAGCAAGAAGAAGGGGCAAGGGACCAGGGGCTAGGGAGCCTGCCAACGCGACCATATCGTCTCGCGTTGCGGCGTCTGGCAGCCCCGTCGCTGCATCGCGCACGACGGCTGCCGCTTCCCTGGTCCCTGGTCCCTAGTCCCTAGTCCCTGGTCCCTGGTCCCTGGTCCCTGGCCCCTGGTCCCTCCATCTCCACCCGATCGCCGTCGACGATCCGCACCTCGTAGGTGATCTCGGCCACCTTGGCGAGCATGATCGTCGCCGAGCAATACTTCTCCTTCGAGAGCTTCACGGCGCGCTCCACCTGCCTGGGATCGAGGCCGCGTCCGGCGACGGCGTAGCGCAGGTGGACGCGCGTGAACACCTTCGGCTCGGCGGCCGCGCGCTCCGCCTCGGCCTCCACCACGCAATCGGCCACTGGCTGGCGGGCGCGCTTCAGGATCCACACCACATCGAACGCCGTGCAGGCGGCGGCCCCGGCGAGCACGA
>JBLMWW010000192.1:0-2899 GCA_050257435.1 Rudaea sp.
GCGACAAAGCGCCCGATCAACGGCGGGTCGCCCCGCATTGCACGGTCGTGAACCTGGTCAGGTCCGGAAGGAAGCAGCCACAGCGATTCAATGCAAGTGCCGGGGGAACGGCTCGCCACCCCCCTTCCTGCCCCGGGCTCGACCGGCAACCCGCTGCTCCCGTGCGAATTTTCCGCGACAATCGAGCCTGACCCGGCATCCTCCCCGAGCGCGCGCCTTCGCGCCGCGCGGCGGGGCCGCGCCTTCCTCCACCCCGTGCCGACGTGAGTTATCAGGTCCTCGCCCGCAAATGGCGCCCGCGCAGCTTTGGGGAGCTGGTCGGCCAGGAGCACGTCGTCACCGCGCTGACCAACGCGCTGACGCGCGGCCGGCTCCATCACGCGTATCTGCTGACCGGGACGCGCGGGGTGGGCAAGACGACGCTGGCGCGCATCCTCTCGAAGAGCCTCAACTGCGTGAAGGGGGTGTCCGCGACGCCCTGCGGCGAGTGCGACGCCTGCCGCGACATCGACGCGGGGCGCTTCGTCGATCTGCTCGAGCTCGACGCCGCCTCGAACACGGGCGTCGACAACATGCGGGAGATCCTCGACAACGCCCGCTACGCGCCGACCGTCGGGCGGTACAAGGTCTACCTGATCGACGAAGTGCACATGCTCTCGAAGGGCGCGTTCAACTCCATGCTGAAGACGCTCGAGGAGCCGCCCGAGCACGTGAAGTTCGTGCTGGCCACGACCGATCCGCAGAAAATCCCGGTCACGGTGCTGTCGCGCTGCCTCCAGTTCAACCTGACGCCGCTCCCGCGCGCGGCCATCGCCGAGCGGCTTTTGCACATCCTCGACGCGGAAGCGGTCCCGCACGACACCGCGGCGCTTCCGCTCGTTGCCGCCGCCGCGCAGGGCTCGCTCCGCGACGCGCTGTCGCTGCTCGACCAGGCGATCGCCTATGGGGGCGGCGAAGTGCGCGAGGCGGGCGTGCGCGCCATGCTCGGCGTCGTCGATCGCGACTACCTCTATCGGATCGTCGATGCGCTGATCGCCAACGACGGAACGGCACTGCTCGCCGAGGCGGACGCCATCGCGGCACGCGGACACGCATTGGCGTCGGCGCTCGACGAGCTCGCGTCGCTCTTCCACCGGGTTGCGGTGCTGCAGGCGGTCCCGAACGCGCCCGTCGCGGAGGAAGGCGCGCGCTACGCCGAGTATGCCCGCCGGATGACGCCCGAGACCGTGCAGCTCGCCTACCAGATCTGCGTGACGGGACGCGCCGAGCTCGCGCTCGCGCCCGACGAGGCGACGGGATTTTCCATGACGCTGCTGCGCCTGCTCGCGTTCGAGCCCGCCAATGACGGGGAGGCGTCGCAGCCGCCGCAACCGGCGCCGCAGGCGCGTGCGAACGTTTCGCCGGCACGGCCCGCCGAGAACGTCGCCGCGGCGCGATTGGCCGAGAGGGACCGCAACGTCGCAGCGATTCGCAATCCGGGCAGGGCCGGCGACGAGGCCGCCCCGCCGGAGGTCGGGCGTGCAGCACACGTCCCTCAGGCGGAAGACGACGCCGAACCGCGCGGGAGCCCGCCGCCCAGGCTTGCGCTTCCCGAAGCCAACGAAGGTTGGCCGGCGTTCGTGTCCAATCTGAAGCTGACCGGCATGGCGGCGCAGCTCGCGGCGCAATCGGAGCTCAAGTCGATCGTCGGCAATGCGCTATCTCTTGCGATTCCGGCGACGCACAAGCATCTGGCGGACAAGGCCTACGCGGACAAGCTCAAGGCGGCGCTCGAGGGGGCGACGGGACGCAAGCTCCTGCTCGCCTTCGAGATCGGCGATGGCGCCGACGGCTCGCTCGCGGCCATCGAGCGTCGCGAGCGCGCGCGCGCCAGGGCGGAAAGCGAGGCCGCGTTTCGCAACGAGCCGTTCGTGCGCGACCTGGTCGCGCGGTTCGACGCCGCCGTGCGGCCGGAAACGATCCAGTCCGTGACCCGAGACGCGGCGGCGCCTCCCTCCACCCCTCAGGAATCGCCATGATGAAGAACCAGTTGGCCGGCTTGATGAAGCAGGCCCAGCAGATGCAGGAGAACATGCAGCGCGCGCAGGAAGAGCTCGCGCGCACCGAGGTCGAGGGCCAGTCGGGCGCCGGCCTCGTGAAGGTCACGATGACGTGCCGCCACGACGTGAAGCGCGTGTCGATCGATCCATCGCTGCTCGGCGAGGATCGCGAAATGCTCGAGGACCTGGTCGCCGCCGCGTTCAACGATGCCGTGCGCCGCGCGGAGGCCACGACGCAGGAGAAGCTCGGCGGCATCACCGCGGGCATGCCTCTGCCACCCGGCTTCAAGCTGCCGTTCTGATGGCGCAATGAACGCCCGCGACGCCGGCGCTCGCGCGATGCTGCACGAGCCCCTCGGCCGGCTCGAGGAGCTCGTGCAGGCGCTGCGCTGCCTGCCGGGCGTGGGCCCGAAGGCCGCGCAGCGCATGGCGCTGCACCTGTTGCAGCACGATCGCGACGGCGCGGCGCGGCTCGCGCACGCGCTCGTCGAGGCGACGCAGAACGTGCAGCACTGCGAGCGCTGCAACACTTTCACCGAAGGAACGCTGTGCGCGCTCTGCCGCTCGGCCAAGCGCGACGAGACGCAGCTCTGCGTCGTCGAGACGCCCGCCGACCTGCTGATGGTCGAGCAGACGCAAGCGTACTCGGGACTCTATTTCGTGCTGATGGGCCGGCTCTCGCCGCTCGACGGCATCGGGCCGAAGGAGATCCGGCTCGAGCGACTGCTGAGGCGCGCGACGGACGGCCTCGTGCGCGAAGTGATCCTCGCGACGAATTTCACCAACGAGGGCGAGGCGACCGCGCATTACCTCGGCGAGCTCCTGTCCGCGCGCGACCTGCGCGTCACGCGGCTCGCGCG
>JBLMWW010000193.1:0-3595 GCA_050257435.1 Rudaea sp.
TGCCATCGTCATCGCCGACCGCGCCGTCGACGACGGCGCGCCGCACCGCAGGACCTACGTCCTCGCCGTGCTGCTCGGTTGCGCGGCCGCCGTGGTCGTGAGCGAGCTGTTCGGCGAGCCCTGGCGAGTTGCGCTTCTAGGCGAGAACGAGAACCGGCCCGCGGATATCTCGTGGATTCGGTATCACTCGTTCCATCCGATCTCTAACTTCGCGATCTTGCTGATGACCGGCGCGCCCGCGGTGTTCTTCTACGCCGATCGACGCGCCGCCATGAAGACGGCGGCAATTCTTCACGCCGCCGAGCTCGATCGGGTCCGGCGCTCGCGAATCGCCCTCGAATCGCGGCTTCAGGCGATGCAGGCGCGCGTCGAGCCGCAGTTCTTGTTCAACACGCTCGACCAGGTCGAGCACCTCTACGCGCAGGATCCCGCGCTCGGGGGCCGCATGCTCGACGACCTCATCGCGTACCTGCGCGCGGCGATGCCGCTGATGCGCGACACGTCGTCCACCGTCGCGCAGGAGTTGGAGCTGGCGCGCAGCCATCTCGGCATCGCGAAGATCCGGCTCGGCGACCGCCTGGCGTTCGACATCGACGTGCCGGCCGGGCTCGGCTCGGCGCGGATGCCGCCGATGATGCTGCTCCCGTTGCTCGATCACGCGCTCGGGCGCGGGCTTGCGCGGAGCGGCTCCGGCGGCACGATCCGCATCGGCGTCGGCGTCGAGGCCAGTCGCCTTTCATTGCGGATCGCCGACAGCGGCGCGGGCTTCGTGCCCGAGGCGGGCGGTGACGGCATCGCGAGCATTCGCGAGCGCCTGCATGCACTCTACGGCAGTGCCGCCCGCCTGGGCTTGCGCATGCGCGAAGGCGGCGGAAGCGAGGCCGTCATCGACGTTCCCTACGAAATCGGGGCCGCCGCGGCGGCGTGACCTCGTCCGGCGCCGTAACATCGCGACGCCGGTCGGCCGCCATTGCGCTTCGCCTGCGAGCAGCGCCTCGTAGAGCGCCCTCGGGCCCCGGGGGCCCGAAACGGCCCCGCCATCATGCCGCGCACGAGCGTACGCTTCGCCTATAATTCGCCGTCCGTTGCCGCCGCGAGGGACGGCGCTGCGGACAATCCGCTCAACCATCGACGGCCGCGAGGCGCGCGCCACGGAGAGGAATCGTGAACGCACTGCTCGCCCTCTCGCGCGCCATCGACGCCGTCACCGAGCGCGTCGGGCGCCTCGTCTACTGGCTGATCCTGGTCGTCGTGCTGATCAGCGCGGCGAACGCCGTGGTGCGCAAGGCGTTCAACTTCAGCTCGAACGCGTACCTCGAGATCCAGTGGTACCTGTTCTCCGTAATCTTCCTGTTCGGCGCCGGCTACACGCTGCTGCACAACGATCACGTGCGCATCGACATCATCGCCGGGCGCCTGTCGCGCCGCGCGCAGAACTGGATCGACGTCGTCGGCATCCTGCTGTTCCTGATGCCGATGTCGTTCGTCATCATGTGGCTGTCCTGGCCGCTCTTCGTCGACTCCTGGGTCCGGCATGAGGTGTCGACGAACGCGGGCGGGCTGATCATCTGGCCGGCGCGGCTGATGGTGCCGGTCGGCTTCGCGCTGCTGATCTTCCAGGGCGTGTCCGAGCTCATCAAGCGGATCGCGTTCCTCGCCGGGCGCATTCCCGACCCGCTCGAGAGGCACCACGGAAAGTCCGCCGAGGAGGAGCTCGCGGAGGAAATCGCACGCGAGCGAGGCGTCGAGGCGCCGGTGCTCGACAAGGCGAACGAGGCGCGCCCATGAGCGCCTGGCTCATCGCCAACATCGCGCCGCTGATGTTCGTCGGGCTGGTCGTCACGCTGCTCCTCGGCTTCCCGGTCGCGTTCTCGCTCGGCGCGGTCGGCATCGGGTTCGGCCTCCTCGGCATCGAGCTCGGTCTGCTCGACACGTCGCTTCTCCAGGCTCTGCCCGAGCGCGTCTTCGGCGTGATGGCGAACGATACCCTGCTCGCGATCCCGTTCTTCACGTTCATGGGCCTGATCCTGGAGCGCTCCGGCATGGCGGAGGATCTGCTCGACACGATCGGCCAGCTGTTCGGCCCGCTGCGCGGCGGCCTCGCCTACGCAGTCGTATTCGTCGGCGCGCTGCTCGCCGCGACCACGGGCGTTGTTGCCGCCAGTGTCATCGCAATGGGCCTGATTTCGTTGCCGATCATGTTGCGGTACGGCTACGACCGGCGGCTCGCCACCGGCGTGATCGCAGCGTCGGGGACGCTCGCGCAGATCATTCCGCCTTCGCTCGTGCTGATCATCATGGCCGACCAGCTCGGGCGGTCGGTCGGCGACATGTACGCGGGCGCCTTCATTCCCGGGCTCGTGCTCGCCAGCATCTACGCGCTTTATACGATGGGCGTGACCTTCGTAAAGCCGCAATGGGCGCCGGCGCTACCGCCCGAAGCGCGGACGCTGCGCGAGCCCGACGGCGGCAGCGGGACACGGTCTCTGATCGTCCTAGTCGTGATCGCGGCGACCACTGCCGTCGTCTACGCGAAGCTGCGGATGGCCGATCGCGCGCTCGACGAGACGCTCGTGATTGCGACGAGCGTAGGCACCGCCATCGCGTTCTTCGCGGCGGTGCTGAACCGGATATTCAAGTTCGGCTTGTTGTCGAGGATCGCCGAGCGCGTCGTGTTCGTGCTGATCCCACCGCTCGCGCTGATCTTCCTCGTGCTCGGCACGATCTTCCTGGGCGTGGCGACACCCACCGAAGGCGGTGCGATGGGCGCGACCGGCGCGCTGATCATGGCGCTCACCCGCCGGCGCCTGACCTGGAAGCTGCTCAAGCAGGCGATGGACACGACGGCGAAGCTGTCGACGTTCGTCGTGTTCATCCTGGTGGGCGCTCGCGTGTTCAGCCTCACGTTCTACGGGGTGAACGGGCACGTGTGGGTGGAGCACCTGCTGACCAGCCTGCCCGGCGGCCAGCTGGGCTTCCTGATCGTCGTCAACATCCTGATCTTTTTCCTCGCGTTCTTCCTCGATTTTTTCGAGCTGGCGTTCATCATCATTCCGCTGGTGGGCCCGGTGGCGGACAAGCTCGGGATCGACCTCATCTGGTTCGGCGTGCTGCTCGGCGTCAACATGCAGACGTCGTTCATGCATCCTCCATTCGGCTTCGCGCTCTTCTACCTGCGCAGCGTCGCGCCGGCGAAGGACTACTTCGACCGGGTGTCGAAGAAGGTCATCAAGGGCATTACCACGGGCCAGATCTACTGGGGTGCCGTGCCGTTCGTCGTGATCCAGGTCATCATGATCGCGCTGGTGATTACGTTCCCGCAGATGGTGCTGGTCTACAAGGCCGGCGAGAGGAAGATCGACATCCGGTCGATCGAGATCATCGTGCCCGAGACGACGCCCTACCGGCTCGGCCCATCCGGGGCGAGGGGTGGACCGGCGAGCGGCGCCCGCGAGCAGGAAGAGGCGGAAAAGGCGCTCGAGAAGGCGCTCGGGGACGGCTCGGATCAGTCCGCGACGCAGGAGGCGCCGAACGCACCCGCTGCAGCGCCAGGAACCGACGCATCGCCGTCTCCCGGCGGCGACGACGCTAATGC
>JBLMWW010000194.1:0-18955 GCA_050257435.1 Rudaea sp.
CCCGACATCCTGGCCGACCTCGCCGACGTCGACATGCATGCAATCCAGACGTCCGGCAATTGCGTGCGCAACATCACGACCGATCATTTCGCCGGCGTGGCGCGCGACGAGACGGTCGATCCCCGTCCCTATTGCGAGCTGGTGCGGCAGTGGGCGGCGCTCAATCCCGAATTCGCCTACCTGCCGCGCAAATTCAAGATCGCGATCAGCGGCGCGACGAGCGACCGCGCGGCCCTCCTCGTCCATGACATCGGGCTCGGGCTCGTGCGCGATGCCGCGGGCGCGATCGGCTTCCGCGTCGCGGTCGGCGGCGGCCTCGGCCGCACGCCGATCATCGGTCACGTGATCCGGGAGTTTCTGCCGCGCGCGGAGATCCTGAATTACCTCGACGCGATCCTGCGCACCTACAACCGCTTCGGGCGGCGCGACAACAAGTGGAAGGCGCGCATCAAGATCCTGGTCAAGGACCGCACGCCGGAGCGATTCGCCCTGGAGGTCGAGGACGAGTGGCAGCACGCGCGCGGCGGCGAAGGCACGGTACCGGATGCGGAATTCGACCGGCTCGCGGCGCACTTCGCGCCGCCTCCCTATGCGACGCCAGCGGTGCACGATGCAAACTTCCGCGCGGCGGTGGCCGGCAATCGCGCGTTCGAGCGCTGGGTCGGCCGCAACGTCCATCCTCACCGGGTCGACCGCTACGCGATCGTCACGCTGTCGTTGAAGCGACCCGGCGTGCCGCCGGGCGACGTGACATCCGAGCAGATGGACGCCATCGCGGACCTCGCCGATGCGTACGCGTTCGGCGAGATCGGCGTCTCGCACGAGCAGAACCTGGTGCTGCGCGACGTGCGCGAGGCCGACCTCCTCGCCGTGTGGACGCGCGCGAAGGCGCTCGGGCTCGCGACGCCGAACGTGGGGCTTTTGACCGACATCGTCTGCTGCCCGGGTGGCGACTTCTGCTCGCTCGCCAACGCCAAGTCGATCCCGATTGCCGAGGCGATCACGCGTCGCTTCGACGACCTCGACTACGTGCACGACATCGGCGAGCTCGACCTCAACGTGTCGGGCTGCATGAACGCGTGCGGCCAGCATCACATCGGCCACATCGGCGTCCTCGGCGTCGACAAGCAGGGCGCCGAGTTCTACCAGGTCACGCTCGGCGGCGCACAGGGCGCGAACGCCGCGCTCGGCAAGGTCATCGGACCCGCGTTCGCCGCGGCCGAGATGCCGGACGTGATCGAGCGCCTGATCGAAACCTACATCGAGCAGCGGCACGAAGACGAGCGCTTCGTCGACACGGTGCGCCGGCTCGGTCTCGATCCGTTCAAGGAGCGTGTATATGCCGCAACTCATTCGCCATCGTACGATCGTCGACGACCCGTGGACGCTGCTGCGGGAAGCAACCTCGCTTGCTGATCTGCCCGACGGCACGCCCGCCATCGTTCCGCTCCCGCTGTGGCGCGCGCAGCGTGCCGTCCTGGTCGCGCGTGGCGACGCCGGCGTGTGGCTCGCGCCGTGCGAAGATCCGCGGGAACTCGCGCCCGACGTCGCGCGCCTGCCGCTGATCGCGATCGACTTTCCACAGTCCACCGACGGACGCGGCTACTCGCACGCGCGGCTTCTGCGCCAACGCTACCGCTTCACCGGCGAACTGCGCGCCATCGGCGACGTGCAGCGCGACCAGCTCTACTTTCTTTGCCAGTGCGGATTCGACGCGTTCGCGATCCCCGACGCGCGCGACGCCGTCGGCGCGCTGCGCGGACTCGACGACTTCGGCGACGGCTACCAGTCGAGCGTGACGCGCCGGGCGCGCTTCGCTCGGCAGGATCCTTCGGCGTGGCCGCGCGATTTCGGCTGTGCGCGCGGCTGACGGAACCGTCTACCTCGTCGGGGCGGGGCCGGGCGCACCGGACCTGCTGACGCTTCGCGCCGCGCGCCTCCTCGCGCGTGCGGACGTCGTATTCCACGATGCGCTCGTCCATCCGGACACGCTCGCGCTCGCCGTGCGCGCGAGGATCGTTGCCGTCGGCAAGCGCAGCGGCCAACACTCCACCGCGCAGCGCTTCATCCACAAGCGGCTCCTCGATGCGGCGCGGACGCACGCCATCGTCGTGCGGTTGAAGGGCGGCGATCCGATGCTGTTCGGCCGCGCGCAGGAAGAGATCGCGGCACTGGAAGCGGCCGGCGTGCGCTACGAGATCGTGCCGGGCGTCACCGCGGCCATGGCGGCGGCCGCCGATCTGCGCACGTCGCTTACCGTGCGCGGAAGCGTGCGCTCGTTCACGTTCGTCACGCCGCGCGCGGGCGACGATGGGCCGGCGAGCGGCTGGCTTGCCGCGCTTCGCCAGGCCGACGCAGGCGCGATCTACATGGGCCTGCGCGAAGCGCCGGCGATCGCGTGTGCGCTGATGGATGCCGGTCATGCCCCCGCGACCCCGGTTGCGATCGTCGCCGACGCGTCGTTGCCGAGCGCGCGGATTCGTCGCACGACGCTCGCCAATCTCGCCGAGCATGCGCAATGGGCACAAGGCGCGCCCGCGCTCGTGCTGGTCGGGCCGCAGTTTCGCGACCGTGCCGCGCCGTCCGGGGCGCGGGTGCGCCCCGAACCGCGAAGCGCGGAGCGTCGTGCAGCAAGCGAGCCGCGCCCGGCGTCCGCTGCGCGCTGCGCCTGACGGAGTATCATGCGCGACGGGCCGCAAGTCAGCAGTCGGCCCGCAGCGCAATGCCCGCGGCGCCTCGCCTTTCCCTGTTCGATCTCCCCCCGCCGTCGCAGCGAGCCTGGCTCGCCGAGCGGCTCGCGCGCCCCGCGCCCGCTTCCGCGCTCGGGATGAGCGACGGCTTCCGCCTGCCCGGCCGCGAGGGCGCGCCGGTGCCTGCGGCCGTGCTCGTCCCGCTCGTCAATCGGCCCGCCGGCCTGCAGCTACTCCTGACGCAACGAAGCGCGAGCCTGCCCGATCATCCGGGACAGATCAGCTTTCCGGGCGGGCGCCTCGACCCGCACGACGTCGACCATGCCGCGGCGGCGCTGCGCGAAACCACCGAGGAAATCGGACTTCTTCCCTCCAAGGTCGACGTGCTGGGCGAGCTCGCGCCGTACGAGACGGTCAGCGGTTATCGCGTGCGGCCGATCGTGGGGTGGATCGATCCGCCGATCGAGCTCGCCCCCGATCCCGTCGAGGTGGCGGACGTCTTCGAAGTGCCGCTCGAGTTCGTTCTCGATCCCGCCAACCAGCAGCGCCACTTCCGCATGCTCGGCAGCGTGCGACGCGATTACTGGGCGATCCCCTGGCTTTCGCGCTACATCTGGGGCGCGACCGCGGCGATGTTGCTGATCCTCGATCGCACGCTGCGCGACGACGTCTGACGCGTGCGGCCGCCATGCTGACCAGGACCGCGCCGCGCGTTCGTCATTTTCGCGGCCTCGCGCCGAGTGGATTCCACCGCGTCGTCTATTACGAGTGGGGCGCGCCCGAGAACCCGAACGTCGTCGTCTGCGTGCACGGCGTCGGCCGCAACGGGCGCGATTTCGACGTGCTGGGCGAGGCGCTCGCGCCGACGCATCGCGTGCTCGCGATCGACATGCCGGGACGTGGCCGGAGCGAGTGGCTGCGCGATCCGATGGACTACGTCTTCCCCGTGTACCTCGGCACGTTGACCGCGCTCGTCGCAGCGAGCGGTGCCGACGAAGTCGCCTGGATCGGCACGTCGATGGGCGCGCTGCTCGGGATCGTCGCTGCCGCACAACCGGGCACGCCGGTGGTGAGGCTCGTCGTCAACGATGCCGGTCCGGTGATCGAAGCCGCCGGCCTCGCGCGCATCGCCCAGTATTTCGGCACCGATCCATCTTTCCCGGGCTACGACGACCTCGAGCGCTACGTGCGGACGATTGCGGCGTCCTTCGGCACGCTCACCGATGCGCAGTGGGCGCATATCGTCCGCACGAATGCCCGTCAGCGGCCGGATGGAACGTGGGCGCTGGGCTACGACCCGGCGATCGCCGTGCCCTTTCGCGCGCAGCCGGCGCCGGTGAATCTGTGGCCGCTGTGGGACGCCATCGCCTGTCCGACGCTCGTCCTGCGCGGCGAGCGCTCCGACTTGCTGTCGGCCGAGACGGCGCGGGCGATGAGCGAGCGCGGGCCGCGGGCGCGCGTCGTGGAAGTCGCCGGCGTCGGGCATGCGCCGACGCTCCTCGTGCAGGATCAGGTCGACGTCGTCGTCGATTTCCTGCGCGAGACCGTATAATCGTCGCGGCAAGAATCCCACCCGCACAAAGGCGTCACGCAGGCCTTCATGTCGCTCGCGCTTCGACTGCCGCCGGTTGCCGAACGGCCTGCGCAACCCCCCGAGATCCGCCCGTCGCGCGTCGCGCAATGGCTGACCGAGACGGCCACGCGCGAGCCGGGCTTCGCCGCGCGCATCATCGGCGAGGCGCTGACCGCGACCAATCGCGTCGGCATGAGTCACTCGCGGCGCCTCGACCTCACCGAGCAGTATTGGAAGACCGCGGCGCTGCTGTGGCCGCGCCTCGAGCACCGCTTCATCCGCGCGACGCACCCGCTGCAGGGCGACGATCTCGAGGCGGCGAAGGCGGCGCTGGCGCTTGCGAGCGAGCTCGCGACCGCCTACAAGCGCCTGCTGGCAAGCGAGGCGTCGCGCCGCATCCGCTTCGGCGGCCCGCGGCGGCTGGTCGCGCTCGTGCGCCGCACGTTCCAGGCAACCTCGCGGGTGCTGACCAACAGCTACCTCTCGTACGCGCCGGTGCCGGCGCACACCTGGTACGACGCGCACGAGATCTACATGTACACGCGCGAGCGCAAGATCCATCGACACCCGGTCACGATCGACCAGCCCGACGTCACGCTGGAGCGCCTCTACACCCAGTCGCTGCTGCTTGCGCTCGCCAATCCCTACGGCTTCCTGCCGAGCCAGCTGTCGATGGTGCTGCACTACCTGCAGGAGAACGCGCAGCTCGCCAAGCTGACGACGGTACCGCCGGTGCACCGGATGGCGAAGGCGGTCGCCATCGTGCCGGTCGGCCACGACTTCCCGCCGTTCTCGGCCAACAAGGGCGGCAACGCCGAAGGATCGAAGCTCTTTCTCCTCACCTTCGATCTCGCCTTCGAGCTGCAGGCGCAGATCCGCGCGCTCGAGGCCGGCGGAACGCTGCCGCGCGAAGCGGGGAACGAGCTCGACGCGCGTCCGCGTTACGTCTCGCTTTTGAAGCGTCTGCTGCGCCAGTGGGCGATCCCGCCGGCGCGACAGTTCAACCGCCTGCCGTCGCGGGCGAAGGTCGCGATGTGCGCCGGGCTTCCGGGCGTGTGGCACTACAGCCGCGGCACGCAGCACGGCGTGCCCAACGGCGTCGAGCCGCCGCCGCCGATGACCGAATGCCAGGTCGTGAACCACACCTCCGGCGGGTACGCGCTGCGGCAGATCGACCCGTCGCCGGCGGCGTTGCGCGTGGGCGACCTCATCGCGCTGCGACTCGAGGGACGCGAGGGGCTGCAGGTCGCGATGGTGCGTTGGTTTCGCAACACGCTCGCCAGCGCGATGCTCGAATTCGGCTGCGAGCTCCTGTCCGACGCGCCCGAAGCGGCCGCTGCCGCATCGGAGGACGCGCCTGCGGGGAACCTGCTGCCGGTCCTCGTGCTGCCCGAGGAGGCCGATGCCGAGGCGCCCGCACCGCAGCTCGCCGCCCCGACCGGCGCGTTCGAGCTCGAGCAGGCCGTGCGCCTGTCGCGTCGCGGGGGCTCCGGGTTCGCCGTGCTGACGAAACTCGTCGAGCAGGGCCCCGGCTTCGACCTCTACGAATTCGTGCCGGTCAGTTGAGCGGCGCGCCGTCGCGCCTCCCCGGCGCCCCACGGCTTGCCGTCGCCGCGACCCTCGCGCTCGCATTGCTCGAGCTCCTTTGGGAGCTCGCACTCGCGCCTTTGCGTCCGCACGGCTCGTGGCTCGCGCTGAAGGCGCTGCCCTTGGCGCTCCTGCTCCCCGGCGTCGCCCATGGCCGTCGCATGCCGCGCCAGGCGCTCGCCCTGCTGCTGCCGTTCTACGTGGGCGAGGCGCTGGCGCGGGCGATCGCGGAATCGGGCCGGCATGCGCTCGTGGCGGCGGTGGCGTGCGCCACCGCGGCCGTCGCGTTCGTCGCCCTACTCGCCTGGTTTCGCGCCGAGACCCTTCGGCAGCGGAAACACGACCCGCTCGACAACGCCTGACAGCTCGTCGACGGATTGCGCGCCCAGCGCGCGCAGCCGCGCGACGACCTCGCCCACCAGAAGCTCCGGCGCCGACGCGCCGGCGGTGACGCCGATGCGCGCGCGCCCCTCCAGCCACTCGGGACGCACGTCGTCGGCGGTGTCGACCATGTACGCCGGAACGCCCCGATTCGCGGCCACCTCGCGCAGTCGATTCGAATTCGAGCTGTTGGGGCTGCCGACGACGATGACGGCGTCGACCTCGCCGCTCATGAGCTTCACCGCATCCTGGCGGTTCTGCGTCGCGTAGCAGATATCGTCCTTCTTCGGGCCGACGATATCCGGGAACCGCTCCTTGAGCGCCGCGACGATCGTCGCGGCGTCGTCGACGGAGAGCGTGGTTTGCGTGACGTATGCGAGCCGCGCCGGATCGCGCACGACGAGCCGGGCGACATCGTCGGGCGTCTCGACGAGATACACCCCATCGTCGCACTGCCCCATCGTGCCCTCGACCTCGGGGTGGCCGGCGTGGCCGATCATCACGATCTCGCGGCCCTGCTCGCGCATCTTCGCGACCTCGGCGTGCACCTTGGTCACGAGCGGGCATGTCGCGTCGAACACGCGCAGTCCCCGCGCGGCCGCCGCGGTGCGCACCGCCCGCGACACGCCATGCGCGCTGAAGACGACGGTGGCACCGTCGGGAATCTCGTCGAGCGACTCGACGAAGACCGCCCCCTTGCGGCGCAGGTCGTCGACGACGTAGCGGTTGTGCACGACCTCGTGGCGGACGTAGATCGGCGCGCCGAACCGCGAGAGCGCCTGCTCGACGATCGCGATCGCGCGATCGACGCCGGCGCAAAATCCGCGTGGATTGGCGAGGAGCACGTCCATCAGCCGTTCCCCTTCCGCGGTGCCGCGGGCTCGCGCACGCGCCGCTCGCGCAGGCCGTCCACGATCAGCGCGGCGGCGCCGAGCGTGATCGCGCTGTCGGCGACGTTGAACGCCGGGTAGTACCAGCCGCGATAGTGCAGCAGCAGGAAATCGACGACGTGGCCGAGCGTCAGGCGATCGTAGAGGTTGCCCAGCGCGCCGCCGATGATGAGCGCGAGCCCGGCGCAGAACAGCGCGCGCCCGCCCCGGCGCAGGAGCCACAGCATCGCGCCGCACGCCGCGATCGCGATCACCGCGAAGAACCACCGCTGCCAGCCGGTCCCGCCGGCCAGGAAGCTGAAGGCCGCGCCCCGGTTGAACGCGAGCACCAGGCTCGCGAACGGCGTGAGCGGCAGGTCTTCACCGGGACGGAAGGCCGCGAGCATCCAGTGCTTCGTCGCCTGGTCGAGCGCGATCACGAGCGCGGACAGCCACAGCCAGCGCCAGTTGGCGGTGGTCGGCGCGGAACGCATCACGGCGGTATCCATCGTGTCGAAGGTCGTGCTCGAGACGACCCTCAGGCGTAGCGGCGCGGCTCGCCCGCGCCGAACAGGTTCGCGATACAGCGCCCGCATAGCCCCGGGCGCGCCGGATCGGCGCCGACGTCGCGGCGCCAGTGCCAGCAACGCTCGCACTTCGCATTGGCGCTCGATGCGACCGCGATCGCCAGCGCGTTGCCGCGCGTCACGGTGGCGGCCGACGTGATGAGCACGAAGCGCAGGTCGTCGCCGAGCGAGGCGAGCGCGGCGTAGTTGTCGACGTCCGCGATGATGTCGACTTCGGCCTGCAGGCTGGAGCCGATCGCCCCGGCCTGGCGCACCGCCTCGAGCTCCCTTTGCACGAGCGCGCGCACGGAGAGGATGCGTTCCCATTTCGCGACCAGCGCGTCGGCATCGGGAAGCGCCGGCAGCATCGCGTCCCAGGTGTGGATGAAGATCGTCGGCTCTCCGGGATGCAGGATCTGCCAGGCCTCCTCCGCCGTGAACGAGAGGATCGGCGCCATGAGCTTCAGAAGCGCATCGCGAATCGCGGCGAGCGCGGTCTGCGCGGAACGGCGCGCGCGGCTCGTCGTCGCCGTCGTGTAGAGGCGATCCTTGAGGACGTCGAGGTAGAAGCCGCCGAGGTCCTCGGAGCAGTACGTCTGCAGCCGCTGGACGACGAGGTGGAACTCGTAGCGGTCGTAGTCCGCAGCGACGGTCGCGACGAGCGCACGCGCCTTGGCGAGCGCGAAGCGGTCGATCTCGAAGAGCTCGGCGAGCGGCACGGCGTCGCGCGCGGCGTCGAAATCGGCCGTATTGGCCATCAGGAAGCGCAGCGTGTTGCGGATGCGCCGGTAGCTCTCGACGACGCGCTTCAGGATCTCGTCCGAGATCGACAGCTCGCCCGAGTAATCGGTCGCGCCGACCCATAGGCGAAGGATCTCGGCGCCGAGCGTACCCGCGACTTTCTGCGGCACGACGACGTTGCCCTTCGACTTCGACATCTTGCGTCCCTCGCCGTCGACGGCGAAGCCGTGCGTGAGCAGCGCCTTGTACGGCGGCACGCCGTTCAGCATGCAGGAAACGAGGAGCGACGAATGGAACCAGCCGCGATGCTGGTCCGACCCTTCGAGGTAGAGGTCGGCGGGGAAGCCGGTCTCCTGTGGATGCGAGCCCGCGCCGGTCTTGCGTCCCTCGCGCCCGCCCATCACCGTCTGATGCGTGGAGCCAGAATCGAACCAGACGTCGAGCGTGTCGGTGAGCTTGCGATAGCGTTTCTCGTCGACGCCGAAGTCTTCGCACGTCGCTTCGAACCACGTCTCGATGCCGCCCGCCTCGACCTTGCGTGCCGCCAGCTCGAGCAGCGCCGGCGTGTCGGGATGAAGCGCCTCGGTTTCCCGATCGACGAAGAACGGCAGCGGCACGCCCCATTGGCGCTGGCGCGAGAGCGTCCAGTCGGGACGATTCGCGATCATCCCGTAAAGACGCGCCTTGCCCCAGGGAGGGAAGAATTGCGTCTCGTCGATGCCGCGCAGCGCCGTCGTGCGCAGCGTCTCGGCCGGCTTGACGCCGCCATACCCGGGCACGTCGTCCATGCCGGCGAACCATTGCGTCGTGGCGCGGTAGATGATCGGCGTCTTGTGGCGCCAGCAGTGCATGTAGCTGTGCGTGTACTTCTCGGCGTGGAACAGCCTCCCCGTGGAGTCGAGCTTCTCGACGATGCGCGGGTTCGCGTCCCAGATCGACATTCCGCCGAAGAACGGGAGGCTTGCCGCATAACGGCCGTCGGCCTGCACGGGATTTTCGATCTCCTCGTCGGTCATGCCGTACTGGCGGCACGAGAGGAAATCCTCGACGCCATACGCGGGCGAGCTGTGCACGATGCCCGTGCCTTGCTCGAGCGTGACGAATTCGCCGAGGTAGATCGGCGATGCGCGATCGTAGAACGGATGCCGGAACGCGATCTTCTCGAGCGCGGCGCCCTTTGCCGTCGCCACGACCTGTCCTTCGAGCCGGTAGCGCGCGAGGCAGGCCTCGACGAGATCGCGCGCGAGGACGAGGTGTCCGCGCGTCGTCTGCACGAGCGCGTAGACGACGTCGGGATGAACGTTGAGCGCCTGGTTCGCGGGGATCGTCCACGGCGTCGTCGTCCAGATGACGGCATGGATCGGCCCTTCCGGCGCCTGCGCGAGTCCGAACGCGTGCGCGAGCTCGCCACGCCCGGTCGCATTCTCGAGCGGGAAGCCGACGTCGATCGCGATGTCCGTGCGATCCTCGTACTCGACCTCCGCCTCTGCGAGGGCGCTGCCGCAATCGAAGCACCAGTTGACGGGCTTGAGGCCGCGGTAGAGGTACCCCTTCTCGAGCACCTTCCCGAGCGTGCGAATCTCGTCGGCCTCGTTGCGCCAGTTCATCGTCGTGTACGGATGATCCCAGTCGCCGATGACGCCGAGCCGCTGGAAATCCTTCTTCTGCCGCTCGATCTGCTCCGCCGCGTAGGCGCGGCAGAGCCGTTGCGTCTCGGCGGTCGAAAGCGTCTTGCCGTAAGTCTTCTCGATCTGCACCTCGATCGGCATCCCGTGGCAATCCCACCCCGGGACGTACGGTGCGTCGAAGCCGGCGAGCGTGCGGCTCTTCACGATCACGTCCTTCAGGATCTTGTTGACCGCGTGGCCGATGTGAATGTCGCCGTTGGCGTACGGGGGCCCGTCGTGCAGGACGAAGCGCGGGCGCCCGCGCGCGGCGGCGCGGATCGCTTCGTAGACGTGCCGGCGGCGAAATCCCTCGACCCACGCGGGCTCGCGTCGCGCGAGGTCGCCGCGCATCGGAAACGGCGTGTCGGGCAGGTTCAGCGTGGACTTGTAATCGGTCCGGGCGTCGTCGGGCATGAAGGCTCGGTCGTGTTCAGGACGCGGGCGACGCGTCGCGCGCGCGGCTCGTGGCCTCGAAGTAATCGCGGGCGCGCGCGACGTCGCGGCGCATCTCGCGCGTGAGGGCGCCGACGTCCGCGAAGCGCTCCTCGTCGCGCAGCTTCTGCAGGAACTCGACGGTGATGCGCTTGCCGTAGATCGTATCGTCGAAGTCGAGCAGGTAGACCTCGGCGACCGGGCGGCCGTCGTCGTGCACGGTCGGCCGCACCCCCACGCTCGCCACGCCGTCGCGCGGCCCGCCCGGCAGGCCGTGCACGCGTGCGGTGAAAATGCCCGTGATCGGGGGCGTGTGACGCAACGGAAGGTTCGCCGTCGGAAAGCCGAGGCTGCGCCCGAGCTTGTCGCCGTGCCCGACGTGGCCGGAGATGGCATAGTTGCGGCCGAGGAGGCGCCCCGCGTGCGCCAGGTCGCCGCCGAGCAGCGCCTCGCGCACCGCGGTGCTCGAAGCACGCTCGCCGTCGACGACGATCGTCCCCATCGCCTCGACGCTGAACGCGCGCGTCGACGCGCGCAGGAACGCGAGGTCGCCGCTACGTCCCTTGCCGAAGCGAAAGTCGGCGCCGACCAGCAGCCAGCGCGTCCGCAAGCGTCGCTCGAGGACCTCCGCTACGAATGCGTCGGCCGAAAGCGACGCGAGCCGTGCGTCGAAGCGTGCGACGAACGCGATGGCGACGCCGTAGGCGCGGAACAGGTCGAGCTTGGAACGCAGCACCGACAGCCGCGCCGGTGCGGTTTGCGGCGCAAAGAACTCGCGCGGGTGCGGCTCGAAGGTCAGCACCGCGGGCGGCAGGCCCAGGTCCTCCGCGGCCTCGACGAGCCGCGTCAGCATCGCCTGATGGCCGCGATGGACGCCGTCGAAGTTGCCGATGGTGAGCGCCACCGGGCCGGCGCTCGTGAGGTCACGCTGTACGCGCACGCTTCGAAGCCCCGCGCGGATGGGTGTCCGCGCGACGCTATCCGCTTGGGAAAACTCGATATTTTAGCGCAACGGCCGTCCGCTGCCGGCTGGCCGAGCGGCGCCGGAAATCGGGGTCAGACTCGAATCCCGCAAATCGGGGTCAGACTCGAATCCGGAATTCGGGGTCGGACTCGAATCTCCGAATTCCATCGACCCGTCTGCACCGGCGATCGGCCGCGATTCGAGCCCAACCCCGAATTCGGGGATTCGAGTCCGACCCCGATCAAGCGCGACCGAGATTCGAGTCTGACCCCGATTCCTGCGGGGCGGCCTCCTCCTGCCAGCCGTCGTCGACCAGCGGATGGTAGAGGGCGATCTTCACCGGGAAACGGTCATCGAGCGCGCGCACGATCCGCGCGTAGCGGCTGAGCTGCGGTCGATAGCGCTCGCGCTCGCGCGCGAGGAACGTCGCACGGTCGCCGCCGAGATGCGTGCCGGTCTTGAAATCGACGACGTACCGCACGCCGTCCGCGACGAAGCTTCGGTCGAGGACGACATGCACGACGCGGCCGTCGTCGACCCCGGCGAGGGTCCATTCGCTGCGAGCATCCGCGTGCCGCGGATCGAACAGCCACCGGCCGCGCGGATCCTGCAGCGTGCGCTCGATGACCTCGATGACGCGCGCCGCGGCAGCGTCGCGCAGAGCGGCCTCGACGCCCTCGGCCGCGAGCTCGGCCACCATGCGTGGCGCTTCGCCGCGCATGCGCTCGACGCTCCACGCGTCGAGCCCGTCGCTCGCGACTTGGGCCAGCAGGCGATGCGCGACGGTCCCGATCGCGGCACTCGTCGCGTCGGCCCAATCGAACGCCGGCGCTTCGAGCACGGACACACTTTGCGGCGCCACCGGCAGCGGCCGCGGAAGCTCCGGCAGCCGCCAATCCACCGGCAGGCGCACGAGGACCGGCGTCCCCTCCTCGCGGCGATCCGCGATCGATGCCGCGGCCTCGCCCTCCTCCTTCGCCGTCGATGCCACATCGGCGGAAGCGATGGGCGCCGGCAACGGCAGGTAGGCACCGATCGCCTCCCACAGACGCCCGAGCGCGGTTCCGCTGCGTGGCCGCTTCCACATCCCCGCCGCCTTGCCGCTCGACTCGACGTTCGCGACCGCGGTGAGGTGCAGCCGCCGCTTCGCGCGCGTCGCTCCGACATACAGGAGTCGGCCGAGCTCCGCCGCCTCCTCCGCGGTCTCGAGCGTGCCAAGCCACTGGTAGACGGGGTCGGACTCGGCCTGCGCCCCCATGCGAGCGCGAATCGGTGCGAGGATCGGTATGCGCCGGTCTGCGTGCTCGCGCACCTTCCACCGCAGGAGCGGAACGTCGGCGCGGCCGCTCGCAAGGTCGAGCCCGGGCAGGATCACCGCGTCGAACTCGAGTCCCTTCGCCTTGTGCAGCGTCATCACCTGCACGGCGCCCGATGCCGCGTCGCCCGCCTCCGCGAAGAGTTCCGTTGCCGTTTCGAGCAGCGCGTCGAAATCGGCGAGGTCGCCGCCTTGCTCGTGCTCGGCCAGGAGCCGGAAGACCCGCTCGGCGCCGTCACGGTCGAGCGCCGCATCCGCGCACGCGGGGCCGCCGAGCGCGATCCATGCGCCGCGCAGGCGTGTGGTGAAGGTCGCCTCGCCCCGCGCGTTCAAGGCCGGTGCGACGGCACGCAGGAAGCCGTCCACGCGTGCGCGGCCGTCGGCCGTCAGGCGTGCGCCGACGGCAGGGTCGCGCAACGCGTCGACGACGGGCGCGTCGCGCGGCGACTCGGCGACGGCGAGGAGATCCGCGAGCGTCAAGCCGCACCACGGCGCGCGCAGCACCGCGAGCCAGGCGAAGCGGTCGGCGGGTTGCGCGAGGGCGCGCGCGAGCGAAAGGAGATCGCGCGTGACGAGCCGATCCTGCAGGCCCTCGAGATCCACCGCGGAGTACGCGATGCTCGCTTTGCGTAACGCGGGAAGCAGCGCCTGCGCATGCGCTCGCGCGCGCACGAGCACGGCGACGTCGACGATGCCGGCGGCGCGCGCCTCCGCGATGCGCCGCACGACGATCTCCGCCTCGGCTTCGCGCGACGGCGCGAGCTCGACCGTCGGCGCGAGGTCGAGCGCCTTCGTCTCGTCGGGATGCGCGGCGCAATAGGCCGCCTCCGCGGCCGCCGCGTCGGAACGCGCGGGCAGCACGGCGGCGAAGACGTCGTTGACGAAACGAACGATCGCGCCCTGGGAGCGGAAATTGCGCGCCAGCTCGACGACGCCGACCGGCACGTCGCCGATACGTCCCCGCTCCTGCGCATCCAGAAACAGCCCGACCTCCGCGTGACGAAACCGGTAGATCGATTGCATCGGATCGCCGACCGCGAAGAGCGTCCTTCCGTCACCCGGCACCCAGCCTTCGGTGAGCCGATTCAGCAAGGCGAGCTGCGCCTTCGACGTGTCCTGGAATTCGTCGACCAGGAGGTGCGACAGCCGATAGTCGATCGCCAGCAGCAGCTCGCTCGGATTCCCCGCATCGTCGAGAGCGCGCAGTGCACGCAGCGTCGCTTCGGCGAAATCGGCCTTCCCTTGCGTGCGGAAGACATGCTCGAGCGCGTCGGCCGCCTGCGGCAGGATGCGCATCGCGGCGACGGCGAACGCCCATGCGGCATCGCCGAAACGCTCCGGCGGCAATTCGCGGACGCGCTGCCAGGCGTCGGCGAGTCCCGGCGCCGCGGCTGCCGCCGCGAGCCAATCGGTGAACTCGGCCTTGCGCCGCTCGCGCTCGTCCGCCGCCGGACCACGCCCCGTCGGCGGGAAGCCGTGGCTCCTGGTCACGCTGCGCCGGAATCGCCCTTCGCCCGTCAGCAGCCAGTCGCCGAGCGCATGCCACGCGTCGCGCAGGTCGGGGTTCGGCAGCCGGCGCTCGCGGCACAGCAGCTCGAGCGCGGCAAGATGCGGCGGCACCGATCCGTCCGCGCGATGAAAATCGAGCGCACATTGCGCAAGCCGCGGCAGCGCCTCGGCAAGCGCCTCGGGCAAGCGCGCCCGCACCCGGTGGATCGCCGCGCGCGCCTCGTGCACGAGGGCCGCCTCCACCTCGCGGCGCAGCGCATCGACGTCGCCGCCCAGCATCTGCAGCGGCCAGCGGTCGCGCGCCTCCAGCATCTGCGCGATCAACCGCGTCGCGGCGTCGGCGTCGTTGTCCTGCCATTGCAGGAACGTGCGCCAGTGCGGATCGTCGGCGGCTGCCGCCGCCAGCGCCGCGCGCGCGGCCTCGCGATGCAGCGACCGCGCATCGTCGACGAACATGGGTAGCGCACCCACCCCGGAGGCGAGCGGAGCCTGGCGCGCGATCGACGCAGCGAGCGCGTCGATGGTGACGATGCGAAGCCGCGCCGGCTGCTCGAGCAGACGCCAGTCGAGCGCGCGGTCGCGGGCGAGCGCGGCGCGCGCCAACTCCCGGGTGATGACCTCGTCGCGGCGCAGCGTGTCCGCGCGATCGTTCGTCGCGGCCTCCTGCAGCGCCTCGAGGATGCGCGCACGCATCTCGGCCGCCGCCTTGCGCGTGAACGTCGTGGCGACGATGCGCTCGGGCCGGTCGACGGTGGCGAGCAGCGCGAGGAAGCGCTGCATCAGAAGCGAGGTCTTGCCGGATCCGGCCGGCGCCTGCACGAGCCACGAGCGCGTGACGTCGAGCGCGCTCGTGCGCGCGGCGTCGTCGCGCAACGCGAGCGCGACGACGTCATTCATCGCGTTCCTCCGCGACATCGCTGCCGTCGTCGAGCCGCTGAATGCGGCAAAGCGCGTGCATGCCGCAGATGGAACACGTCGCGGGCTCGCGCGGCGCAACGTCGGCGACCCCGTCCCGGATTTCGCCGGCGAGGCGCACGAGCGCCTCGCGCAGTCGCGTGCGCGCCTGCGCCCAGTCACCCGCGAGCGCAGCGGTCGAACGCAGCCCGGGCCACAACTCCGTGCTCTCGGCGATACCCAGTACGCCGATGTCGCCCGCCTTGAGCCTGGCATACGCGAGGGCGCGCACCGGCGCGACCTCGGCGCTCTCGGCCGCATCGGCGTAAACCGCGATCTGGATCCCCGCGGGCCGGTCCTTGAACCATTGGTTCGGCCCGAATGCGTGCCCCGACTTGTAATCGACGATCGCGAGCCCGCCGGAAGCGAACTCGTCGATGCGGTCGACGCGCGCCGAAAGCGCGAGGCCATCGATCGAGCAGCGGATCGCCTTTTCGTGCGCACGCACGCGAAACGGCGGGCGGACGCGCTCGCCTTCGTCGATCCACGCGCGAAGCGTGGCGGCGAGGCGACTCGCCTCGGCCTCGGCCACCGCAGGCGGCAACGCGCGCCAGCGCGCGGTGCCGAGCTTCGCCTTGGCCGCGCCGACCGCGGCATCGATGCGCCCGGCAAGCGCGCTCTCGTCGAGGGCGAGAAGCGCAGCCTGATCGCCGATCACGTCCCAGAACGACTTCATCATCGCGTGCACGACGTTGCCGCGCTCCCATGCGGTGAGGCCGTCGGGACAGGCGGGCCACGGCTCGACGGCGAGGCGATGCCGGGCGTACGCCTGGAACGGGCACGCGCTCTGGCTCTCGAACATCCGCGTGCCGCCGCGTAGCGACGCACCCTCGGCGAGCGCCGGCGCCCGGTGCTCGAGCAGGCGTTCCATGCGGGCGGGGGCGATCGCGCGCGTGTACCGCAGATCGGCGCTCACGCGCGACGCCTCTTGCGCCTCCCAGCTCGCGAAGAGCGGCGAAATGGCCGCCTCGCCGTCGTCGACGGTGCTCGCGTGGCTGACGACGATCTCGTCGGCGAGCGCCGCAAGCGATGACGTGACCGCCCGCGCCTGCGCCAGCAGCGTCTCGGGATGCGCGCGCGGCACGCGCCGCGCGTGTTGCCAGGCGAGCGGCAGCAGCGGGTTCGGCGCGCTGGCGCCGGGCCAGCGCTGCGCGTCGAAGCCGGCGAGCCATGCATGATCGAAGGCGAGGCCGGCGGCTTCCAGGACGCCGAGGATCTGGATCTGCGCCGGCGGCGCTTCGGGCTGGAACACGGCATCGACGAGTTCGGCACGCAGCGAATCGCAGGCGGCGCGGGCGGCGAGCCTGCCCGTCACGCCGCCAAGCGACGCGAAGCGGGCGAGCGCGGCGGAGAACGCTTCGCGCGCCTGCCATGCGAAGCTCGACAGAGTGGCATCCCCCGGCCAGCCGATCGCCACGAGCCAGCGCGACCACTCGTGCGCCCATTCGCGCGGCTTACGAAGCGCCTGCGCCGGCGGCGCCGCCGCGGCGAACCGCTGCGCAAGGCCCGCATCGACGTCGCGCATCGCGGCGACGAAAGCCTTCCAATCGATCTCGCGCAGGCCGGCGTCGAGCCAGTGCCGCTCGGCCACCGCGCGCCGCGTCCATTGCACGGTCGCGTCGGGAAGGAACGGCGAGCGCGCGAGGCGCGTCGCGACCGGCGCTGCGACCGGCCCGCTCGCGAGCGCCACGAGATCGAGCGCGGCGGCGACGATCGGCACCTCCGAAAGCGGCATGCCGAGCGAGATGCCGTAGGGACGCGTCGCGTCGCGCGCGAGTGCCACGAGGGCGTCCGGGCAGAGGATCTCGTCGGCGAGCGCCACGACTTCGTCGCGGCGGGCATCGAGATCGGCAACGACGATCGCGACCCGCGCAGCCGGGTTTCGTGCGACCCGCTCGCGCGCGAACGAGAGTGCGTGCGCGAGTTCGTCGGACGGTGTCGCGAAGCTCGTGCGCGCGCGGCGTGCCGCCGCCGCGTGCTCCGTCGGCAACTCGTCGATGCGCATGCCGACCGCGCGCAGCGCGTCGACGAGGCGGCGCTGCTGCGGCGTGAACGAGAGGAACCCGTACAGCACCACGGGCGTGCGCGCGCGCGCCGATGCCGCATGCGCGAGGCCGGCGAGCGTGTCGGGGAGCTGCGCCTCGTCGATCGCTCTTTCGGCCTCGAGCCGCGCACGGTAGGCCTCGGCCCACTCACCGAAGATGCGCGGATCGTCGCCGGACGCGACGGCGACGACGCGGTCGAGCCGCTCGCCGGAGTCACGCCAGGCGTGGAACGTCGTCCAGGCCTCGGACGCGAAGCGTGCGGCGCCGCGCGAGTTCAGCCAGTCGCGCGCGTGCCGCGCGACGATGGCGTGAAACAGGGCGCGCGACGCGCTTCTATCGAAGAGGGCCGGTGGGGCGGCTTGCGCACGCGATGCGAGTGCCGCCCGCCACAGCTCGCGTAGCCACGACGACCATGGCAGCGCCTCGACGCCTTGCCACGCGCGCGCGCCCTTCGCGCGCTGCGCAGCGTCGAAGCGCAGCGCGGCGTCGCGCGCGAGGCGGTTGTTCGGCGTGACGACGGTAGCGCCGGCCGCGAAGGCTTCGAGGAGCATCGACATCGAACGTGCGCGAAACGCACGTGACCGGCGCGCCGCGACGAAAGACTCAAACTTTAGCAGACGCCGGTCCGCGCCGCGTTGCGGCGCGCCGGTGAGTGCGCGCGCTTCCGCGCGCCGTGGCGAGCGACCTCAGTCGGAGCCGAAATGCGTGCCGTTCGCGGCGAGGGTGGCCTCGCCCGAGGACATCGGGGTCATCAACGAGCCGGCGGTGGCCAGCGCGCCGGCGTGCGCCGGCGGCGTGCCGGCGGCCTGCATCAGCAGATTGCGCGGATCGGGCGAAGCCGGCTGACGGTGCTTGTGCGCGGCCCATTCGCCGCACCAATCGTCGTCACGCACATGCGGCCAGATGCCCTCGACCATGTACGACTTGGCGGACACGGGATGCACGATGGGGACGCCGCGCCGGCATTTGCCCCAGCGCACGCCCTTGTCCGCGCTGCGCGCCTCGTCGCGATCGTAGAACTGGCATGCGACGCACTTTTCCAATGACTTCTCCCTTGTCGTTCGTGCCTGCGTTCAGTGCAGCGCCATTCCGGCGAATCCGAACGCCGATTCGCGCCTCACGGGTCGCATGCGCGCCATCGCCCGTCGATGCGCGCAGGCATCGTGCGCGCGTGCGGCCGATTGCCGGCGGGTGCGGCGGACGCGACGCAAGCGTCGCCGACCGCCGTCGCATGCGCACCGCCTGGCGTGACGCGCGGCGGGACGCCGCGAGGCCAGCGATCGCAGCTTCGATAAAAGAACGGCCGCCGACCGCATCGCTGTTTGCAGTGTGAAATATCCCCGGCGACCGCAAACCGGTGGAAATCGATCAGGCCGCGAGCTCGGGAAGCATCGCGCCAAGCGTCTCGGGCATCCGCTGCACGCGCGTGAAGCCCGTGAGCGCCGCGGCGTCGAGCTGCGACTGCAACTCGGCGTCCGCCGCCTGGGCGTCCTTCGCGAGCTGATCGTCGTAGGCGCGGCGCTGATCGGGATCGGACAACACGGCGTACGCGGCGTGGATCATGCGCACGAGGCCCGACAAGTCCTGTCCCGCATCGGTCATGCCGTATTGAAAGCGCTCGAGGAGCGCGACGTACGCCGCTTCGATGCGGTGCGGTGACGC
>JBLMWW010000195.1:0-10449 GCA_050257435.1 Rudaea sp.
TGGCCCAGCCGATCACGGCGTCGCCAGCGACGAGCGGCAGCGCGTAATAGCCGAGCTTGCGCCGCGCCACGGGAGTGTAGGCCTCGAAGCGATACGCCCATCCCCACAGCCGCTCGAACCGCGCGCGATCCCACACGATGGGATCGAACGGCGCGAGCAGGCGCACCTCGTCGTCGAGCGCATCGCCTATCCGCTCCGGCCGCTCATCGGCGGGCCAGTACCATTCCACGCCATCGACGCGCTCGTGCGCAAGCCGCTTGCGTGCGCGCACGAGAGCGGCGTCGAGCCCGCGCCTCAGCTGCGGCGCACCGTAGCGCAACCTGCGCAGCAGCGGACCGAGGCTTCCGGCGGGAAGCGGCGCGTACGCGCGGACGGCGACGTCGACGAGCGCGTCGAGTCGCGCCTGCGCCGAAGCGTCGGGCGGCGGGTCGCCGAAGACCGGGACCGCGTAGCGCCGTATGCCCCGCTCGCGGCGCGCGACGCGCAGCCACCCTCGGTAATGCATGGCGTCGAGCAGATGCGTCGTGGCGCTCGAGATCCCGCCCCATGCGTTGACGACGGCGCCGTGCGCGAAGCGCGCTTCCACCTCGCGCGGATGCACCTCGCCCTGCGCCCGCACGAACGCGAGCACGGCCTGCGCGCGCTTGCGCCGCGCGGCGGTCCACGCGTGGCCGACGCTGCGAGGATGCATTAACGCGTAGTGGCGACGCGGCAGGAAGCCGTAGTTGACGAACACGTCCTCCTCGACGCCGAGGCCGGGATACGCGCGGTCCAGATCGCCTGCGCGGTATCCGATGACGCGATGGCGCAGCACGAGGTCCTGCGCGCGTGCCGGGGCATGGATCGGGTCCGCCTGCACGAAACCGAGACGATCGATGGCGGCGGCGAGGTCCTTCGGCACGAAGAGCGTGCGGGCGACGGCGTAGCGGCGGAGATCGGTGAGTCGCATCGAATCGTGATCGGCGTTGAGCGCGCGTCCAGCCACCGCGGCGCCGCGCGTCGCTGCGCGCAGACGTCGGACGATCCGCACAGCGATTTCAGCCGCGCGCCGGATCCGCCCCCCGCCCGAACGCGGCAATAGTAGCGTCGGTGAATCGAAAGGCCGGTCGGCGCGCTGCAACAGGACTGCGCGTGCGGGCGCGACCACCCCAACTTGGAGCTTTGCCGGAACGTCGCACCCTCGAATCGCGGAGCCGACAGCGCGACGTCCCCGGCGCGTTCGTTCCGGCCGCATTCGATCCGCCTTCCGGTCGTGACGCTGCCGCAGCCGGACGAGACGACGTGCGGCCCGACATGCCTCCACGCGGTCTACGCCTACTGGGGCGACCGCGAGCCGCTCGCCGCCGTCATCGACCGCATGTGGGCGCTCGAGCACGGCGGCACCTACGCGGTCTATCTCGCGTGCGACGCGCTGCGCAAGGGCTATCGCGCCCGTCTTTACACGTACAACCTCACCGTGTTCGACCCGACGTGGTTCAACCGCCCGGGGGTCGACCTCGCGGAGCGGCTGCAGCGCCAGCGCGAGACCAAGGACGAGCGGCGCGGCCAGCACGCGATCGACGGCTACCTGGAATTCCTCGCATTGGGCGGCCGCCTGCGCTTCGCCAACCTGTCGCAGCACCTGATTCGCGGCATCCTGCGCTGCGAGCTGCCGATCCTTACCGGGCTTTCGTCGACGTACCTCTATCGCTCGGAACGCGAGCGAGCGGACGGAACTGCCGACGACGTGCGCGGCCATCCGGTGGGACACTTCGTCGTCATCGCGGGATGGGACGCGGTGCGCCGGCGCGTTCTCGTCGTCGATCCGTACCAGCCCAATCCCTGGGGACCGTCGCACGAATACTGGATCGGCATCGACCGCGTCGTCGCCGCGGTCCTGCTCGGCATCGTCACGCACGATGCGAACCTGCTCGTCGTCTACCCCGCGGAGGCGGCGCACGCGCGACGACGCGCGCCCGTGCACGAGGCGAGCGACGCTCGCGTGTCGCAGGGGGCGCGGTCGTGAACGCGCGCATCGGTCCCCAAGCGCGAAGGGCGGTTCGGTGAGCGTCCTCGTCGTCGTCCACCACCCGCGCGACTGGCCGTTCGAGATCGACGGCGCGCGCGTGGTCACCGCCCGCGATTACCTGACCGATCCCGCATACAGCGAGAATGCGTCGACACGCGTGCTGAATCTCTGCCGCGGCGACCGCTACCAGGGGCGCGGCTATTACGTGTCGTTGCTCGGGGAAGCGCGCGGCCACCGCCCGCTGCCGGACGTGAAGACGCTCGGCGATCTGCACGCGGTCGACCCGCACGAGCGGATGCCGGCGACGTTCGCGGAGCAGGTGCAACGGGCGCTTTCGAGCTGCAGCGAGGCGACCTTCACGCTCGATGCGTATTTCGGACGCGACCCGCGGAAAAGGCACGACGCGCTCGCGCAACAGCTCTTCGCCACGCTGCGCATCCCGCTCCTGCGCGCGCACTTCCATGCGCCGGACGGCCGCTGGCGACTGCGCGAGCTTGCCATCGTGGGCGTCGCCGACGTCGCGCCGGAATGGCGACCGGCGATCGCCGCCGCCGCGCGCGAGTACCTCGTGCGCAGTCCCCGGCCGCGCCCACGCGAGCGCACGCCGGGGACGCCCTCGATCGCGATCCTCCACAATCCGGACGAGCCCGAGCCGCCGTCCAATGCCCCGGCGCTCGACAAGCTTCGCGCGGCGGCGCGCACGCTCGGCATGCGCGCGTCGATCGTCGGCCGCGACGACATCGACGCGCTGGCGCACTTCGACGCACTCTTCATCCGCGACACGACGAACGTCAATCACTACACCTACCAGTTCGCGCGCCGCGCGGCGGCCGAAGGGCTCGTCGTGATCGACGACCCCGACTCGATCCTGAAGTGCACGAACAAGGTGTACCTGAACGAGCTGCTGTCGCGGCACCGCGTGCCGGTTCCGAAGACGTTGATGGTGCATCGGGACAACGTCGACCGGATCGTCCCGCTGCTGGGACTTCCCTGCATCGTCAAGCAGCCGGACAGCGCGTTCTCCCTCGGCGTCGCAAAGATCGAGACCGAGGCCGCGCTCGCGGGCGTGCTCGAGCAGCTGTTCGCACGGTCGGACCTCGTGATCGCGCAGCAATGGCTGCCGACGACGTTCGACTGGCGCGTCGGCGTGTACGACCGCCGTCCGCTTTACGTCTGCAAGTACTTCATGGCGCCCGGCCACTGGCAGGTGGTCAAGCGCGAATCGGGCCGCACGCTGGAGGGCTCGACGCAGGCGCTCACCGTGGGCGAGGCGCCCGACGTCGTCGTGCGCACGGCGGTGCGCGCGGCGAACCTGATCGGCGACGGCCTCTACGGCGTCGACCTGAAGCAGGATGGACGGCAGTGCTACGTCATGGAGGTGAACGACAACCCGAACATCGACGCCGGCAACGAGGATGCCGTGCTCGGGGATGCGCTCTACCGCGAGCTGCTGGGCGTCTTCCGGCGGCGCATCCAGGACCGCGAGCGCGTCGCGGCGCGAACGGTGACCTGACATGCGTGCGGCAGCGCGCGCTGCGGAGACGCCGAGCATCCCTGCGCGTCGCGCGTGGACCCGGCGCAGCCGGCCGGCCGCGCCGCTGCATGCCTTCGCCGGCTGCGGAATCGAGCTCGAATACATGATCGCCGATCGCGATACGCTCGCGATACGCCCCATCGCCGAGCGCGTGCTGCCCGCGCTGGCGAAGGCACAGGCGAAAGCCGATCCGAGCGGCGAGCTCGAATGGTCGAACGAGCTCGTGCGCCACGTCGTCGAGGTGAAGAACGTCGCGCCGACGCCGGATCTCGCATCGCTGTCGCGGCGCCTGCACGACGCCGTGCGCACGGCGAATGCGGCGCTCGTGCCCGAAAACGCACGCCTGATGCCGACCGCGATGCATCCGTTCATGGATCCTCGCGCCGAGGCCACGCTGTGGGACGACGACATCTACCACGCCTACGACCGGATCTACGGTTGTCGCGACCACGGCTTTGCCAACCTGCAGGCGATGCACGTCAACCTGCCCTTTGCCGGCGACGCGGAGTTCGAGCGCCTGCACGCGGCCATCCGGCTCGTGCTGCCGCTTCTGCCCGCGCTCGCCGCGAGCTCGCCGATCGCGGAGGGCCGCGTGACGGGGTACCTCGATTCACGGCTCGACGCGTATCGTCGCATCTGCGCCATCACGCCGAGCGTCGCGGGGATGATCGTTCCCGAAACCGTCGCGACGCGCGCCGAGTACGAGGCGAAGATCCTGGCGCCGATGTACGCGGAAATCGCGCCGCACGACCCGGCCGGCCTGCTGCGCCACGAGTGGCTCAATTCGCGCGGGGCCATCGCGCGCTTCGAGCGCAACGCCATCGAGATCCGCGTCGTCGACGTGCAGGAATGCCCGCAGGCCGACGCGGCGATCGCCGCCGCCACCGCATCGGTCGTGGAGTCGCTCTTTGCCGAGCGTTTCGCGCCGCTCGACGCACAGCAGGCGATCGGCACCGAAGTCCTGGTCGACGTCCTGGGCCGAACGATCCGCGACGCCGACCGGGCGGTCGTCGACGAGCGCGATCTCCTGCGCGCGCTCGGCATCGCATCGAGCCGCGTGTCGGCGGCGCAGGTGTGGTCGTCGCTCGTCGACGTCCCCGAGCACGACGGCGCGTGGTGGCGTCCCGCCGTCGACCTGATCCTGCGGGAGGGCCCGCTCGCGCGACGCATCGTGCGCGCGAGCGGCCGCGACGCCGGCCGCGATCATCTGCACGCCGTATACGCTGCGCTGTGCGACTGCCTGGAACACGGCCGGATGCTGGCATAGCCTCGCGCTTCGAGCCGGCCGCCGCTCGGCGCGCGCAGACGCCGGCCATTGGCGGGTTCGCGCGCGGGTCGCACCCGGCCGCTTCGGACGTGATGTGCGTCGTCACGTGCGAGCATGGCGGCAACCGCGTTCCGCGCGAGCTCGCGCCGCGGTTTCGCGGCCAGCGCACGCTCCTCGCCTCGCATCGCGGCTACGATCCCGGCGCGCTTGCGACGGCACGGACGCTCGCGCGCGTGCTGGGCGCGCCGCTCGTCGCATCCACGGTGAGCCGCCTGGTCGTCGACCTGAATCGCTCGCCGGGCCGGCAGTTTCGCGACTCACACGTCATGCGTGCCGCGCCACGCGACGTGCGCGATGATGCGAGTTCCCGCTACTACGCGCCGTATCGCGGCTTGGTCGAGCGCATCGTCCGCGATGCGCTCCTCACGGGCCGGCGCGTCGTGCACGTGTCGTCGCACTCGTTCACGCCGATTCTCGATGGCGACGTGCGGCAGGCCGACGTGGGGTTGCTGTACGACCCGGCGCACGTTGCCGAGCGCGAGCTTTGCGCACGCTGGCAACGCGAGCTCGCCGCGCGCGTGCCGCAGTGGAATGTCCGCCGGAACTATCCGTACCTCGGGCGCAGCGACGGCTTGACGACGTACCTGCGCCGGCGCTTCGACGCCGATCGCTACGTCGGCGTGGAACTCGAGGTGAACCAGCGGCACTGCGGCGCCGGATCGCTTTCGTTGCCCGCGCGGATGGCGATCGCCCTTGGGCTGCGCACGGCGCTCGCCGATTGGCCGCTCGCGCGCGTCAGCGCTCGAGATTCTCCTTGAGGAACGCCAGCGTGCGCGACCATGCGAGCTTGGCCGCCGCCTCGTCGTAACGCGGCGTCGTGTCGTTGTGGAAGCCGTGGTAGACGCCGGGATACGTATATTCGCGATAGCGGATGTGATGCTTGTCCAGCGCCTCCTTCCACGCGGGCCACCCCGCATCGATGCGCTCGTCGAGGCCGGCGTAGTGGATGAGGAGCGGCGCCTTGATCTTCGCGGTGTCGGCCGCGCTCGGCTGCACGCCGTAGAACGGCACGGCGGCAGCGAGGTCGGGAATGCGCACGGCCATCGTGTTGACGATTCCGCCGCCGAAGCAGAAGCCGACGGCGCCGACGCTGCCGTTGCATTCCGGTCGCGAGCGAAGGTAGGGGACCGCGGCGAGCAGGTCCTCGGTGCGCTTGGCCGAGTCGAGGCTCGCGAAGAGCTTGGCCGCCCGCTCCTCGTCGCCCGGATAGCCGCCGACCGGCGTGAGGGCGTCGGGGGCGAACGCGACGTAGCCCTCGACCGCGAGCCGGCGCGCGACGTCCTCGATGTAGGGGTTGAGGCCGCGGTTCTCGTGGATGACCACGACGCCGGGCACCTTGCCGTCGGTCTTCGCCGGTCGCGCGAGGTAGCCGCGCATCGTGCCCGAGCCCTGCGGCGACGCATACGTGACGTACTCGGCGTGGATTCGCCGATCGTCCTTCGCGACCTGCGCGGCGAGCGCGTAGTTCGGACGCAGGCTCTCGAGCATCGCCGCGGCCGTCATGCCGCCGACCGCGTAGCGCGCGGCGCGATCGAGGAATTCGCGCCGCCCGATGAAACCGTGAACGTAGCCGTCGAAGAGCTGCAGCACCTCGTGGGGAAAGTCGCTCGCGCGCTTGCGGGTCATCGTTGGCCCTCCGATTCACGGGAACCTGGATCAGACTCGCGGTCGGCGCCGCGAGTTCGCCCCCAACTTCGGGGTCGAAAAAAATGGCGCCGGCGCCGCAATAATCGACCCGTCTTTCTTCGGGCCGATCGTTACGGCTCTGACGCCATTGTTTCCGTCCGCTATATGCCCGGCAGCACGATCGCGTCGCCGGGCTCGAACGCCACCCCGGCGCGTGCCCCGCGCGGCAGCGGCGCACCCGTCGAGGCGTCGAACACCAGAAGCTCGCCCCACGGCGTCGCGAGCACGTACTCGATGCGGCTGCCGAGATACGCGGCGCGCAGGCACTCGGCGCTCAGCACGCCTTCCCCGGCGCCGACGAGGCGCAGGCGGTGCGGGCGGATCGCGAGCGTCGCGGGACCGGGAGGCACACCGCCCGCGTCGACCGGGACGCTCACGTCGTTGGCACGAAACGACGCGCCATTCGACCCCTGGATCAATTCGCCGGGAACGAGGTTCGCATCGCCGATGAAGTCGGCGAGGAAGCGGCTCGCGGGTGCTTCGTAGAGCTCCGCAGGCGTTCCCTGCTGCGCGATCCGTCCGCCGTCCATCACGATGACCTGGTCGGACACGGCGAGCGCCTCCTCCTGGTCGTGCGTGACGTAGATCACGGTGAGCTCGAGCGACTGCTGCAGCTCCCGTATCTCCTGGCGCACGCGCCGGCGCAGCTTGGCGTCGAGGTTGGACAGCGGCTCGTCGAAGAGCAGCACGGCCGGCTCGAGCACGAGCGAACGCGCGACCGCCACGCGCTGCTGCTGCCCGCCGGAGAGCTCCGACGGCAGCCGCGCATCGAAGCCGGAGAGGCCGAGCATCTCGAGCTTCGCCTGCGCGACCTCGCGCGCCTTCGCCTTGCCCATGCCGGCGGAAAGCGGCCCGTAGCACACATTGTCGAGCACGCTCATGTGCGGGAAGAGCGCGTACGACTGGAATACCATGCTGACGTCGCGCTCGTTCGCCGCCCGCCCGGTCACGTCGACGCCGCCGATGGAGATGCGTCCGCTCGTCACCGGCTCGAGCCCGGCGACCATGCGCAGCGTGGTCGTCTTGCCGCAGCCCGAGGGTCCGAGCAGCGTCACGAGCTCGCCGGGTCGCACCTCGAAGGACACGTCGTCGACGGCGACGACGTCGTTGTAGCGCTTGGCGACGTGCTCGAAAACGACGCCGCCCGATGGCTTGCTCACGCTGCCTCCCTCGCACCCGACGCGTTTTCGGGGCTGCGCCCGCCCATGCAACCCGGCGCGCCCGCCTCGCTCATTGCGCCGCCACGACGACGGGAGCCGCGCGCCGGCCGAGCCGCGCCTCGCCGATGAAGGCCTGCATGGCGAGGAGGACGGCCAGCATGAAGAGCATCAGGACCGTCGAATAGACGATCGCCAGCGGATACTCGCCGGCCTCGACGCGATTGATGATGTAGACGGTCGAGAGGTTGTACTTCGCCGTTGCCAGGAAGATCACCGCGCTCACGGCGGTCATCGCGCGCGTGAAGCTGAACACGAGCGTGACGAGGATCGCCGAGCGCAAGAGCGGCACGACGACGCGCGTCAACGTGCGCCAGGTCGACGCGCGGAGCGTCGCCGACGCTTCGTCCAGCGTGCGGTCGATCTGCGCAAGCGCCGCGACGCCCGAGCGCACGCCGACCGGCATGTTGCGGAACACGAAGCACAGCACCAGTATTGCCATGCCGCCGGTCAGCTCGAGCGGCGCCACGTTGAAGGCGACGATGTACGAAACCCCGATGACGGTGCCCGGGATGGCAAAGCTCACGAGGGTCAGGAACTCGAACGCGCGGCGGCCCGCGAACCGATGCCGCGTGACGACGTAGGCCGCAAGCAGGCCGACGAGCGCGGTGAGCGGTGCCGCGACGAGCGCGACCTCGATCGTCGTGAACAGGCTGTCCCAGGCCGAGCCGCTGAAGAAGAGCCCGTGCGCGCCCCATTCGACGCGGAAGCCGTCGAGGAAGTGGCGAAACGACGGCGTCATGTCGCCGCGGCCGATGTCGCGCACGAAGCCGCCGGTGACGATCACCGCATAGCACATCAGCGTGAACACGATGAACGCCGCGGCGGTGGCGAAGCACGACAGCCACAGCCTGCGCGGCAGTTGCGCCGGTGCGCCACCGTCGCCCTTCCCGGTGACGGTGACGTACGACGTGCGGCCCACCCAGCGCTGCTGGAGGAAGAACGCGACGAGCGTGAGCGCGAGGAGCACGATCGCGAGCACGGCCGCGCGCCCCGCGTCGTATTGCGCCCCGGCGACCGCGAAGAAGATCTTCGTCGACAGCACCTCGAAGTTGCCCGCGAGCACGATCGGGTTGCCGAAGTCGGCGAGGCTCTCGACGGCCGCGAGCAGGAATGCGTTGGCCAGCGCCGGCCGCAGCAGTGGCCAGGTGACGGTGCGAAAGACGCGCGCACGCGATGCGCGCAGCGTCTGCGCCGCCTCCTCGAGCGTCGGGCTGATCGCGTGCAGCGCGCCGTGCAGCAGCATGAACGAGATCGGCGTGAATGTGATGAGCTGCGCGATCGCCACGCCCGGCAGGCCGTAGATCCAGCGCGACCGGGGAATGCCAACGTGCTCGAGCCAGCCGGTGATGAGGCCGGTGCGGCCGAACAGCACGACGAGCGCGAGCGCGACGACGAAAGGTGGCGTGATAACGGGCAGCACCGACATCACCTTCAGCACGCCCGCGTAGCGCTGGCCGCCGCGCTGGACGACGAGCGCGAGCGCGACGCCGAGCAGCGTCGAGAGCACGCCGACGATCGCCGCGAGCATCGCCGAGTTGATCGCGACGCCGCAGCGCGTACTGCCGCCGAAGCAGCCGAGGCTCCAGATGTCCGCCGTCAGCAGTCGGTCGGCGGCAAGCGCCGGCGCGAAGCGACCGCGTGCGTCCTCGAACGCCGCGACCAGCGCGCTTCCGACCGGATAGAAAATGAAGAGGCCGAGCAGCACCGCGATGACGACGACGATCGTCGCGATGGTCGTATCGCCGGTGAAGAAGCCGCGCAGCGCAAGACCGCGCGCGAGGCAGACCGCGAACGCGCCGAGCGCGAGCGCCGCGCCGATGCCGAACGGCGGCCCGTTCTGGCCGGCGGCGAAGCCCTGCGCGAATCCCCACGCGAGCGCGGATGCCGCGGCGATCACCGTACCCCGCGCGAAGCCGATCCATGCGAAGACGAGCGTTGCGATCGCCGCCAGAAGGACCGGGCCGAGAGCGAGGCGCGCGGCGTAGTGGGGCCATTTCGCGGCCGCGAACACGAGCCCGAGGGCGCTCGATCCGCCCTGGGCGGCCCACGGCAGGATCGCGAGCGCGGCGAGGCCCAGTGCCGCGACGAGCGCCGTCGTGAGGTCGCGCCGCTCGCCGCGCCGCGCGCCGTGCGGGGCGAGCGGCGCAACGCTCGCCGGTGTCGCCATGGATCGGGCCTACTTCGGCAACGCGTACACCTCCTTGTCCCACTTTTGCAGGAGGCGCGTGCGCTCGGCCGACGACCCGTACTTCGCGAAGTCGTAGTCGATGAGCTTGATCTCGGAGAACTTCGGCGCCTGCGGCGGCGGCGTCACCTGCTTGTTCGACGGCACCTGGTACGAGACCTTCGCGGCCGCACCGATCGCCTGCGCCTCCGGCGTCAGCGCCCAGTCGTACCACTTCTTGGCGTTCTCCAGGTTCTTCGCGCCCTTGATGATGCTCATGCTGCCGATTTCGTAGCCGGTGCCCTCGCACGGCGACACGATCTTGAGCGGCGCGCCGTTGATCGCCTGCACGACGGCGTCGTGCTGGAACGTGATGCCGATCAGGCTCTCGCCCGTGGCAGCGGCACGCGCGGGCGCGGCCCCGGACTTCGTGTACTGGTTGATGTTCTTGTGCAGCGCCTTCAGGTAGTCGAACGCCTTGTCCTCCCCCATGATCTGCACCAGCGTCGC
>JBLMWW010000196.1:0-23684 GCA_050257435.1 Rudaea sp.
GGACTCTCGCGAATCCAGTAGCCCAGGTACAGGTAGGGCAGCCCCAACGCCCGACAGCGCTCGATCTGCCACAGGATGCTATAGGTGCCGTAGCTGGCGGATGGTGGCTCGGGGTCGAAGAACGTGTAGACCGACGAAAGCCCGTCCACCAGACGATCGACGAGGCTCACGATCCGAAGGTCGCCGTCTTCCCGAAACTCAAAGAGATCCGTCGCGACGTTGCTATGTAGAAGGAAGTGCTGGTACTGCTCCCGGCTGTCCTGGTCCATGCCGCCGCCCGGGTGGCGCAGCCGTTGATACCGCAGATACAACGCGTAATGGTCGGCATCGTACGTCAAATCGCGGCGAATTGACGTCATGTTCCCCCTATCCCGCCAGGCGCGCCGCTGGCTTCGGCTGGGTCGAAAGGCGTCCACGGGAACGCGCACCGGCACGCACGCGCGGCAGTGATCGCAATACGGTCGGTACGTGAAGGCACCGCTTCGCCGAAAGCCCAGCCGAACCAACTCGCTGTAGACGCGAGCATCGATCAGGTGGCTCGGCGTGGCGACCTGCGACCGCGCGGCGCGGTCGGGGAGGTAGCTGCAGGGATATGGCGCCGTCGCGTAAAACTGCAGCGTCGCCAGCGGAAGATCGTTGAGGTTGCTCACGCGGATTCGACGATGCGACCCGCCTTCCAGCCGGGAGGCGGCGCGTTCGAGTTTATCAAGTCGCCCAGCAGCCGTGCGAATTCGGCCCGCGGGATGGGCCGGGCGCCCATCGAGGCGAGGTGCCGGGTCTCCTGCTGGCAGTCGATCAGCTCGACGCCCCGATGTTGCAATAATGCAACGAGTCCGGCCAGGCAGACCTTCGACGCATCCGAGACGCGCGTAAACATGGATTCGCCGAAATACACGCGGCCAAGGGCAATCCCGTAGAGGCCGCCGGCCAGGTCGCCGTCCCGCCACGCCTCGACGCTGTGTGCATAACCGAGTCGATGCAATCGTCGATACGACGCGATCATCGCCGCAGTGATCCAGGTGCCCCCTTGTCCTTCGCGGGGCGCACTTGCGCATGCTTCGATGACGTGGTCGAACGCCGTATCGACGCGAACATCGAAGTCGCCGCGCCGTACGCGCTTGCCGAGCGAACGCGACCTCCTGAATTCTTCGACGAACAGGACCATGCGCGGGTCGGGACTCCACCATAGAATCGGCTGACCCTCGCTGTACCAGGGATAGATGCCTCTTCGGTACGCATCGATGAGGCGACCGGGCGAGAGATCGCCGCCCGCCGCGAGCAATCCGTTAGGCTCGGACAATGCGGCTGCGAGCGGGGGAAACGGCGTGTCGGCCCTGAGCCAGGTGATCACGGAGCGCCTGAGCGTGGAGCTCCGCGTGATGACCCCTTTCGGCCTGCGGAGCGTCGAGCGCGTCGAGTTTCGCACGCCGGGAGCCCATTGCTCACGCCAGCCACGCACACCAACGCGTCTCGATCGACGTGCGCATCCGGTAACATTGATGCCGGCCCCGATCATTCGCAGCGCGCTTGCGCACGAACGTCCCCGTAGCTCAGTGGATAGAGCGAGCGCCTCCTAAGCGCTAGGTCGCCGGTTCGATTCCGGCCGGGGGCGCCACCGCTCAACGCACTACGCTCTGCCCGCGCGATAGGTTCCGGGCTCGCGCCTGCCCGGTGTTTCGGATGCGCGGCTCTCCCACAAACGATCGATGCTCCACGCGCCTCCGCCGGCCACCGCCAGATACAGGAAGACGAAGCTGTAGAGCGCCGCGAGCTCGCCGCGATTGACGATCGGCCAGAAACCCTGCGGCGCATGTGCGAGAAAATACGCGAATGCCATCAGGCCGGACAGCACGAACGCGACCGGGCGCGTGAACAGGCCGAACAGCAGCAAAGCACCTCCCGCCATCTCGAGCATGCCGGCGACGCCAATCAACGACCAAAGCGGCGTCGGGGTCGCGCGCGCGGCCGGAAAGTCGAGGAGCTTCTGCGTCCCGTGCGCCATGAACATGAACGCGGCGACGATGCGCAGCACGCTCAGCAGGCGCGGCGCCCAGGTGTCGACGAACGAGTCGTTAAGCTTCATGAATTCACTCCTCATCGCGGCGCCGCCGGGTGCGCGCCGTCGCACGCAACCGTCCCGCATCAAGGTACCGGCAGCCCAGCACGCATGCTCACCACACACTACCGCCTGACCCCGCTCGACCCGCACGCGCATCTGTTCGAAGTCCGCTGCACGGTCGAGGAGCCCGACGTCGGGGGGCAGCGTTTCCGGCTACCGTCGTGGATCCCCGGGAGCTATTTGATCCGCGAGTTTGCTCGACAGTTCATCGATGTGCGCGCCCGGTGCAACGCAGGCGCGGTGGCCATTCGAAAGGAAGCAAAGGATGTCTGGCGTGCGGCACCTGCTGAAGGGCCGCTCACCGTCGTCGCCACGGTCTACGCGTTCGACCTTTCCGTGCGCACCGCGTACCTCGACGCCACGCGCGCGTACTGCAACGGTCCCTGCCTTTTCCTGTGTCCCGAAGGGCGCGAAATGTCGCCCTGCTCACTCGAAATCGTTGCGCCCGCGGGTAACGCCTATGCCCATTGGCGCGTCGCGACGACCCTGGAAGCGGATGGCGCGCCGCTCTATGGCTTCGGCCGCTATCGCGCCGAATCGTACGACGCGCTGATCGACCATCCGATCGAGATGAGCGATTTTGCGCTGGCCGTGTTTTCCGCCGGCGGCGCGCGTCACGAAGTCGCGCTGACCGGTCGCCACGAGGCCGATCTCGAACGGCTGGCTGCCGATCTCGCACGGCTCTGCCAGTGGCAACTCGACCTCTTCGGCGGGGCGCCGCAGTCGAAGGCACCGTTCGGGCGGTATCTGTTTCAGGTCACCGCCGTGGGCGATGGATACGGCGGCCTCGAGCACCGTTCGAGCACGAGCCTCCTGTGCCGCCGCGACGAGTTGCCGGCGCCCGGCCGCCCGGGCGTCTCCGACGATTACCTGCACTTGCTTGGGCTCGCGAGCCACGAGTATTTCCACGCCTGGAACGTGAAGCGCATCCGGCCGGCGGCGTTTTCGCCCTACGACCTTTCGCGCGAAAACTATACGCGTCAACTCTGGGCGTTCGAAGGCATCACGTCCTACTACGACGACATCGCGCTCCTGCGCTCCGGCCTCATCGATGCGCCGCGGTATCTGGAACTGCTCGGTCAAACGATCACGAACGTCCTGCGCACCCCCGGGCGGCACGTGCAAAGCCTCGCCGATGCGAGCTTCGACGCCTGGATCAAGTTCTACCGCGCCGACGAAAATTCGCCGAATGCCGGTGTCAGCTACTACGCGAAGGGCTCGCTCGTCGCGCTCGCGCTCGACCTCACGCTGCGGCAGTCAGGTCGTGGCTCGCTCGACGACGTCATGCGGGCACTCTGGCAGCGCTACGGCAGGACAGGTGCCGGCGTCCCGGAGCATGATGGTATCGAGCGCATCGTGGGCGAGGTTGCCGGCCGCGATATGCGATCGTTCTTCGAGCGTTTCGTGCACGGCACCGACGATCCGCCGCTCGACGCGCTGCTCGACGCATTCGGCGTCGACTGGCACGTGCGCCCGTCGGCCGGAACGAAGGATCGCGGAGGCAAGCCGGCAAACGGGGCATCGCCGGCATGCTGGTTGGGCGTGAAGCTTGGCGATGACGGACGCCTGTTACATGTCTTCACCGGGGGCCCGGCGGAGCGCGCCGGGCTCGCGCCGCACGACGTGCTCGTCGCGGTTGACGGTTTCCGCGCGTCCGCGAATGCGATCGATGCGATGCTGAAACGTCGCGGCCCGGGAGAGCGCGTGAGCGTGTACGCGTTTCGCCGCGACGAGCTCCTCACCGTCGACGTCGAGCTGGCGGAGCCACCGCTCGACACCTGCTACCTCACGTTGCGCGAGGCGCCGGACAAGCGCGCGCAGGCGCTGCGCGACGCCTGGTTGCTGGGCGCGTAAGCGCATTCTTACGCCAGCCTGCGCGCGTCGCGGATAGCCGCGCCGGCGCAATCCCCGTAGCCTCGGCTTTCCAATCGCGATTACGACGCGACGAGTCCACGAGCGCACGCTCCGGAACCAGCTCGTTGCGCATGCAGATGGCCGGCGCAGGGCAGCGTGCATTCCGGGTGGCAGGCATCGTGACGGGCATCGCCGTCGTGCTGGCGCTCGTCGTCGCGTTCTTTCCATGGAACATGCTCCGCGGTCCACTCGCATCGCACCTCTCGCAGCGACTTCATCGCGAGGTCAATCTGGGTGAGCTGCGCGTCCACCCCGGCTGGACCACGCGCGTCGAGCTCGTCGACTTCTCCGTCGCCAATGCGCCGTGGTCGGACCTGCAGCCGATGGCGCACGCGCGAAACGTCGCGCTTGCCTTCTCGCTGCGCTCGTTGTTCCACCTGACGCCCGACTCCATCGCGCTCAGCGAGCCCAAGCTCGTCCTGGAACGAAGCACGCAGGGCGAGGCCAACTGGCGCTTTGGAAATGGCGGCGGCGGCAGCGCGTTTCTCGGTGGCATCACCGTGGACCAAGGCGACGTGCGGTACCGCGACCCCACACTCCCGGCCGACATCGAGCTCGACGTGCGCTCGATCGCCACCGGCGATGCACGCGCACCGGCGTTACGTTTCGACGGCAAGGGTACGCTGCGCGGCGATCCGTTCACCGTGCGCGGTGAGGGCCAAGGGCTCGCGGCGCTGCGGCATCTGGACGAGCCATATCGCCTCGCGTTCGATCTGCGCGCGGGCCGCACCGCCGTCGCCTTCGACGGCACCGTCGTGCCGACTGCGCTCGACAACGTCCACGGCAGCTTGAAACTGAGCGGCCCCGACCTCTCCCAGCTCTATCCGTTCGTCCCCTCCCCGTTGCCATGGACGCCCCCGTACCGCCTCGCAGGCGACCTTTCGCACGAAAAGCAGGCCTGGAACTTCCGCAAGATCGAGGGGACGGTGGGCAAAAGCGATCTGGCGGGCGAATTCGCCGTCGACCTGTCGCAAAAGCGACCCCTCACCGTCGCCGACCTCACCTCGCGCAAGTTCGATTACAAGGACCTGGGGGGCTTCGTCGGGCTTCCCCCGGGCGAGCCGGCTCACCAGGCAAAGACACCCGCGCAGCGCAAGGAAGCGCAGAAGCGCGCCGCATCGAGCCGCGCGCTCCCCGACAAGAGCTTCGGCCTGGCCAAGCTTCGCGAGCACGACGTCGACATCAAGTTTCGGGGCACGAGCTTTCGTTGGGGCCGATTTCCGCTGGACAACCTCGTGACGCACATGGTGCTGAAGGACGGCGTCATGCGCTTCCAGCCGCTCGATTTCGGAGTCGCGGACGGGCACGTCGTGAGCAGAATCACCCTCGACGCCAGCGCGAAGCGGCCCAAGGCGGACGGGGACATCGACATTCGCCGCGTCGAGTTGAAGCGCCTCTTCCCGCAACTCGCCTCGCCGAATGGCTCGGCCGGTCGGTTCGGCGGGCGCGCGCGGTTCAGGACCGAAGGCAACAGCATCGCCGCGATGTTGGCCGCGGTAGATGGCGAAGGCGCCATCGCGATGCGCGGCGGCGAGGCGAGCACGCTCCGCGTGGTATTGACGAACCTGGACCTTGCCCGCGCCGTTCCACTGCTGCTCCGCGGTGACGAGAAGTCGGCGATCCACTGCGCGATCGCCGCCGTCCACGCCGAGGATGGAGTCGTCGTACCGGACCTGATGGTCGCCGACACCTCCGAGGAGCTGATCCACGGCGAGGGCAGCGTCGACTTCGCGCAGGAGAAGTACGACCTGCGGCTGCAAGCGGATTCGAAGAAACCCAGCATGTTCGCGCTGCGCGGTCCGGTGCTCATCACGGGAACGTTCAAGGCTCCCGTGGTGCGGCCAGCGGCGGGGCCGGTCGTCGCGCGCGTCGGCGCTGCCGTCGGCTTGGGACTGCTTGCGCCACCGCTTGCACTTCTGCCGCTGATCGACCTCGGCAACGCCCCGGACGCCGACTGCCGAGCGCTTTACGAGCACGCGCAGATGGCGACGGACACCCGCATCCCGCCTGCCGCAGCGCCCAGGAATCCGACGCCAAAGCGCGCGCAGCAACCCTCGAAAGCCCCGGAACGCGTCGCGGGTTCCGCGCAGTAGCCGCCCAACTCCGGTCAGACTCGATATGCCGCTCGTCGAGGCGAGATTCGAGTCTGACCCCGATTTGCCGATCAGCGCTTGCGCGACTTGCCTTCCCCCTTTCCCTTCGTGGGCGCGCTGCCTGCCTGCAACGCCTCGAGCGAGGCGCGCTGCAGCTCCAGCGTCCGGATGCTCATCTGCGTTAGGTTGAGCGACATCGCGAGCCAGTTCTCGATGATGCGAAGCTCCGCGATCTTCCGCTCGACCTGCACCGGATCGAGCGCGGCGAACATCGCGGCGGGATTCGGGAACGCGAACATGCCGGGCATCAACCCCGGCATGATCGCCGGATCCACCGCCGGTGCCGGCGATGCCTGCGGGGAAGCCCCGCCCTCGGTCGGCTCGACCGCGCCCGCTGCGGATCCGGGCATCGGCATCGCGAACGGGTTCCACATCCGCTGCATGAATGCCATCGCGTCCTGCGCGGAAAACGCGGGCGCGTCGCCGGTCTTCTTGCCCGATTCGTCGCTCATGCCGTGCCTCCTCGCCCGATAGCGCTGCGACGCCCGGGCAAACCGCGTGCGCTAATATCGTGCGCCATGGCGATCAGCGCTGCAACCGTCGCAGAGCGTCTTGCCGAAATCGTCGGGCGCGACAACGTGCTGACGGCCGCGGCGGACGTCGAGCCATACGTCATCGACTGGCGCCGCCGGTATCGAGGCAATGCGCGCGCCGTCGTGCGTCCCGCCAGCACCGACGAGGTTGCGCGCGTCGTAAACGTATGCCGCGAAGCGAGCGTTCCGCTCGTCCCGCAAGGCGGCAACACCGGCATGTGCGGCGCCGCCACGCCGGACGCGACGGGCAACGAAATTGTCGTGTCGCTCGCGCGCATGCGCAGGATACGTGCGCTCGATCGCGCCAACGCCACGCTCACCGTCGAGGCCGGCATTACGCTCGTCGAAGCGCAACAGGCGGCCAGCGAAGCGGGCTTGCTGTTCCCGCTGTCGCTCGCTTCCGAAGGAAGCTGCACGATCGGCGGCAACCTTGCGACGAACGCCGGCGGCACGGCCGTCCTCCGTTACGGCAACACGCGCGATCTCGTGCTCGGCGTCGAGGTCGTGCTCGCCGACGGCCGCGTCTGGGACGGCTTGCGCGGATTGCGCAAGGACAACACGGGCTACGATCTGAAGCAGCTCTTCATCGGCAGCGAAGGCACGCTCGGCATCATTACCGCGGCGGTGCTGAAGCTTTTCGCCGGGCCGCGCACGCGCGTAACCGCGCTCGCCGCCGTCGGCGATCTCGCGCGCGCCGTCGAGCTCTTGCACGCGATGAGACAAGCGACGGGCGACCGGCTCGTGGGATTCGAGCTCATCGGCGCGCCCGCGCTGCACCTGTCGCGCAAATACCACCCGGAGCTGCCGGACCCGCTGCCGGGGCACGCCTGGTACGCGCTTCTGCAACTCGACGACACGGCAGCCGACGCCCCCCTCGCCGCCCTCGCCGAAACCGCGCTCGCCGATGCCGCCGAACGGAACATCGTCGCCGACGCCACGATCGCGCAATCGCAGGAGCAGGCCGCGCGCCTGTGGGCGCTGCGCGAGAACATCAGCGAGTCGCAGCAGCGCGAAGGGCCGAACGTCAAGCACGACATTTCGCTGCCGATCTCCGCCATCCCCGCATTCGCCGAGGAAACCGGACGCGCGGTCGTCGCCGCATTTCCCGGCGCACGGCTCGTCGTATTCGGGCATCTCGGGGACGGCAATCTGCATTACAACGTCGCGGCCCCCGAAGGCACCGACGCACAGCGCTTCCTCGACCACACGCCGCAGATCAACCGCATCGTGCACGATCGTGTCGTCGCGGCCGGCGGCAGCATCAGCGCCGAGCACGGCATCGGGCAACTCAAGCGCGACGAGCTCGCACATTACAAAGCGCCGCTCGACCTGGAGCTGATGCGGCACGTCAAGTCGGCGCTCGACCCGCAGGGCCTCCTCAATCCGGGGAAGGTGCTGTAGTCACGATGGGCAAGATCATCTTCTGGCTGATCGTGTTCTTCGTGGTGCTGCTCGTGCTGCGTCTCGTCAGTGTCGCGAACAGCCGCGGGCGCAAAGACGCGCCGCGCAGCGGGCGCAAGGCACAGGACGCGGCGATGACGCGCTGCGTGAATTGCGGCGTCTATCTGCCGAGCGCCGAGGCGATCCAAGGCCCTCGCGGACCGGTCTGCGGCGACCCGCAGTGCCTGCCGCGCGACGCGTCCCGGTAGCCCTCGGGCGGGACGCCCGTGTGCCGTTGAAGTGCCCGCGGTCTGTCGTGTTGCGTCCGATCGACGCCCGGGAGGCGCCCCGGCCTCCTTCCGCGCCGCGTTTTCCCATGGGCCGGCCGGTTACTGGCACAATTCGCGCTGCGATGCGTGAGCGTTCCGCGCGAAACCGCAAGCGCCGACCGTTTCGATAGAGCAACGCGACGAGCTCCTCGGGCGCGTCGTCCCATGACCCTGGATCCGTCGCCCGCCATTCCGCCATACAGCCCGCCGCCGATGCCGGCGTCGATCGCGGGCTCGTCGCGGCGGATCCTGTGGATCGTCGGGCTCTTTCGTGCCGTCTCCGGCGCGCTGCTGCTCGGGCTCGCGCTATTGCTCGATCTTCGCGCGCTCAACGTCGCGACGCCCAATTCCTTCCTCACCGCCGCGTCGCTCTACTTCGTCTACGGGCTCGCGGCATTTGGCTGGATCCAGCAGGAGCGCTTGGCGCTGCCGATCGCGCAGACGCTGCTCGGGCTCCTCGCCGGCGACGTGTTCTTCCTGGCGCTGCTGATGGTCGCGGGCGGCAGCACCGGCGCGCCGCTGCCGATCCTGCTCTTTCCACAGCTCGCGGCGAGCGGGTGGCTGCTGCGCACGCAGACCGCATTTTTCCATGCCGCGATGGCGGCCCTGGTCCTGCTCGGCCTCGAGACGTATCGGATGCTGGGCGGGGGCATCCCCGCGACGCAGCTTTTTCAGACGGGACTCATCTGCCTCGGTTACTTCGCGATGGTCGGCACGGCCGTCGTCATCGGCCGGTACACCAAGGCATCGGAAGACCTGGCGGCGCAACGCGGTATCGATGTCGCGAACCTGGAGCAGGTTAACCGGCTGATCATCCAGGACATGCAGGACGGCGTGCTCGTCGTCGATCTTACCGGCGTCGTGCGGGGACATAACGCCCAGGTGACGCGCCTTCTCGGCGGCTTCGGCCGCATGCGAGGCGGCATGCGGCTGGCCGAGTTCTCGGCCACGCTGCACGACTACTGGCGGCGCTGGAACGAGGATTTCTCCGAGCCGTTGCCACCTTTCAAGGTCGAGACGACACAGCGCCTCCTTCGCGTAAGGCTCGTCCGCATCGGCTCGGGCCTAAATGGCGGGACGCTGATCTACCTCGAGGATCTCGGGCGGGCGCAGAACGAGGCGCAGCAGATGAAGCTGGCCGCCATGGGACGGCTCACGGCGTCCATCGCGCACGAGGTGCGCAACCCCCTGTCCGCGATCAACCAGGCGGCGCAACTGCTTGAGGAGGACGGCAGCGTCGCGCCCGAGGGGCAGCGCCTGCTCGGCATGATCCGCAGCAATGCGAAGCGCATCGATCGCATCGTCGGCGAAGTGCTCCAGCTCAACCGGCGTGACCGCCAGCAGCCCGAGGTGATTCCGCTCGGCGAGTTCATCCGCGCGCTCGCCGAGGAGATCGTGCAGGCCGAAGGGATCCCGTCGGGAGGCGTCATGATCGACATCGCCGACGACCTGCGCGTGACGTTCGATCGCGGCCATCTGAACCAGATCGGATGGAACCTCGTCCGCAACGCGTGGCAGCATTGTCAGAAGCGCGAGGGCAGCATCCGCATCACCGCCCGGCCAGGCTACATGGGCGATGCCGTGATCTGCGAGCTCTCGGACGACGGCCCGGGCGTTCCCGCCGAATTCCGCGCGCAGATCTTCGAGCCCTTCTTCACGACGCGCCCCGGCGGAACCGGCCTTGGTCTGTATATTGCTCGCGAACTCGCGGATGCCAATGGCGCGGCGCTCGAGCTGCTCGCAAAATCTCCGGGCGCGATCTTCCGTATGACCTTCAAGCGCGCGTTGACGCCGGCGATGAGCGCGGCGGTGGTGACCTGAGCGTCGCCGCCTCGTCCGATTTCCCTTTCCCTCGTTTCCTTTCATGTCCCGCAGAACCCGTGGTCAACCGAAGGTGCTGGTCGTCGACGACGAGCCCGATCTCCTCGAGTTGCTCGAGATGACCCTGTCGCGCATGGGGCTCGAGACCGTCCGCGCCGAATCGGTCGGCGAAGCGGTCCGGCTCCTCGACTCGGGCCCGTTCGACCTGTGCCTCACCGATTGGAACCTGCCCGACGGCGAGGGGCTGCGCGTGGTCGAGCACATTACCCAAAAAGCGCTGGATGTGCCGGTGGCCGTCATCACGGCGTTCGGCAGTCCCGAGAATGCCGTCGCCGCGCTCAAGGCCGGCGCGTTCGACTACCTCGCCAAGCCGGTCGCGCTCGAGCAGCTGCGCGCGCTCGTCAAGCAGGCGTTGAAGGTCCCCGAGAAGCCCCAGCCCGCAACGAGCTACCAGCTCCTCGGCGAGTCGCCGGCGATGCAGCAGGTCCGCGGCATGATCGACCGGCTCGCAAAGAGCCAGGCGCCGGTGTTCATCAACGGCGAGTCGGGAAGCGGCAAGGAGCTCGCGGCCCGGATGATCCATCTCAAGGGACCCCGCGCGGAGCTCCCATTCATCGCGGTCAACTGCGGCGCCATTCCCGAGAACCTGATGGAGAGCGAGTTCTTCGGCTACAAGAAAGGCGCGTTCACCGGCGCGGAAGCGGATCGCGACGGCTTCTTCCAGGCGGCAAACGGCGGCACGCTGTTCCTCGACGAGGTCGCCGACCTGCCGCTCGCGATGCAGGTGAAGCTGCTCCGCGCGATCCAGGAAAAGAAAGTGCGCAAGGTCGGCTCCACGACCGAGGACGCGGTGGACACGCGAATCATCAGCGCGACGCACAAAAATCTCGCCGCGCTCGTCGAGAACAGCGAGTTCCGGCAGGACCTCTATTACCGGCTGCACGTGATCGAGCTGTCGATGCCCAGCTTGCGCGAGATGCGCGAGGACATCCCGCTCATCGCGAACGCGATCCTGGCGAAACTTGCGCGCGGCAACCCGGCGGGCCTCGAGCCCGAGGCCGCCGCGGCATTGGAGCGCTACCCGTTTCCAGGCAACGTGCGGGAGCTCGAGAACATCCTCGAGCGCGGACTGTCGCTGGCGGCGGATCCCCAGCGCATCACTGCGGAGGATCTGCACCTCACGCCCGTCGTCGACGAAGCCGAGACGCCGATCCCGGCCGGCGAGAAGTGGCCCTTGCAGGACTATCTCGACCGCGTCGAGCGCGCCGCGATCAACGAGGCGCTCGAGAAGACGCGCTACAACCGCACGGCGGCGGCGAAGCTGCTGGGGATCACGTTCAGGGCGATGCGCTATCGGATGGAGCGGCTGGGGATCAAGTAATGCCGATCGCGGCGCGCCATGCGCCAACGCGATAAGCGCCAGCGACCGGGCGCGACGTGCCCGGTCGCCACAACGTGGAGCGCTGTGGCTGCGTGGCACGCATCGGTCATTTACCGCAGCCGATTCCAGGGATCCAGGCGTCTCGACGACGTGAACGTGCCGAGCCGCCGCATGCGATAGGGACCCGCTTGCCGAGACCAGCATGTCGCTACGCGAGCTGCTGACGAGCGTCTACCGCGAGATGAAACGCGACAACGCGTTCGACGGCGCGGCCGTCCTCGCCTACTACCTCACGCTCGCGATCTTCCCGGCGACGATCGCGCTCCTCGCCGTGACGCCCTACCTGCCGATCGCGCGGGTCGATCAGGCGATCATGGACCTGATGCGCGAAGCGCTGCCGCTACGTGCGGCCGAGATGTTCGCCGGCGTCGTGCATCAGGTCGCGAGCGAGCGGCGCGGCGGCCTGCTTACGTTCGGCGTCGCCGCCGCCTACTGGTCGGCGTCCAACGGGATGTACGCCGTCATGCGGCAACTGAACGCCGCCTTCAACGTGAAGGAGGGGCGCCCCTTCCTGCGAGCGCGCGCCACGGCGCTGCTGCTGAGCCTCCTCTTCGGCGTCCTGGTCCTGGGCGGCTTTTCGCTGATCGTCCTAGGGGGCGTGATCCAGGCGTGGATCGGCGACCGCTACGGGTTCAGCGATGCGCTGCTGGCGTTCTTCGTCGTCTTTCGATGGCTCGTGATCGTGCTCTCGCTGCTGCTCGCGATTTCGCTGATCTATTACCTCGCGCCCAACCGCGCGCGGCGGTTTCGCCTCTTCACCGCCGGCAGCGTTGCCGCGACGGCGCTCCTCGTCGTCGCCTCGTACGCGTTTTCGCTCTACACGTCGCACTTCGGCAACTACAGCGCCGTCTACGGGAGCATCGGCGCGATGGTGCTGCTGATGCTGTGGCTCTACATCGCGGGACTGGTCATCCTCGCCGGGGCCGAGGTCGACGAGGTCCTCGAGCAGCGCCGGCGCGCCGACGACCAGCGCCGGCGGTGACGCGTCGAGCGTGTCAATGCCGCGCGATGTGCTGGACGAGCGTCAGGACCTCGCGCTGATCGCGCAGGAACAGCGCGGCCTCGCTGCGCGCCGACGGCTCCACGCGTAACGTCAGCACGCTCGGCAAGTGCAGCCCGAACACCGTCTCGTCGGTGTCGTCGTCGCCGACGTAGAGCACGTTGTCGCACCCGGTCTCCTCGATCAGCGCGCGCAGCGCCTCGCCCTTGTCCGGCGCATCGGGGGGCAGCACGTTCACCACCGCCTTGCCGCCGACCACCTTGGGCCGCGGGAGCAGCCGCTGGAGCGCATCGGCGATCGCGCGCCGCGCGGCGTTCGCGTCGGGCGCGTTCCTGTAGTGCAACGAGAGCGAGTACCGCTTGTCCTCGAGCGTGACCCCCGCGTCCGCGAGCTCCGGCGAGGACTCGAGCGACTCGCGCCAGTCGCGCACGGTGCGCGCGAACGCGGCCGAACGCTTGCTCCACGCGGGAAGGCCCTCCGCCCCGTGGTTGCCGATCAGGTAGCGCGGCTCGAACGCGAGCATCCGGCGCGCGTCGTCGACCGAGCGGCCCGTGATGATCGCGACGTCCGACGTCTCGACGAGCGCCGCGAGGCAGCGCTGCACGTCGTCGGGCAGCCGCGCATCGTCCGGCCGCTGGACGATCGGCGCCAGGGTGCCGTCGATGTCGAACGCAAGGAGCGGCCGCGTCGCGAGGACGGCGTCGAGGCAGGCCACGCCCTCGGGGGAAAAAGCGTAAATCATCCGATCTCCACCGTCTGCTCGCGATGCCGGTCGATGCGCTCGACGATGCGCTGCCGCTGGCGCACCCGGCTCGCGTCGAGCAGCATCGCTCCGGCCCATCGGTAGACGTTGTATTCCTGCACCAACCTGCGCATGCTGCGCATTCGCACGCGCTGCTCCTCCATCGGCATCACCACCGCGCGCTCGAGCGCCTCGGCACACTGGTCGACGTGATAGGGGTTGACCGGGAGCGCGTCGTGCAGCTCGCGCGACGCGCCGGTGAACTGGCTCAGCACCAGCACGCCCTGCTCGTCGTCGCGCGACGCGACGAACTCCTTCGCGACGAGGTTCATGCCGTCGTGCAGGCTCGTCACGACGCAGACGTCGGCGGCGCGGTAATACTCGTTGATCAACTCGGGCTCGTGATGCTCGGCCTTGAGCCGGATCGGCGGCACGCGCGCGGTGTCGAAGCGGCGGTTGATGCGCTCGGCGAGCGCGTGGACCTCGTGCTCGAAGGTCTGGTAATCGTCGAGCGACGAGCGCGTCGGTGCCGCGATCTGGACGAAGGAGAAGCGCCCGACGAGCTCGGAACGCAGCTCCAGCAGGCGCTCGACCGCATGGAAGCGCTCGATGATGCCCTTCGTATAGTCCATGCGATCGACGCCGATGCCGATGATGACGTCGTTCGGGAACCCCTCACGCTCGATCACGCGCTTGCGGCACTCCGCGACGCTCGGCTGCACGTCCTGCCACGGCGACGGCCACTGGATCGAGATCGGATACGGCTCGATGCTCGTCCGATGGCCGCCGTACGAGACGCGCGACGCTTCGTACTCGATGCGCGCCTCCATGAACCGGTCGACGGTGTCGATGAAATTGCGGCAGTGGTATTGCGTGTGGAAGCCGAGGATCGTGCTGCCGAGGAGCCCGTCCAGCACGCGCGCGCGCCAGGGACAGATGCTGAACGATTCGGGATTGGGCCACGGGATGTGCCAGAACGTGATGATCGTCGCCTTAGGCAGCCGCTCGTGGATGAAGCGCGGCAGGAGCGCGAAGTGGTAGTCCTGCACGAGGACGACCGGATCCTCCGTCTGCGCCTCCTGGCACACCGCAGCGGCGAAACGCTGGTTCACCTCGACGTACTGCTCCCAGTCGCTCGTGCGGAAGATCGGCCGCACGTGCGCGATATGACAAAGCGGCCACAGCCCCTCGTTGGCGAAGCCATAGTAGTAGCCCCGCTCCTCCTCCTCGCTGAGCCATACCCTCCGCAGCGTGTAGCTGGGATTGTCGGGCGGCACCGCGAGACGATCGTGGCGATCGACGGCCTCCCGGTCTGCGGTTCCGCTGCCGTGCGCGATCCACGTCCCGGAACACGCGCGCATGATCGGCTCCATCGCGGTGACGAGCCCGCTCGCGGGACGGCGGATCGCAATGTCGTCGCCGTGCCGCATGTGGATGTACGGTTCGCGGTTGGACACGAGCACGATCTCGTCGCCGGCGAGCTCGTTGCGCAGCACCGACCGCAGCATCTCCGGATCCCAGATCGCGCCGCGCTCGAGGTTGCGGCGGCTCATGTCGACCTCGCGCAACAGCGCGCGCACCTCGCCGACGAGCGGCTGCAGGTCGGGATTGTTCGTCTCGCGGAACGGCTGGAAGATGCCTTCGCCGCGCAACAACGCGCGCACGCCGGCCACCCAGCCGCGCCACGAGAGATGCGCGACGAGCACCGTGATGAACGACACGACGACGCCGAGCAGGATGAAGAAGCCGATGATGTACCGGCGCGTATCGGCGCTGCGCCGGTCGACGAAGCTCATGTCGTGCACGAGCACGAGCGTTCCCGCCTGTGCTCCGGTCGACGGGATCGGGAACCAGGTGACGTGCAGCGAGCCGGGCGGGAACTGGCGCAGAACGTGCGCGTCCGGGCCCGTCCCCTTGACTTCGCGGCAGCCGAGGTCGAGCGGATAGGTCGTCGTCTTGTAGACGACCTGCCCCTCGGCGTTGCAATAGGCGACCGCGTAAAGGCGCTCGTCCTCGACCGCCCGCCGGAAGAGCTGGCGGATGCGCGCGCCGTTGCCCTCGCGCACCAGGTCGACGAGTTGTTCCTGCATCGTGTTGGCGACGAGGCGCGAGCGAGTCTCGAGGTCGGCGACCCACCAGCGCAACGTCAGCGAGTCGACGAGCGGCACGAGCGCGAGCGCGAGCAGTGCGAGCATCGCCGTGAGCGGCGCGATGAAGCGCAGCGCAAGGCCCACTCTCCGAAACGCGGTCTTGAGGTCGATCATTCGCTGTCGGGCTGGGTGGTCGCGGATCTCCGGGATGCTCCGAGCGCGCGGCCGGCCGGGCGACGGGGCCCGGCATGCGAAAGGCCGCCGTGTGGCAGAATCGTTCGCGAACCGTGAAGCGCCCGATTCCGAAATCTGCCACCGGCCGCTCGGCAATCCCAGTGAGGCGGCGCCTGGCGATCGACCGGGAGGGACGCGCGAATCTGGCGGTCCAGGTCCCGTCGCCAAACAGCGACGCCAGACCGAACGATACGCCCATCTCGCTCATCGTCATACACGCAATTTCACTGCCGCCCGGCGAGTTCGGCGGCGACGGCATTGAAAGGTTGTTCACGAACCGGCTCGATGCGCGTGCCCATCCCTATTACGCAGGGATCGCGGGCCTGCGCGTGTCGTCGCATTTCCTCATCCGGCGGGACGGACGGCTCGTGCAGTTCGTGCCCTGTACCGCCCGCGCGTGGCATGCAGGCGAATCGTCCTGGCGGGGCCGCGCGCCTTGCAACGATTACTCGATCGGGATCGAGCTCGAAGGCAGCGACGAGGTGCCCTATACGCCCGCTCAATACCGGATGCTCGGCCGCCTCGCGCGCGCACTGCGCGCGCGCTATCCGATCGAGGACATCGCGGGACACAGCGACATTGCGCCCGGGCGCAAGACCGACCCCGGGCCCGGGTTCGACTGGGCACGACTGCGCCGCGAACTGGCCCCGGCGCGGTCCAAGCGCGCTTAGCTGCGCCCGCAGCCGCCGCTCGGCCGCGCATAGCATTCGGAACGGCGCGGCGTTCGCGATATAATGGTCGGTTTATGCGCCTGGTCGCCGACTATTTTCCGCTCCTCCTCTTCTTCGCCGCCTTCAAGTGGCAGGGCATCTGGGTCGCCACGGCGGTCGCGATCGCGGCATCGGTGGTGCAGATCGCCTGGTTCCATTTCCGCGGCACGGTGTCCGCGGTGCATTGGCTCTCGCTCGCGATCATCGTCGTGTTCGGCGGTGCCACGCTCCTGCTGCGCGACGAGACGTTCATCAAGTGGAAGCCGACGGTGCTCTACCTCTGCTTCGGCGCGATCCTCGGCGCCGGCAAGCTCGTGTGGCGCCGCGACTTCATCGCCGTGGTCATGAAGGACATCGCGCTGCCGGCGCCGATCTGGACGCGCCTGACCTGGTCCTGGGTGGCGTTCTTCGTGGCGATGGCGTTCGCCAACTGGTACATCGCGTTCCACTTCTCGACCGATACCTGGGTGAACTTCAAGGTGTGGGGCGGGATCGGGCTGTTCCTGGCGTTCGCGCTGGCGCAGGGACTCTTCCTCGCGCGGCACGTGACCGAGCCCTCGCAATGAGCGACGACGTACGCAGCGCGCTGGAACGCCGGCTCGCGGCGCTCGCACCGATTCGCCTCGAGATTCGCGACGACAGCAGCCATCACGTGGGGCATGCCGGTGCCGCGTCGGGCGCCGGGCACTTTTCCGTGACGATCGTGTCCGAGCATTTCCTCGGATTGACGCGCCTCGCCCGCCATCGGGCAGTCCTCGCACGCGTCGGCGATCTGATTCCCTTCCCGGTGCACGCACTCGCCGTAGAGGCGTACGCGCCGGACGAAATCCGTACTGACGAAAGGATGAAGCAATGAAACGTTCGCTGGTTGCCGTTGCGGCCATGGCCGCGCTCTGCTCGGGAGGCGCGCTCGCGCAGGCGGCCGCACCCGCCGCGAAGGCTGCTGCGCCGAAAGCGGCCGACAAGCCCGCCGCGTCGTCGGCCGACAAGGCCCTCTACACGCAGGGCCAGTACGACGTGCTCCTCAAGGAGCGCCTGGCGCAGGGCGGCAAGGACACGCCGGAGATCCGCAATGCGGTGAAGGAAGAGCTCAACACACGCGAGCTCCTCGCCCGTGAGGCGAAGAAACAGGGTCTGGACAAGAATCCCGACGTGAAGACGCAGATGGACCTCGCGTCGCAGACGGTGCTCGTGCGCGCCTACGTGAACGACTGGATCAAGAAGAACCCGGTGCCCGATGCCGACCTTCACAAGGAATACGACTCGATCAAGTCGCAGATCGGCGACAAGGAATACAAGGTGCGCCACATCCTCGTGAAGACCGAGGACCAGGCGAAGGACATCATCGCCGAGCTGCAGAAGGGTGCGAAGTTCGACGAGCTCGCCAAGGCGCGTTCCGAGGATCCCGGCTCCAAGGACAAGGGCGGCGATCTCGACTGGAACTCGCCGGCCAACTTCGTCAAGCCGTTCGGCGATGCGATGAAGGCGACGCCGAAGGGCAAGTTCACGGCGCAGCCGGTGCAGACGCAATTCGGCTGGCACGTGATCGAGGTCGAGGACATCCGCGACGCCAAGGTGCCGACCTTCGAAGAGGTGAAGCCGCAGCTCCAGCAGCGGATGCAGGCGCAGTGGCTCGACAAGTATTTCAAGGATCTCCGCGCGAAGAACGGCGTCTGATTCGCTCGCGTTGGATCGATGGGCAGGCCGGTGACGGCCTGCCCTTTTTTGCGCCCTTCGCGGCGTGCGCCGGTCGATTCGAATCTATCCGCCGCCATCGGCAAGTGCGGCGAGAGGCGATGCTATGCTTCCTCCGCCCGAGCGCGCGCGCGCCGAGTGGCTTCGTCACGGGGAGAGCGATGCCCGCGATTCGTAACCCGAAGGATTTCTGGTCCGGCGCGCTGTTCATCGCGGCCGGCGTCGCCGCGATCGTCCTCGGCTCGCATTACACGCTCGGCACCGCCGCGCGCATGGGACCGGGCTATTTCCCGCGCATCCTCGGCGTCCTCCTGATCGTGCTCGGCGCGATCCTCGCGCTGCGCGCCGCGCGCACACCGGGCGCGCCGATCCCCCGGGTGCACTGGCGCCCGACGCTGATCGTCCTGGGCAGCGTCGTGCTGTTCGGTGCGATCGTGCGTCCCCTCGGCGTGGCCCTGTCGACGCTGATCCTGATCTTCGCGTCGAGCGCGGCGAGTCGCGAATTCCGCCCGCGCGAGGCACTGCTCGCGGGCATCGTGCTGGCGGCATTGGCGGTCGGCGTGTTCGTGGTCGGGTTGCAGATCCAGCTTCCCATCTGGCCCGGCCAGGGCTGACGCCTTATCCCAAGGCGCGATCGACGTGGAAATCTTCGGTCATCTCGCGATGGGCCTCGGCGTCGCGTTGACCGCGGTCAACCTGCTCTATGCGCTCGTCGGCGCGCTCCTCGGCACGCTGATCGGCGTCCTGCCCGGCATAGGACCGGTCGCGACGATCGCGATGCTGCTGCCGACGACGTACGCACTCGAGCCCGTCTCCGCACTGATCATGCTCGCTGGCATCTTCTACGGCGCTCAGTACGGCGGCTCCACGACGGCGATCCTGGTCAACATGCCGGGCGAGGCGTCGTCGGTGGTCACGTGCCTCGACGGCTACCAGATGGCCCGCAACGGCCAGGCCGGCGCCGCGCTCGCGACCGCAGCCATCGGTTCGTTCTTCGCGGGCACCTGCGCCACGCTGCTCGTCGCTGGCGTATCGCTGCCGCTGTCCGCACTCGCACTCAAGTTCGGTCCCGCCGAATACTTCTCGCTCATGGTGCTCGGCCTGATCGGCGCCGTCGTGCTCGCGCACGGCTCGCTCGTCAAGGCGATCGCGATGATCGTCCTCGGGCTGCTCCTCGGCATCGTCGGCACCGACGTCAATTCCGGCGTCATGCGCTTCACGTTCGACATCCCCGAGCTGTCCGATGGCATCGGCGTCGTCGTGGTTGCGATGGGAATGTTCGGCTTCTCGGAGATCATCCTGAACCTCGAATCGAGGGAGCAGCGCGAGGTCGTCCGCACCAAGCTCTCGGGCCTGTGGATCACGAGGGAACAGTTCAGGCTCGCGGCCCCCGCCGTGGTGCGCGGCACCGCGCTCGGCTCGATTCTCGGCGTGCTGCCGGGCGGCGGCGCGATGCTTTCGTCGTTCGCTTCCTACAGTCTCGAGAAGAAGCTCGCGAAGGACCCGTCGCAATTCGGCAAGGGCGCGATCCAGGGGGTCGCCGGACCCGAATCCGCGAACAACGCCGGCGCACAGACGTCGTTCATTCCGCTGCTCACGCTCGGCATTCCCGAGAACGCGGTGATGGCGATGATGGTCGGCGCGATGACGATCCACAACATTCAGCCGGGCCCGCAGGTGATGACCTCGAACCCGCAGCTGTTCTGGGGCCTGATCGCGTCGATGTGGATCGGGAACCTGATGCTCGTCGTGCTGAACCTGCCGCTGATCGGCATCTGGATCCGCCTCCTGACCGTGCCCTACCGGATGCTGTACCCGGCGATCCTTCTCTTCTGCTGCATCGGCGTCTACACCGTCAACAACACGAGCTTCGACGTGATGCAGACCGCGTTCTTCGGCGCGCTCGGACTGCTCCTCGCGAAACTCGCATGCGAGCCGGCACCGCTGCTCCTCGGCTTCGTCCTCGGCCCCATGATGGAGGAGAATCTGCGCCGTGCGCTCCTGCTTTCGCGCGGCGACGCCACCGTGTTCGCCACGCGGCCGATTTCGGCGGGCCTCCTCGCCGCCGCCGTGCTTCTGGTCCTCGTGATCGCCGCGCCGAACATTCGCAGGCGGAGGGAGGAGGCGTTTCAGCAAGGCTAGGGGCGAGGGACGAGGGGCGAGAGAGTCAAAGGGCAGCCGAGCGCAGCTTCCAGGTGTTCTGTCATAGTCTCTAGCTCGGTCGGCGATCGCGCTAGTGGCGGCATGACGTAAAGTCCCGTCCTCTCTCGTCCCTCGCCTTTGGTCCCTCGTCCCTCGTCTCTGGTCCCTGGTCCCTCGTCCCTCGCCCTCGCCCCTCGTCCCTCGCCCCTCGCCCCTCGCCCCGCGCCCCTGATAATGGACTGGTCCCTCCCCTACCCCTCCCGCCGCCAGCCGATCTGCGCGGCCAACGTCGTCGCCACGTCGCAGCCGCTCGCGACGCAGGCAGGCATCGCGATGCTCGCGCGCGGCGGCAACGCGATCGATGCCGCGCTAGCCACCGCGATCACGCTGACCGTCGTCGAGCCATGCAGCAACGGCATCGGCTCGGATCTGTTCGCCATCCTCTGGGACGGCGCGGAGCTCGCGGGCCTCAATGCCTCGGGACGCGCGCCGGCGGCGTGGAGTCGGGCGCGCTTCGCCGCACACAAATCGATGCCGCAGCGCGGGTGGGAGACGGTGACGATCCCGGGCGCGGTCTCGGGGTGGGCCGCATTGTCGAAGCGCTACGGGAATCTTCCGTTCGCCGATCTCTTCGAGCCGGCGATTCGCTATGCGCGCGACGGCTATCCGGTATCGCCGGTCGTCGCCGAGAAATGGCGCCTCGCCGCGCCGCTCATGCCGCAGGGGCTCGGCTGGCAGGACCACTTCCTGATCGACGGGCATACGCCGCGCGCGGGCGAGCGCTTCCGCTCGCATGCCATGGCGTCGACGCTCGAGTCGATCGCGCGGTCCGGCGGCGAAGCGTTCTATCGCGGCGCGCTCACGGACGCGATCGTCGCCCACGCGAAGGCGAGCGGCGGCGCCCACACGCATGCCGACTTCGAGCTGCATACGATCGACTGGGTGACGCCAATCGCGATCGACTATCGCGGCGTGACCGTGCACGAAATCCCGCCGAACGGACAGGGGATCGCGGCACTGCTGGCGCTCGGCATCCTCGAAGCCTTCGATCTGCCGGCGCTTGCGCCCGATTCCGTGGAGAGCCAGCACCTGCAGATCGAGGCCATGAAGCTGGCGTTCGCCGACGTGCATCGCTACGTCGCCGATCTTGCGGCAATGCAAGTGACGCCGGCGATGCTGCTCGATGGCGATTACTTGCGTGCACGTGCGGCGCTCATCGATCCTCGCCGCGCGCAATCGTTCGGCCCGGGCGCGCCACCGCGCGGCGGTACGGTCTACGCGTGCGCCGCCGATGCGGAGGGCCGCATCGTATCGCTGATCCAGTCCAACTACATGGGCTTCGGCTCGGGTGTCGTCGTGCCGAATACCGGCATCAGCCTGCAAAATCGCGGCGCAGGCTTCACGCTCGAGCAGGATCATCCCAACGAAGTCGCGGGCGGCAAGCGGCCGTTCCACACGATCATTCCCGGGTTCATGACCGAGCGCGGCCGCCCCCTCGCCGCGTTCGGCGTGATGGGCGGGCCGATCCAGCCGCCCGGGCACGTCCAAACCGTCGTGCGCATGCGCGACTACGGGATGAATCCGCAGGCGACGCTCGATGCGCCGCGCTGGAAGGTGAACGCCGCGCGCTCGATCGACCTCGAGGCGAGCGCGTCGCGTGAATTGCGCGAGGGCCTCGTCGCGCTCGGCCATCGGCTCGAGTCGGTGCCCGATTCCTACATGGATTTCGGCGCCGGCCAGGTGATCCTCAAGGCCGAAACCGGTTACGTCGCCGCGTCGGATCCGCGGCGCGACGGACAGGCCGCCGGCTTCTGATACGCCCCGTTTATCGTCTTCCGCGCGCCTTCAGCGACGACAACGGAAGAAGCTCGGGCAATTCGATGCGCCGGCGATCGGCCTCGACGGCGGTGAGCGGCGAGGTTGCGCGCATCGTCTCGAGGCTGCGGCGTGTGAGCACCTGGTAGCTCTGCGTTCCCTCGACCTTCCATGCAAGCTCGGTCTTCGTCAACTCACGCACGACGCGCGCCGGCATCCCGGCCACCAGCATCCGCGGCGGCACCACCATCCGCGCCTTGACGAACGCCATCGCGGCGACGATCGACGCTTCGCCGATGACGGCGCTGTCGTTGACGACGGCGTTCATGCCGACGAGCGCATTGCGCTCGACGATGCAGCCGTGCAGGATCGCCCCGTGCCCGATGTGGCCCTCCTCGCCGACGATCGTATCGGTGCCGGGAAACCCGTGTGCGATGCACGAATCCTGGATGTTGGCTCCGGCGCGCACCTCGATCCGGCCGAAATCGCCGCGAAGCGATGCGCACGGGCCGACGTAGCAGCCTGCACCCACGATGACGTCGCCGATCAGCACGGCCGATGGATGGACATACGCCGTCGGATCGACGACCGGCGTCACGCCGTTGATGGAATAGACGGTCAGCGAATGCGGCATCTCAATCCATCCATTTGCGCGCGTTGGCGAACATGCGATACCACGGCGACAGCTCGCCCCACTCGTCCGGATGCCAGGACATCTGCACGCTGCGAAACACGCGCTCGGGATGGGGCATCAGGATGGTGAAGCGCCCGTCCTCGGTGGTGAGTCCCGTGATCCCCTGCGGGGAGCCGCTCGGATTGTACGGATAGGCCTCGGTGGCATTCCCGCGATGATCGACGAAGCGCAGCGCGACGTACGGTTGTGCGGAGGCAAGCTGCGCCGCATCGCGAAACTCGGCGTAGCCCTCGCCATGCGCCAGCGCGACGGGAATGCGGCTGCCCGCCATGTCGCGGAAGAAGAGCGACGGTGACGCCGTCACCTCGAGCATCACGAAGCGCGCCTCGAATTGCTCGGAGGCGTTGCGCACGAAATGCGGCCAGTGTGCGCTTCCGGGAACGATCGGCTTCAGGTTGCTCATCATCTGGCAGCCGTTGCACACGCCGAGCGTGAAGGTGTCGGTGCGCGCGAAATAGGCGGCGAACATGTCGCGCAGGCGGGCGTTGAACAGGATCGACTTCGCCCAGCCCTCGCCCGCACCGAGAACGTCGCCGTACGAGAAGCCGCCGCCGGCGACGATGCCGGCGAAATCGGCGAGCGCGCGGCGCCCGGCCGCCAGGTCGGTCATGTGCACGTCGACCGCCTCGAAGCCCGCGCGCGCGAGGGCTGCCGCCATCTCGACGTGACCGTTCACGCCCTGCTCTCGCAGGATGGCGACGCGCGGTCGCGCGCCACGCGCCACGTAGGGCGCAGCCGGATCTTCGCGCGGGTCGAACGTGAGCGCCGGCACGAGCCCGGGGTCGTCCTCCTGCAGGCGGTCGTATTCCTGGTCGGCGGCAACCGGGTTGTCGCGCAACCGCTGCAGCGCATGCGTCGTCGCGGACCATGCC
>JBLMWW010000197.1:0-4868 GCA_050257435.1 Rudaea sp.
GCCGCGCCCGCGCTGGGGATCACGACACTGCTGGCCTTCACGTTCGGCCACAATCTCGCGAGCCTGGCGCTTTTTCGCGGCGCGGGCTTCCTGCCATGGGGGACGCTGCCCGGAATCGCCAAGCTCGACGGCGTGCGCCGCGACCTCGTGATCCTCGGGCGGCCGTTGTGATCAGGACAAAGGCACCTCGATGAGCGCGAAGGAACGTGCGGTGCACGTCGGTCCCGCAGGCCCGGAGCACGTTCCCGACCTTCATCGGCTGATCCGCGCGCTGGCCCACTACGAGCGGTTGGCGCACCTTTGCACGTCCACCGAGGCCGACCTCGACTTGGCGCTGTTCGGTCCCGATCGGGCCGCCGAGGCGCTGATTGCACGTGTTGACGGTAATTCTCAAATCTGCATCGGATTCGCTTTGTTTTTTCATACTTACTCGACGTTCCTCGGCCGCCGCAGCCTGTGGTTGGAGGACCTTTTCGTCGAGCCCGCGCATCGCGGGCGCGGCGCCGGCAAGGCGCTCCTCGGTGCGCTCGCGCGGATCGCCCGCGACCGTGGCTGCGGACGCTTCGAATGGGCGGTGCTCGACTGGAACGCTTCGGCAATCCGCTTCTACGAATCGCTCGGGGCCAGCGTCCTTCCCGATTGGCGCATCGCCCGGGTGACCGGCGACGCCCTCGCCCGGCTCGCGACCGAACTGCCGTGACGGCCCGCCGGCGCCGGACGAGACCCCTCCGGGGTCGACAGACGAATCGGAGATAATTCTCGTTTTCAGCGCCGCGGCCGCCGCAAACGGTCCCGGCGCTTCTCCTCCGCCGCGATGGACAAGATTCCCCTTCCCGCGCTCGAAGTCGACGCCGATTTCTGGTCGCTGCGCTTCGTCGAGGAGACCGGCGAGTTCTTCTCGATCCGCAAGGGCGTCGCCCAGCCGCTTTCGATCGTGACCGACCGCGGCGTCATGGCCTCGGTGTACGCGGCCGGCGGGTATGGCTACGCCGCGACCGCGGACGTGTCCGCGGAGGGGATACGGCGCGTGCTGCGGCGCGCCGCCCAATGGGCCCGGTGCACGGCGCGATACGCGCTCGACGATTCGCGCGCGCTTCCGCGTCCGGCACCCCGCGGCGATTACCTATCGCCCTCGCTCGACGGGCCGCTCCCGACCGCGCAGGAGTGGTACGCGCTGCTCGAGCGCGAGTCCGCCGATGCGGCGCGCGACCCGCGCATCGTCGACTGGGACGCGCTCGTCGACGTTCGCCATGCCACGCATCGCCTCGTCACGAGCGAGGGCGGCGACGTCCTCCAGCGCTATCGCTTCCTGTTCCCGTCGCTTGGCGTGACCGCGCACGCCGACGGCGTGACGCAGCAGCGGTCGCTGAACGGTCACCGCGGCATTTGCCAGCAAGGCGGAACCGAGATCCTGGCGCGCTTCGGCTTCGTCGGTGGCATGGCACGCATCGTCGACGAGGCACTCGAACTGCTGTCCGCGCCGAACTGCCCGTCGGGCCGCATGGACGTGCTGCTCGCACCCGACCAGATGGTCCTGCAGATCCACGAATCGATCGGCCATCCGCTCGAGCTCGACCGCATCCTCGGCGACGAGCGCAACTTCGCGGGCACGAGCTTCGTCACGCCGGACATGTTCGGCCGGTATCGCTACGGCTCGGAGCATCTCGACATCACGTTCGACCCGACGCGCCCCGAGGAGCTCGCGAGCTACGCCTACGACGACGAAGGGACGCGCGCGCAGCGCACGTACCTGATTCGCAAGGGCCTTCTCGAGCGACCGCTCGGCGGTGCCGTGTCGCAGGCGCGCTCGGGGCTGCCGGGCGTGGCGAATGCGCGCGCCGATGGCTGGAATCGGCCGCCGATCGACCGCATGGCGAATCTCAACCTCGAGCCCGGCGACGCGACGTTCGACGAGCTGGTCGCCGGCATCGAGCGCGGCATCCTGATGGAAACGAACAGCTCGTGGTCGATCGACGACTCGCGCAACAAGTTCCAGTTCGGTTGCGAGCGCGGCCGGCTGATCGAGAACGGCCGGCTCGGCCGGGTGGTGAAGAACCCGAACTACCGCGGCGTCAGCGCCGTGTTCTGGCGCAGCCTCGCGCGCGTCGGCAATGCGGACACCGTGCGCGTCCTCGGCACGCCGTATTGCGGGAAGGGTGAGCCGTCCCAGACCATCCGCGTCGGGCACGCCTCGCCCGCGTGCGTGTTCACCGGCGTCGACGTGTTCGGGGGCGAAGCGTGAACGCGGCGGGACTCGCGAGCCCGCCGGGCGAGGCGGCCGGGATGGAGACGTACTTCCACGCGCTCGCGGACGCCGCCGGCCGCGCGCTCGCGCCCGGCGAGCGCTACACGCTGGGCTTCGCCGCCGAAGACACCGACTTCGTGCGGATGAATCGCGGGAGGGTGCGCCAGCCGGGGCACGTCGAGCAGCGGTACGCCGACGTGCGGCTCATCCGCGGCGCACGCCACGCGTCGCACGCACTGTCGCTCGGCGGCGATCGCGCCGCCGACATGCAGGCGATCGCCGCGGCCATCGCCGGCCTGCGCGACGCGCTCGCGGGCGTCCCCGACGATCCGCACCTCCTGCTGCCTTCGAGCGTCGACTCGACGCGCGCCACGCGCGACGCGTCGATGCCCGCACCCGAAGCGATGGTCGAGCAGATCCTCGACCTCGCCCGCGGGCACGATCTCGTCGGCATTCTCGCCGCCGGCCCGGTCTTTCGCGGCTTCGCGAATTCCGACGGCCAGCGCAACTGGCACGCCGCCACGACGTTCAATCTGCAGTGGAGCCTCTATTTCCGCGGCGACAAGGCCGTCCGGTGCGCGTACTCCGGCTTCGCCTGGCGTGACGACGCGTTGCGCGCGAGGATGGCCAAGGCGATCGACGACCTTGCGCTCATGAGCCGGCCGCCGAAGGTGCTCGAACCCGGCCGCTATCGCGCCTATCTCACCCCGTCCGCTCTGCAGGAGATCGTCGGCCTGCTCGGCTGGGGCGGCTTTTCCGCGCGCGCGATCGAGACCAAGCACAGTCCGCTGATGCGGTTGCGCGCCGACGCGCGGCTCGATCCCCGCGTGTCCATGAGCGAGGACGTCGCCGGTGGCGTTGCGCCGGCGTTCCAGGAGCAAGGCTTCACGCGCCCGCCCACGACGCCCCTCATCGTCGACGGCGTGCTGGTCGGTGCGCTGGTGTCGCCGCGCACCGCGCGCGAGTTCGATCTCCAGACCAACGGCGCCAATCGGGCCGAAGCGCCGGAGTCGCTGTCGATGGCCGCAGGCGAGCTTCCCGCGGCCGATGCGCTCGCGGCCCTCGGCACCGGCCTCGCGGTGGGCAACCTCTGGTACCTCAATTACTCCGACCGCCCGGCGTGCCGAATGACGGGCATGACGCGCTTTGCGACGTTCTGGGTCGAGAACGGCAACGTCGTCGCGCCGGCCAACGTGCTCCGCTTCGACGACACGCTCTATCGGATGCTGGGGACGAATCTCGAGGCGCTGACCGCCGAGCGGGAGTTGCTGCTCGATCCCGATACGTACGGCCAGCGCACGCTCGCGAGCGCTACGCTCCCGGGCGCGCTGCTGTCGGAGATGAGCTTCACGCTGTGACCCATCGAGCGGCGCGGCGCGCCGCATTCACGACGACCCTGTCGGCCGAGGGAGGGAACGCATGGAAGCGCTGCGCACGAACGCCGATACGCTCTTCATTCTGCTTGGCGCGATCATGGTGCTCGCGATGCACGCGGGGTTCGCGTTCCTCGAGCTCGGCACGGTGCGCGAGAAGAACCAGGTCAACGCGCTCGTCAAGATCCTGACCGACTTCGGCTCGTCGACCGTCGCCTACTTCTTCATCGGCTACGCCGTGGCGTACGGCGTCACGTTCTTCCAGGGCGCGGAGGCGCTCGCCGCGATGAGCGGCTACGGCCTCGTCCGCTTCTTCTTCCTGCTCACGTTCGCCGCCGCCATACCCGCGATCGTGTCCGGCGGCATCGCCGAGCGCGCACGTTTCCACCCGCAGATCGCCGCGTCGTTCGTCCTCGTCGCGCTCGTCTACCCATTCTTCGAGGGCATCGCTTGGAATGGCCGCTTCGGCATCCAGGGCTGGCTCGGCCGCCTCTTCGGGGCCGAGTTCCACGATTTCGCGGGCAGCGTCGTCGTGCATGCCTTCGGCGGCTGGATCGGACTCGTCGCGGTGCTGCTGCTCGGCGCGCGGCGCGGGCGCTATTCGAAGGAAGGCGGCATCGCCGCGCATCCGCCGTCGTCGATCCCTTTCCTCGCGCTCGGCGCGTGGATCCTCTCGGTGGGCTGGTTCGGCTTCAACGTGATGAGCGCGCAGACGATCGACAAGATCTCGGGCCTCGTCGCGCTCAATTCGCTGATGGCGATGGCGGGCGGGACGCTCGCCGCGCTGTTCGTCGGGCGCAACGATCCGGGGTTCGTGCACAACGGACCGCTCGCGGGCCTCGTCGCGATCTGCGCGGGCTCCGACGTCATGCATCCGATCGGCGCGCTCGTCACCGGCGCTCTCGCGGGCGCGCTCTTCGTCGGGCTGTTCACGTTCACGCAAAATCGCCTGAAGATCGACGACGTCCTCGGCGTGTGGCCGCTGCACGGCGTGTGCGGCGCGTGGGGCGGCATCGCCGCGGGCATCTTCGGCACGAAGGCGCTGGGCGGCCTCGGCGGCGTCGCGTTCGGATCGCAGGTGGTGGGCACGCTGCTCGGCGTCGCCGTGGCGGTGGCCGGCGCCCTCCTCGTCTACGGCACGCTGAAGCGCACGGTGGGCCTGCGCCTCGATCCCGAAGAAGAATTCAACGGCGCCGACCTCTCGATCCACCGCATCTCGGCCACGCCCAACCAGGAGGTGCGCTGGTGAT
>JBLMWW010000198.1:0-17539 GCA_050257435.1 Rudaea sp.
GTGCGGATTTCCCGATGGCCGTCGCGTGCGAGGAGCGTTCCGGCACGCTCGATCGTCATCATGCTCCGCACCGGGAGCATGAAGGCGAACGCGCCGCTCGCGATCGTGACGACGTCGGTGATCTCGATCGTGCGCTGCGGTGGCAGTGCGTCGCGATCGATGTGCGCCTCGACGAAGGCACGGTCGACGATGTCGAAGTGCCGCAGGAAGCGCAGCATCGCCTGGCGCGCGACGCCCGGCGCCGCGGCTTCCCAGTGCTGCCCGCACTCGACCAGGAGCGCGTTGCGCGTGTCCGCAGCGTCGTCGAACTGCGCGTAATCGCGCAGGCGCCGGCCCGCGCGATGCCCGGCGTCGGCGACGATGTACTCGGGCATGCCGAGCGCGCGGGCGAGCAGGACGCCCTTGTCGTGCCGGCCGGCGAGCGCGAGCGGCGGGCACGGATCGGTCATCGAGTGGAGGTCGAGCAGGAAGTCCGTCGCGTCGTAGAACGGGCGCAGCGCGCGCGCCCGAGCGAGCTCGCGCGTGCGCCGCGTGCTGTCCAGCACGCTGGCATCCCACACGCGGTTGAAGTCCTCGTCGAGGCAGCGCGCAGCGAAGGGATCGCAGGTGTCGAACGACGCGTACGCTTCCGCGTTGGCGAAGACCGCCGTCAGCGTGCCGCGCACGGGGCGCACGTCCTGCGCAAGCAGCCAGTCGAGCGCGATCGCGCCGCACACCTCGTTCCCGTGCGTGAGCGCCTGGAGCGTGACGCGCGGGCCGCGCGAGGGGCCTTCGAACCGCCATACGTAGGGCACGCCGGCGTTCCCCTCCGCCCAGCGCGCGATGTCGGGAAAGGCGACATCGATCTTCGGCGTCTCGTCACGCTCGGGCATGCATCCGCCACGCGTCACGCCAGGCACAAACGGTCGGCGAGCCTCCGCATGAACGCCTCGCAGCGCGCGAGCTGCGACAGGCGCACCCATTCGTCCGGCTGGTGCGCCTGCTCGATGTGCCCGGGGCCGCAGATGACGGCGGGCATCGAGGCGTCGTGGAAGAGCGCCGCCTCGGTGCCGTAGGAAACCTTGTGCTGGAGGTCCGAGCCGCTGCACGCGCGCGCGAGGTCGACCGTTGCGTTGGTCCCGCCGTTGTCGAATCCCGGCATCGCCGACAGCGCGTCGAACGCGATGTAGGTCGCCGGATCGATGGCCTGCATCGCGGGCTCGAGCGATTTCGCATAGTGCGAGAGCTCGTCGAAGAACGCGTCCGGGTCGTCGAACGGGAGATGCCGGATTTCGAACTCGAACTCGCAATCCCGCGGCACGATGTTGAGCGCCGTGCCGCCGTGGATCACGCCGACGTGCGGCGTCGTGAACGGCACGTCGTATGCGGCGTCGTGCGGGCGGCGCTCCCGGAATTCGCGCCCGCGCGCCGTGATCCAGGAAACGAGATCGCAGGCGATCTGCACCGCGTTGACGCCCTGCGGCGTCAGCGACGAGTGCGCCTCGTGCCCGCGCACGCGGCAGCGCCAGGTCCGCCGGCCCTTGTTCGCGACGACCGGCTGCATGCCGGTGGGCTCGCCGATGATGCACCCGGCCGGCGCGATGCCGCGCGTGCCTATGTCGGCGATGAGGCGGCGCACGCCGATGCAGCCGATCTCCTCGTCGTACGAAAACGCGAGATGCAGCGGCCGCGCGAGGCCCCGGCGCAGGAACTCGGGCACGCAGGCGAGGGCGATCGCGCAGAAGCTCTTCATGTCGGCGACGCCGCGCCCGTGCAGCCGGTCGCCCACGAGAGTCGCCTCGAACGGATCGGTGCGCCACGGCTGGCCGTCGACGGGGACGACGTCGGTATGCCCCGACAGCACGATCCCGCCGGTTTGCGCATTGCCGTCGCGGGCGGCGAAGGTCGCGAACAGGTTCGCCTTGCGCCGCTCGTCGTCGAACGTCAGCGCCGTCGTTGCGCCGAGGTCCTCGACGTAGGCGCGCACCCATTCGATCAGGCCGAGGTTCGAGTCGCGGCTCACCGTCGGATAGGCGACGAGCCGGCGGATCATCTCGTAACCCGCCAGGTCCTCGGCTTGCGTCGCCTGCTCGTCGTCGACGGTGCGCGGGGATTTTGGCGCGTTCATGGTCGTGTCGCGCATGGCTGGACGAAGAGGATAGCACTCGAACCTCGGCGGCTCGCGTGCGGACCCCGCCGCCTGTCCGCGGTCGCGCGCATGCCATTGAACCGCGAGATGCGCGGGAAGCTCCAAGACGAACGATGCGAGATCGAACGAACCGACGAAGAGAGCGCACGATGCTCGGCCACCTCCTTGCGCTCGCGTTGCTGGCCGTCACCTTCGGGGCGCAGCACACCGCCGCGCAGGCGCTTCCGCTCGAGCGCATTCGCCTGCCGGCGGGCTTCACGATCGAGCTCGTCGCACGCGTTCCCGGCGCGCGCGAGATGGCGTTCGGGACGAACGGAACGCTGTTCGCGGGATCCCGGGAAGGCAAGGTGTATGCGGTCACGTTCGACGGCGCGCGCGCGCGCGTGCGCACGATCGCGACCGGCTTGCGGAATCCGATCGGCGTTGCGTTCCGCGACGGCGCGCTCTACGTGTCCGCGGTGAGCCGCATCCTGCGCTTCGACGACATCGAGCGTCGCCTCGATCGTCCTCCGCAGCCCGTCCTCGTTTCCGACGCGTTTCCCACCGATGCACATCATGGCGGCAAGTTCATCGCGTTCGGCCCGGACGGCAAGCTCTACGTCCCGGTCGGCGCGCCGTGCAACGTCTGCGAGCCGGATCCCGGCCGCTACGCGAACATCATGCGGATGAACCCGGACGGGTCGGGACTCGAGGTGTACGCACGCGGCATCCGCAACAGCGTCGGCTTCGATTGGGACCCGCGCACGCGGGAGCTGTGGTTCACGAGCAACGGTCGCGATCTGATGGGCGACGACGTGCCGCCCGACACGCTGAACCACGCGCCGCGCGGAGGGCTCGATTTCGGCTTCCCGTACTGCCACGCCGGCACGATTCCCGACCCCCGCTTCGGCGCGCAGAAGCCCTGCGGGTCCTTCGCGCCGCCTGCGGCGCGCCTGCCCGCGCACGTCGCCGCGCTCGGAATGCGGTTCTACACCGGGACGCAATTCCCGCCGCGATATCGCGGCCAGGTGTTCATCGCCGAGCACGGCTCGTGGAATCGCAGCACGAAGATCGGCTATCGCGTATCGCTCGTCACGCTCGACGACGAGCGCAACGTCGCAAGCTACGCCCCGTTCGCCGAGGGTTGGCTCGAAGGCGAGCGCGCGTGGGGCCGGCCGGCCGACGTCGCCGTCGCGCCCGACGGCTCGTTGCTGATTGCCGACGACACGGCCGGCGCGATCTATCGCGTGCGCTACCGCGGCTGAAGCGCCGGCGGATACGGCCGGCGCGCTCTACCGCGGCTGAAGCGGGCGCAGATACGGCCGATTGCGATCTATCTTGTGCGCTACCGCGGCTTGCGCACGCGATCAATATCCGTAGTAGTACACCGGCTCGCGGACGATCACGCGGCGCGGCACGTACGGGGCGCGATAGACGACGCGCGGCGGGGGCGCAACGTACACGACGCGCGGCGAGTAGACGACCGGCGGCGCGACATACACCGGCGCGGGCCGGTAGTAGCGATGGTGCCGAGGTCCCCAGTACGGCGCATTGCCGAACGTGACCGCGTAGCCGGGCCCGCCGATCGACACGTTGAACCCGACGCGGTCCGCATGGGCCGCCGGCGCAAACGCCGCGGCCGCGGCGACGAGGGCTGTTCCTAGCGCGATGTGCAACGTACGACGTGACATGTCAACCTCCCGATTTGGGGCACAATGTCGGACATCCGCGCGGCTTCGCCGGTTCCGCTCGCGCAGGGCCCGCACGATCAACGCCGCCCCGCGGGCTCGGGTTGACCCTGCCGCCGGCGTGTAGCGATTTGTTACAGTGGACGCTCCCGGACGCGCGCTGGTTGTGCCGACACCGGGGACGCGAGGCGCTTCCCCGCCGTGCCGAGCGACCAACGTCGCGATGTTCGGCCCCGCACACTCGCTTCGTCGAAAGGCGCAGGACCCATGAACGCTCCCGATCGCCGCTGGCCCGCCGTGACGGTGCCGGCCATGCATTTCATCGCCAATCGCTTCGTCCCGGCGGCCGACGGCGCGACGCTGGCCATGCTCGATCCCTCCGACGGCCTGGCCTTCGCCGCGATCGCACGCGGCCGCGCCGCGGACATCGACCACGCCGTGCGCGAGGCGGAATGCGCGCGCGACGGGGCGTGGGGCCGGCTCGCGCCCGCCGAACGCGGTCGCCGCCTGGCGGCGATCGGGCGGGCGATCGCCGCGCACGCCGAGGAGCTCGCGCTGCTCGAGGCGCGCGATTGCGGCAAGCCGCTCGCGCAGGCGCGCGCCGACGCGGCGGCCTGCGCGCGCTACTTCGAGTTCTACGCGGGCGCGCCCGACAAGCTGCACGGCACCACGATTCCGTATCCCGACGGTTTTTCGGTGCTCACGTGGCGCGAGCCGCACGGTGTGACCGGCCATATCATTCCCTGGAACTACCCGTTGCAGATCTTCGGCCGCTCGGTGGGCGGCGCGCTCGCCGCCGGCAACGCGTGCGTCGTCAAGCCGGCCGAGGACGCCTGCCTGTCGCTGTTGCGCGTCGCGGAGCTGGCCGCCGGCGAGGGCCTGCCGGCGGGTGCGCTCAACATCGTCACCGGCCTCGGCAGCGAAGCGGGTGCCGCGCTCGCCGAGCACGCGGGCATCCAGCACCTGTCGTTCACGGGGTCGCCGGCCACCGGCGCGGCGGTGGCCGCCATGGCCGCGAAGCGTCATTGCCCGGTGACGCTCGAGCTCGGAGGGAAATCGCCGCAGATCGTGTTCGCCGATGCGGACGTCGACGCCGCGCTGCCCGCGATCGTCAACGCGATCGTCCAGAACGCGGGGCAGACGTGCAGTGCCGGATCCCGCCTGCTCGTCGAGCGATCGCTCTACGAGCCGCTGCTGGCGAACCTCGGCGAGCGTTTTGCGCGCCTCGTCGCCGGCCCCGCGCTGGCCGACCGCGATTGCGGGCCCCTGATCCGTGCCTCGCAGCTCGCGCGCGTGCGCGGTTTTCTCGACGACGCGAAGAAGAAAGGCATCGCGACGGTCGCGGCGGGGACGATCGCCGACGACGCGCCGGAAGGCGGCTTCTACGTCGCCCCCACGCTGCTCCGCGACGTGCCGGCCGACGACCGGCTCGCGTGCGACGAGGTGTTCGGGCCGGTGCTCGCCGCGATGCCGTTCGACGACGAGGCGCACGCGCTTCGACTCGCGAACGCGACCGACTACGGGCTCGTCGCCGGCGTCTGGACGCGCGACGGCGCGCGTCAATTGCGCATGGCGCGCGCGATACGCACGGGACAGGTGTTCGTGAACAATTACGGCGCCGGCGGCGGTGTCGAGCTGCCGTTCGGCGGCATGAAGCATTCGGGCTACGGGCGCGAGAAGGGCTTCGAAGCGCTTTACGGCTTCACCACCGTCAAGACGGTCGTGCTCCGGCATGGCTGACGCCGCGGCGGATCGACCGCGTATCCCCGGCGAGCGCGTGCCGCGCCTTGTGCCCGGCGCGCGACCGCGGCGGCGATCCATGGACGCGCTGCAACAACGATCGACCAGGGAATGAACGGATGAGACTGAAGGACAAGATCGCGATCGTGACCGGCGCCGCCTCCGGCTTCGGCGCCGGCATCGCCAGGCGCTTCGCGGCGGAAGGAGCGTGCGTCGTCGTCAACGACCTCGACGCAGCGGGCGCGCAGCGCATGGCCGCTGCGGTCGAGGATGCGGGCGGGCGCGCGGTCGCGTGTCCCGGCGACGTGTCGAAGGATGCCGACGTGGCGCGCCTCGTCGCCGCCGCGATCGACGGCTTCGGACGCCTCGACGTCGTCGTGAACAACGCGGGCACGACGCATCGCAACCAGCCGATGCTCGACGTGCCTGAGGAAATGTTCGACCGCATCTACGCGGTGAACGTGAAGAGCCTGTACCTCACGGCGAAGCATGCGGTTCCGCACTTCCGCGCGCAGCGCAACGGCGTCTTCATCACCGTCGCGTCGACGGCCGGCGTGCGGCCGCGGCCGGGCCTCACCTGGTACAACGGCAGCAAGGGCGCGGCGATCGTGACGTCGCGCTCGATGGCAGCCGAGCTCGCGCGCGACAACATCCGCGTCAACGTGATCAATCCGGTCGCCGGCGAGACGCCCATGCTCGCGGACTTCATGGGCGAGGACACGCCGGAGAAGCGTGCGCAGTTCATCGCGACGATCCCGCTCGGACGGCTGTCGCAGCCGACGGACATCGCGACCGCGGCGGTGTTCTTCGCCTCCGACGAGGCGTCCTTCGTCACCGGCGCCTGCCTCGAGATCGACGGCGGCCGCTGCATCTAGCTTCCCGTCTCATGGAGCGCGTGCCGGCCGTTCCCCGCGCGGCGCGCGATTCGGCGGGGACGACGGTCCTGCTCGGCGCACTGATCGCCGCCGCGCCGTTCACGATGGACATCTACCTCGCGTCGATGCCGTCGATGACGCGCGCGCTCGACGCGACGACGGCCGAAGTCCAGCTGACCTTGTCGGTCTACATGTACGGGTGGGGCATCGCGCAGCTTTTCGCGGGGCCGTTGTCGGATCGCTTCGGGCGCCGTCCCGCCTTGCTCGTCGGGCTCGCGGTGTTCGTCGCCGCCTCGCTGGCGTGCGCGCTATCGCGCAACGTGTACGTCCTGATCGCCGCGCGCCTGGTGCAGGCGCTCTCCATGGCGCCGATCGGCGTCGTCCCGCGCGCGGTCGTGCGGGACATGTACAGCGGCGATCGCGCCGCGCACGTCCTTTCGCTGATGGGCGTCGTGCTCGGCGTCGCGCCCGTCGCCGCGCCGATCATCGGCAGCAACGTGCACGTGCTCTTCGGTTGGCAGGCGAACTTCGTCCTCGTCGCGCTCTACGGCGCCGCCCTCTGGGTCTGCGTGTACCTGCTGCTCCCCGAGACGCTCGCGCGTCCCGATCGCACCGCGACGCGGCCGCGCACCATCGCCGCGAACTACGGGCGGCTGTTGCGTTCGCCCACGTACGCCGGGTTCATGCTCGTCGCCGCGTTCGGCTTCAGCGGCCTCTTCGCGTTCCTCGCCGGCAGCGCGTTCGTCTTCGTGTCGGTCATGGGAGAGAGCGAGCAGCGCTTCGGCGTGCTGTTCGGCGTCGTCATGCTCGGCAACATCGTCGGCGCGACGATCGGCAGCCGCGTCGTGCGGCGCACCGGCATCGAGCGGCTCGTGCGCGCGGGAACGGCGCTGATGCTGGCGGCGGGCCTCGCGCTCGGCGTGCTCGCATTCCTCGGCGCGCAGCATCCGCTGGCGATCGTCGCGCCGATGTTCGCGTTCATGGTGACGTTCACGATGACGATGCCGCCCGCCACGGCCGGTGCGCTGACGCCGTTCCCGGAAATCGCCGGGAGCGCGTCGTCGCTGCTCATGTTCTGCCAGTTCGTCGTCGCGTCGACCGCCGCGCTCGCGGTGGGATTCGCGCTCGACGGCACGACGCGGCCGATGGCGTACGCGATTGCGATCGCGTCGATCGGCGCGTTCACGGGCATTCGCGCCGCGCACGCCGCCGGCGTTCGTCGCGCGCGCTGAAAGCCTGGGGTCAGAATCTGCGGTTGGGGTCAGACTCGAATTTCGGTTGCGGCCGTTCGCGTTGGCGGATTGCGTCTCCCGAAATCCGAGCCTGACCCAAATAGCGGACCCCAATTGCACCGCCGAGACCGGCGTCAGCCGACGATGCCGCGCGCGCGCAGTTCCGCGATCGCCGCATCGTCGTAGCCGAGCTCGCGCAGCACGTCGTTCGTGTGCTCGCCGAGCGCGGGTCCACCGGCGTCGAAGCCGCCCGGTGTCGCCGAGAGCTTCGGCACGATGCCCGGCACCTTGAGTCGCGAGCCGTCGGCCAGCGCGATCTCGCGAATCATCTCGCGCGCCGCGTACTGCGAGTCGGCGACGATGTCGCGGATCGTGTAGATCTTCGACGCCGGCACGTCGGCCGCCTGCATCGCCGCAACGACTTCGTCGGGAGCGCGTGCGAGCGTCCAGCGCTCGATCTCGCCGTCGAGCCATTGTTGGCGGGCGGCGCGGCCGTCGTTGTGCGCAAGCGACGGGTCATTCGCGAGATCGAGGCGGCCGATCGCGCGGCACAGGCGCAGAAAGATCGAGTCGCCGTTCGCCGCGATGAGAACGAAGCTTCCATCCGCGCAGCGATAGGCGGACGTCGGCGCGATGCCGGGGAGGATCGAGCCCGTGCGCTCGCGCACCGCCCCGAAACGGTCGAACTCGGGCAGCATCGACTCCATGACCGAAAACACCGCTTCGTACAGCGCGACATCGACGACCTGTCCACGACCGCTCGTGCGCCGCGCCTCGAGCGCCATCAGTGCCCCGATGACGCCGTAGAGCGCCGACAGCGTGTCGCCGATCGACACGCCCACGCGCGACGGCGGCCGATCGGGCGTGCCCGTGACGTAGCGCAAGCCGCCCACCGCCTCGCCGATCACGCCGAAGCCGGGCCGCTCGCGATACGGCCCGCTCTGCCCGTAGCCCGAGATGCGCACCATCACGAGCCCGGGATTGTGCGCGGCGAGCGATTCGTACGACAGGTTCCAGCCCTCGAGCGTGCCGGGGCGGAAATTCTCGACGACGATATCGGCGCGAAGCGCGAGTGCGCGCGCGATGGCCTGGCCGTCGGCGGTGCGCAGGTCGACCGCCACCGAACGCTTGTTCCGCGATTGCACGTGCCACCACAGCGACGTGCCGTTCTCCACGTAGCGCCATTTGCGCAGCGGATCGCCCGTGCCGGGCGGCTCGAGCTTGACGACGTCGGCGCCGAATTCGGCGAGGATCTTGGCGCAGAACGGTCCGGCGATGAGCGCGCCCATCTCGAGGACGCGCACGCCGGCGAGCGGACGCGGCAACGCTGCGGCGCGCGTCACGTGCCGGTGATCAGCCGTTCGATCGACGAGACGATGGGCGTGGCGGCCGGCATGCCGATGCGCTTGACGAGCGCCTTCGCGAAATCGGGCAGCAGGTCGTGCAGGTCGCGGATGTTCGCGGTCTTCTCGAGCCGCATCATCAAGCCGTAGCCGCGGAAGCCGAGGTGGGCATTGATCGCGTCGCTGGCCAGGCGGTGGGCCTGCAGGTACCGCTCGACCTCGTCCTGCGAGCGCGCCGCCGGCGCCGCCGACGTCTCCCGCTCCACGTCCGAGGGCGCCGAAAAACGCTTCGCGATCAATCCGCCCCGCTCGAGCGCACGCAGCGCGCGCTCGTCGAGATTGAGCGCCCGCGCCTTCACCAGCAATTGTGCGACCGTGCGATTGCCGTCGATCAGGATGAGCAGTCCCCGCAGCGTGACGGGCAGATTGTGCGTGCGTTCCTTGAGCTCGCGCAGGCCGAGTTCCGTCTTCGCATAGATCTCGGACGGGTCCATCGGGGCGGCTTCGCGGACGCTGAGTTCCATCATGCTGCGGGGGCGAGCAAGTATAGTGCCAGTTGCCGCACACGCTTGTACAGATCAGCGTCGATACCACAGCGCGTGGCCCGCGCGGCGACGCGGCCGTGCGAGAATCGCCCGCCGTGCGTCACCGCGCACCCGACATCGGCACCTCGATGCTCGCCATCTTCGATCGCCGTCTGCTCGCCGTGAACCGTGCCTGCATCGTCGCGCTGCTCGCGGCGATGGCCGTCATGGTGTTCGCCAACGTGGCGTTGCGCTTCCTCACCGACCATTCGATTCTCTGGGTCGAGGAGGCGTCGCGCTACACGATGGTCTGGCTCACGTTCGTCGGCGCCGGGCCGGTCCTGCGCTACGGCGGGCACATCGGCATCGACACGTTGCAGCAGCGCGCGCCGGCGCTCGCGCCGGCCATACGCTCCGTCATCTTCGCGCTGCTCGCGGTGTTCTTCTGCACGATGATCGTCGTCGGCATTCGCTATGCGGCGCTCACCTGGGCGCAGACGACGCCCGTGCTGCAGATCCCGATCGGCGCCGTGTACCTCGCGATGCCGGTCGGCTTCGCGCTCATGCTCGCGCATCTCGCGTTGATGGCGCGCCGTTACGTCGTGCGGCGCGAGCTCCTCGGCGACGGGGAGTTCGACGCGGACGCTGCGAAGCTCTGATTCCGCGATAACCGATGGTGACCGTTCTCTTCGTCGCCGCGGTCGCGCTGCTCGCGCTCGGCGTGCCGGTCGCCTTCGCGCTCGGGGGCGCGACGCTCGTCGCGATGCTGTGGCAGAACGTGCCGCTCGTCGCATTGCCGAAATACCTCTTCTCGGGCATCGATCTCTTCGCGCTCGAGGCGGTGCCGTTCTTCATCCTCACGGCGGAGCTCATGACCGGCGGGGAGCTGTCGACGGTGCTTCTGCGCTTCGCGTCGCAATTCGTGGGCCGCTTTCGCGGGGGGCTCGGGCATACGAACATCCTGACGATCACGTTCTTCTCCGGCATCTCGGGCTCGGCGCTCGCTGACGCGGCGGGCCCGGGCGCGATCATGATCCGCATGATGCGCGACGACGGCTACGACCCCGGGTATGCGGCCGCGCTCACGTCGGCGACGTCGATCGTCGGCCCGATCATCCCGCCGTCGATCAGCGTCATCATCTATGCGCTCGCCTATCCCGACGTCAACCTGGTGGGGCTTTTGATCGCCGGCGTCGTCCCCGGCATCCTGATCGCGCTCGCGGCGGCGACCATCAACCACGTCGTGTCGATGCGGCGCAACTACCGCGGGTCGCGCGAGCGGCCTTCCTGGCGCGACTACGTGCGCAATACCTGGCGCGCGCTGCCCGCGCTCGTGCTGCCGGCGCTGATTCTCGGCGGCATCGCATCGGGGGCGTTCACGCCGACCGAGGCCTCGGTGGTCGCGGTGTTCTACGCGCTCTTCGCCGGCCGCGTCATCTACCGGACGCTCGAATGGCGCATGCTCCCCGGGATCCTCGCGCGCTCGGCGCTGATGACGGCGTCGGTGCTGATCATCGTCGGGATGTCGGCCGCTTTCGCGTGGGTGATCACCGTGTCCCGCGTGCCGCAGGACTTGACCGCCTGGATCGTCGGCATGCAGCTGCCGCCGCTCGCGTTCCTGTTCGCGGTGAACGTGCTGCTCCTCGTGTTCGGCATCTTCATCGAGCCGCTGCCCGGCATCGTCGTGCTCGTGCCGATTCTCGCGCCGATCGCGCACGCACTCGGCATCGACGACCTGCAGTTCGGCATCGTCGTGATCGTGAACCTCACGATGGGGATGATCACGCCGCCGGTCGGCGGGCTGCTCTTCGTGACGTCGATCGTCGCGCGCGTGCCGCTCGCACGGCTCGTCAAGGAGCTGTGGCCGTTCCTGTGGGCGGAGGTCGCCGTGCTCGTGCTTCTCTCACTCTTCCCGGTGCTATCGGCGGGCTTGCCGAACGCTCTCGGTTATCGCTAGCCGCGACAGCAAGCTCGACGCACGTCGGGCTCGTCGCGGGCCACGCGGATCGACGAGCGAACCTCACCGCGCATTCGATGCGCGCTTCGATCCGTTCGTTCCCGTTGTCAGTGCATTTTCGATTTCGGGGAATGCCGTGCCGTAAGACGTGTTGGCCGTGGCGCAGGCTGCGTTGGCGGACGAACGAGCGAAGGAGGAACACATGGAGCGGATCGAACAGCGACGAGGGCGGCCGACGGATGTCGACGAAGCCGCATCGCGAACGCGAGATGCAACGCCGGGCGTCCGGCCGCCGTGGCGGCCGAAGGCGCTGCCGCTGGTGCTGGCGGCGATCGTCGGCTTCGGCAGTGCGGCGCTCCTCGCGACGCGCGATGTCGCGCGCGCGCAGGCGCCGGCCGCGCGTGGCGCTGCGGCCCGCGATGCCGGGCCGCGCCCCGATTTGTCGGGCGCGCGGTTCGAGGCGGAGGTCGCGAAGAACACGCGCAAGCTGCTGCAGGACGGGCGTGACGCGTTTCGCTTCGACACCTTCGGCGACGAGGACTTCTGGGGCGGCACGCTGCAGCTTCATCAGGCGATCGAAGGGAGCGCCTTGGGCGGCGTTGGCCCGGGCATCACGCCGCGCACGGCGATGAGCCTCGGTCTCAAGGTCGACGCCGACGCCTTTCTGGAGGCCCAGCGCGTGCCGAAGAGCCCGCCGCTCGATCTCGACAGTCCCGCCGGCACGCTCGCGCTGCTGAAGGCGAACGCCGTCGTCGGCCTCACCGGCTTCTTCAATGCGGACGGCTCGCTCGAGTCGGTGGGCATCCAATGCGCTCTTTGCCATTCCACCGTCGACAACTCGGTCGCGTTCGGCATTGGCCGCCGGCTCGACGGTTGGGCCAATCACGACCTCGATGTCGGCAAGATCATCGCGTCGGCGCCCAATCTCACGCCATTTGCGACGCTGCTCGGCGTCGACGTCGCCACCGTCAAGGCGGTGCTCGAAAGCTGGGGTCCCGGGAAATTCGACGCCGCGCTGGCGCTCGACGGCAAGGCGTTCAATCCGCAGCAGGTGACGCACGGCGTGGTGACGGGCACGAACGTCTCGGCGGCCACGTTGATTCCGAACGCCTTCGGATTGGCCGGGTACAACCAGCACACGTGGACCGGCGCCTGGGGGAGCGTGCCCTATTGGAACGCGTTCGTCGCGGCGCTGGAGATGCACGGCAAGGGGCGCTTCTTCGACCCGCGCCTCGACAACGCTGCGCAATTCCCGATCGCCGCCGCGAACGGCTTCGGCGACCTTCCGCACATCAACCCCGACGACGATCGGATCACCCCGAAGCTCGCGGCGCTGCAGTTCTATCAACTCTCACTGCCGGCTCCGGCGCCACGCGCGGGCGTCGACTTCGACGCGCAGGCCGCGAAGCGCGGCGACGAGCTCTTCAGCGGCAAGGCGGGCTGCAACAACTGCCACGTCGAGCCGTTGTGGACGGAGCCGGGCTGGAACCTGCACAAGCCGTCCGACATCGGCATCGACAGCTTCGAGGCCGATCGCGCCCCCGACCATGCCTACAAGACGGCGAATCTCGCCGGTCTCTTCGTGCGGGAGAACGGCATCTTCATGAATCCGGCGAACAAGGGGCGCTACTTCCACGACGGGCGCTTCGCGACACTCGCCGACGTCGTCGATCACTACGACACGTTCTTCAAGCTCGCCCTCACTGCGCAGGAGAAGCACGACCTCGTCGAATACCTGAAGTCGTTGCCGGAGAAGGGCTGACCGGGGGCGGTCGCTCCGGTGACGCTTCGGCGGGCCGCGCTACGGCCGGCCCGCGGAAGCGTCGTGCGTCAAGGCGCCTTGTAGTTGCGGATGCGGTCGATGTTCTCCTGACCGAACTTCTTGCCGAACTCCGCGAACGTCGGTCCGAGCGCCGCCTGGAACTTCGCCTCGTCGGGATGCTCCTCGATCTGCATGCCCTTGGCGCGCAGATCGGCGACCGCCTTGCGCTCGTCCTCGTCGATGCGGGCGCGGTTGGCCTTCACGGCCTCGACGGCGGCCGCGTGGAACGCCTGCTTGTCCGCGGGCGAGAGCTGGTCCCATTTCGCCTTGCTCATGAGGATCAGCGCCGGCGAATAGACGTGCCGCGTCAGCGTCAGGTATTTCTGCACCTGGTCGAGCTTCGCCGCCTCGATCACGGAGAGCGGATTCTCCTGGCCGTCGACCGTGCCCTGCTGGAGCGCGGTGTAGACCTCGGTGAACGCCATCGGCGTCGGAATGATCCCGAACGCCTTGTACGCCTGGATGTGAATCGGATTTTCCATCGTGCGCATCTTGAGGCCCTTGAGGTCCTCGGGCGTCTTCACCGGATGCTTGCTGTTCGTCATGTTGCGAAAGCCGTTCTCGCCCCAGGCCAGCGCCTCGATGCCCTTCGGCTCGAACTTCTTCAGCATCTCCTGCCCGATCGGGCCGTCGAGCACGGCGCGGGCGTGCGCGTAGTCGCGGAACAGGAACGGAATATCGAGGATCGCGATCTCGGGCACGAAGTTCGGCACCGGTCCCGTCGACGTCATCGTGAGGTCGAGCGTGCCGAGTTGCAGCGCCTCGATCGACTCGCGCTCGGCGCCGAGCGCTCCCGAGTAGAAGTTCTGGATCTTGTAGCGCCCGTTCGTGCGCTTCTCGACCTCGCGCGCGAACGTGTCGATCGCAACGCCGTAGTGCGAGTTCTGCGCCAGCGAAATGTTCATCTTGAGCGTCGTTTGCGCTGCGGCGGGCGCGGCGACGAGGGGAACGAGCGCCGCGCAGGCGGCGATTAGCAGGCGGATCGGATGCATCGTGAATCTCCGGATGGGACCGTGCGAGATGCCGGTCAAAACGCGAGGGCGATTCTAGCCCGGAAATTTCACCGGGCGCGGGAATTTCCGGGCCAGCAGCCCGGAATACGCGGTCCGGCGAATGCGGCGAGCATCCGATGCCGCTCGGATGAGCACGTCGCTTCCGGCTGTTCGCCAAAGCCTCGCGCTTCAAGATGGGGAGTCGTACGGCCGCTCGCAAGGGCTCTGCTCGGTCGCACCAGGCGTGCGTGGCCGCATGCACCGCCGGGCGACGCGACCCGGCCGTTGTGAAATAATCGCCGTGACGGCGTGCACCCGGCGCGCGTCGCTCCCCGATGCTCGATCCGACGTTCACTTCGGCACTGGCCGCCATCGTGCCGCCCCAGGCGTTGCTGACCGCAGCGGAGGATACGCGCCCCTACGAGTGCGACGGACTCACGCTGTTCCGGCAGTTGCCCGAAGCGGTGGTGCTGCCGGAGAACGAGGCGCAGGTCGTCCGGATCCTCAAGCTCTGTCATGCCGCGCACGTGCCCGTGGTCGCGCGCGGTGCCGGCACGAGCCTGTCGGGTGGCGCGCTGCCGCCCGCGCAGGGAATCGTGCTCTCGCTCGCCAAGTTCAAGCGCATCGTCGCGATCGATCCCGTTGCGCGCACGGCGATCGTCGAGCCGGGCGTGCGCAATCTCGCGATCTCGGAGGCGGTGTCGCCCTACGGACTCTTCTACGCCCCCGATCCTTCGTCGCAGATTGCCTGCTCGATCGGCGGCAACGTCGCGGAAAACGCGGGCGGCGTGCATTGCCTCAAGTACGGGCTGACGGTCCACAACGTGCGCAAGGTGCGCGCCGTGCTCATCACGGGAGACGTCGTCGAGTTCGGCGCGGACGCGCTCGATGCGCCCGGCTACGACCTCCTCGCGCTCGTCACCGGGAGCGAGGGACTGATCGCGGTCATCACGCAGATCACCGTCAAGCTGCTGCCGAAGCCGCAGCTCGCACAGGTGGCGCTCGCGGCGTTCGACGACATCGAGAAGGCCGGTGCCGCCGTGGGCGCGGTGATCGGCGCCGGCATCATCCCGGGCGGCCTCGAGATGATGGATCGCGAGGCGACGCGTGCAGTGGAGCAGTTCGTGCACGCGGACTACCCGCTCGACGCCGCAGCGGTGCTGCTGGTCGAGGCCGACGGCACGCCGGTCGAGGTCGCGGCGGAAATGGCCGAGATCCGCGACGTGCTGACCGCGAGCGGCGCGACGTCGATCCGCGTATCGGAAAGCGAGGCGCAGCGCCTGCTGTTCTGGTCGGGTCGCAAGGCCGCGTTTCCGGCGGTCGGCCGGATATCGCCGGACTACTACTGTATCGACGGCACGATCCCGCGCGGTGCGCTGCCGCGCGTGCTCATGCAGATCGAGGGCTGGTCGAAGGAATACGGGCTGGCGTGCGCGAACGTGTTCCATGCGGGCGACGGCAATCTGCATCCGCTGATCCTGTTCGACGCGAACAAGCCGGGCGACAAGGAGCGCACCGTCGAATTCGGCGACCGCATCCTCGAGCTTTGCATCGAAGTCGGGGGCACGATCACCGGCGAGCACGGCGTGGGCGTCGAGAAGCTCCGCGGGATGTGCGCGCAGTTCGCGCCCGCGGCGCTCGAGCGCTTTCTCGGCGTGAAGCGCGCGTTCGACGAGCACGGGCTGCTGAACCCCGGAAAGGGCGTGCCGACGCTCGCCCGCTGTGCCGAGTTCGGGCGCATGCACGTGCATCGCGGCGAGCTGCGGCATCGCGACTTGCCGCGGTTCTAGTGCGTCGAATCAGAAATTCGCTTGGTAGTTCGCGGCGCACCCGGCGCGACGCCTAAGGGAACCACCGCATGGACGCCTCCACCCGCGCGCGGCCTACCAGCGACGACGTCGCGACGCTCAAGCAGCAGCTGGCGCGTGATTACGGCGAGCGCGCCGTCACGAGCCATGCCGTGCGCGAGCAGCATTCGCATGGCGAGGGGCTGGCGGATGCCGGGATGCCGGACATCGTCGTGTTTCCGCACACCAACGAGGAAGTGGCGTCGATCGTACGCGTGTGCAACGCCGCGCGTTTTCCGGTGATCGCGTTCGGCGTCGGAACGTCGCTCGAGGGGCACGTTGCGGCGCTTTACGGCGGCGTCTGCATGGATTTCTCCCAGATGAGCCGCGTGCTCGAGGTGAGCGCCGAGGACCTCGATTGCCGGGTGCAGGCCGGCGTCACCCGCGAGCAGCTCAATGCGGAGCTCAAGGGGACCGGCCTCTTCTTTCCGATCGATCCGGGGGCGAACGCGACCATCGGCGGCATGGCGTCGACGCGCGCGTCGGGGACGAACGCGGTGCGCTACGGAACGATGCGCGAGAACGTGCTCGGGCTCACCGTCGTGACGGCGGACGGTCGCATCGTGCGCACCGGCGGCCGTGCGCGCAAATCGAGCGCGGGCTATGACCTGACGAGGCTCTTCGTCGGCTCGGAGGGCACCCTCGGCATCATCACCGAGGTGCAGCTTCGTCTGTACGGCCTGCCGGAAGCGATCTCCGCGGCCGTCTGCCAGTTCGCCGAGCTCAAGGGCGCGGTGGACACCGTCATCGCCGCGATGCAGCTCGGCATCCCGGTCGCGCGCATCGAACTGCTCGACGACGTGCAGATGGACGCGTGCATCCGCTTTTCGCAACTCACGGAGTACGCGCCCAAGCCGACGCTCTTCTTCGAGTTCCACGGCACGGAAGCGGGCGTGCGCGAGCAGGCGGAAATGATGGAGGCGATCGCGGCGGAGCACGGCGGCAGCCGTTTCCAATGGGCCACGCTGCCGGAGGACCGCTCGCGGCTGTGGAAGGCGAGGCACAACGCGTACTACGCGGCACTCGCGCTGGCGCCCGGCCGGCAGGCGTTTGCGACCGACGCGTGCGTGCCGATCTCGCGGCTCACCGAATGCGTGCTCGAAACGCAGGCGGACATCGTCGCGACCGGCCTGACCGCGCCGATCGTCGGACACGTCGGCGACGGCAATTTCCATCTCGTGGTGCTGTTCGATCCGGCCAAGCCCGAGGAGCGAAGGAAGGCCGAGGAACTCGCCGCGCGCGTGAGCCTTCGCGCGATCCGCATGGGCGGCACCTGTACCGGCGAGCATGGCGTGGGCGTGCACAAGCTCGACGCGCTGGTTGCGGAGCACGGCGAGGCGGTGTCGCTCATGCAGACGATCAAGCGGGCGCTCGATCCGCGGGATATCCTGAATCCGGGGAAGACGGTGCCG
>JBLMWW010000199.1:0-17967 GCA_050257435.1 Rudaea sp.
AGTAGCGCGAGCCGACGAGGGTGGTTTTCATGAGGGACTAGGGGCTAGGGGTGAGGGACGAGGGAGCATCACGAATTGCCGCCATCGACGGCTGACGGCGAACACAAGCAGCTGAGGCGCGCAATTGTCACGCCGACGTCTCTCGTCGCGCGTCCTCAACGAAAGCCACTGTCATAAGCATTGCGCTGAAGCTCCCTCGTCCCTCGTCCCTCGTCCCTGCCCATTATCCTCTCCCCGCCAAATCCTGCCGATAGAACGCCGCGAACCGCGCATACACATCCGGGTACTCGTCCTGCAGCAGCGCAGGTTCGGCGAAAAAGACTTCGGACAGAACGGCGAAGAACTCGCCGGGGTTCTCGGCCGCGTACGGATCGATCGCGGTGTCCTCGCCCGCATCGACGCGCGCGGCGAAATCGTCGTAGGCTTCCTGCATCGCTTGCTGCCACGCGCGGCGCGATGCCGCGTCGGGCAACGGCGGGCAACCGTTCGCGTCGCCTTCGACCATGTCGATCTTGTGCGCGAACTCGTGGATGACGAGGTTCATCTCGAACGCGTTCCAGTCCGCGGCGGCGGCGACGTCGGGCCACGACAGCACGACGGGCCCTCCCGGCATCGCCTCGCCGGCGAGCGCCTCGTCCTGCTGGTGCACGACGCCGTATTCGTCCTCGTATTCCCCGCCGGGCACGAATTCGCCGGGATAGACGACGACGGTCTCGAAGCCGTCGTAGAGCGAAAGATCGAGGTTCAGCACGAGCACGCAAGCCTGGATGGCGATCACCGTGCGCTGGAGCGGCGTCACTTCGTGCCCCTGCGCGCCGACGATGCTCTTCGCCGCGAGGAACAGCACGACGAGGTCGCGCAGACGCGCCAGCTCGTCCGTTTCGTATCGCCGCAGGAACGGCAGCGCATCGCACGCATCGCGCCAGAGCGCATCCGGCAGCGCGTGCGTGCGGAGGATGCGCTGCCGCCGATAACGACGAAGCGCTTCGAACACCGGCGGCCTACTTCATGTCGACGGGCGGCGCGAGCACGGGTGCATCCACGTCGTCGTCGACGTCGATCACGCGCCGCTCCGTGCCTGCGAGCAGCGCATCGGCCTCCTCCTCGGGCAACGCCTCGACGTCGCGAAGCTTGCGCGCGATCGTCGTGCTCTTGCGCCCCGCCTCGTCGAGCGTCTTGCCGACCTGGTCGAGCCGATCCTTCGTGCGCGAGAGGATCTCGCCGAAGCGCCCGAATTCGGTCTTGACGGCGCCGAGCACGCGCCAGACCTCGGTCGAGCGCTTTTCGATCGCGAGCGTGCGAAAGCCGAGCTGCAGGCTGTTCAGCATCGCGACGAGGTTCGTCGGACCGGCGAGCGTCACGCGATACTCGCGCTGCAACGTGTCGGCGAGGCCGGGGCGGGCCACCGCTTCGGCGAACAGGCCCTCGGTCGGCACGAACAGGATCGCGAAGTCGGTCGTGTGCGGCGACTCGACGTACTTGTCGCGGATCATCCTCGCCTGCGTCTTGAAGAACTGGTCGAGCGCGCGGCGCGCGGCCTCGACGGCCTCGGCGTCGGCGCGCTCGATCGCGTCCTGCAGGCGCTGCCAGTCCTCGAGCGGGAATTTCGCGTCGATCGGCAGCCAGCACGGCTCGCCGTCGTCGTTGCGGCCGGGGAAGCGCACCGCGTACTCGACGCGCTCGACCGAGCCGGGGCGCGTCGCGACGTTCTGCGCGTATTGCCCCGGATGCAGCACGTCGGCGAGGAGCGTCCCGAGCTGCACCTCGCCCCACGTCCCGCGCGACTTGACGTTCGTCAGCACGCGCTTCAAGTCGCCGACGCCGGTGGCGAGCGAATGCATTTCGCCCAGGCCCCGGTGCACCTGCTCGAGCCGCTCGGACACCTGCTTGAACGAGGCGCCGAGGCGCTGCTCGAGCGTGGCCTGCAGCTTCTCGTCGACGGTCGCCCGCATCTGCTCGAGCTTCTGCGCATTCTCGGCGCGCAGCAGATCGAGGCGCTCCTCGATCGTCCTGCGCATCGCCTCGATGCGCGATTCCCACGCCTGCGTCAGCTGCGACAGCCGCTCGGCGAACGACTTGAGCTGCTCCTGCTGCAGCGCCCCCATGCCGGTGAGCTGTTGCGCGGTGCCTTGCTGCTGGCGCGCGATCGCCGCGGCCAGCTCCTGCGTGAGCTGCGACAGGCGCTCGCCGAAGCCCTTGAGCTCGTTCGCCTGCGCGGCGGACGCGGCACCGTGAAGCTGCGCGTTCGTCTCCGCGAAGCGCGCCATCACGCCGCCCACTTCCTGCCGCAAGGCGAGGCCGGCCGTGGCCGTCTCGTTGCGCGCCGTGGCGAGGTCGGCGCGCACGTCCCGCTCGTGCTCGGCGACGTCGCGCGCGAGCGTCTCGAGCCGTCCGCGGAGCTCCGCCGCACCCCGCGCCGCCTCGGCGCCGCCACGGGCGAGACCGGCGACGCGCACGAGCGTCGCGACGGCGACAGCGATCAGAACGACGAGCGCGACGGCGGCGGCGATCAGCAGCGTTTCATTCATCCCGGGCGAGTTTAGCAGTCAGCCCGCGAGCGCGAGCACCGCGAACGTGGCGAGCCAGTGCGCGCCCGCGAAGTCCTCGTTTGCGAGGCCGCGCCATCCGGCGGCCAGATGGCGCTCGGCCGCCATGCGCGCGATCGCGATCCGCGGATCGGCCCGGGGCAACGCGCCGGCGATGCCGCGGAAGCACCATGCACGCGAGAGATTGAGGCCGTCGAGGTGAACGAGTTGCGGATCGTCGCGCGCGACGACCTGCGCCGGCTCGAACAGCGTGTGCGGCTCCCCTGCGCCGAAGCCGGGGAGGAACGCCGCGAGCCATTCGGCGAACGCCTGCGCGTCGAGAAGGCGGCGCATCAGGTCCGCCTCGATGAGCGAAGGCGAGAGGAAATCGACGCCCGACGGCTCGAAGCGTGCCGGCGCGTCGCGCTCGTCGCCGAACCAGGAGAGCGCCTTCGCCGTACACGCATCGCCGAGCGAGGTGTCCCCGGCGCTTCGCGCGTAGTCGAGCGCGAGGGCGAGCGCAAACGCGCTGTTCGGATGAATGCCGTAACGGAACGCGTACGTCGCCCGCGGGAGAAACGCGCGATAGCGTGCGGCGAAGGCGTCGGCGAGCGGCGCGATCGCATCCGACCATCGGCGACGCTTCGCGCCGCCCGGCACCCGCAATTCCGCGGCGAGCGCGAGCAGCCACGCCCACCCATACGTGCGCTCGAAGGACGCGCTCTGGGGACGCGCGAGGTAGTCGAGCTCGGCAACGATCGCCGCGGGCGCGAAATGACGATCGAAGAGGGCCTCGATCGCTGTCCGTGCGGGCAGGTCGGGGAAGCCTCGCGCAAGGCGCGCGAGCAGCCAGTGCATGTGCACGCACGAATGCCAATCGTAGCTGCCGTGAAACGCCGGATGCAGCGTGCGCGGAGGAACGCAATCCTCGTCGCACGTCAGCACGTGGTCGAGCTTGTGCGGGTATTCGCGCGCGATGTTCGCCAGCGCGAGCGCGGCGAGCCGTTGCGCGGTCTCCGGGGTGAGCGCGGGCCGCTCGAGGGTCACGTGTCCCGAAAAGTACGAACTCGTTTCGTCGGGGGGCCTCTGGGCGGCCGCACGCGGGCGGTACGGTCAGGCCGGCGCCGGCGTGCCGGCCTTCTCGCCCTCCCGCGTCGCGGCACTCGCCGACCCCGGCGCCGCCAGCCGTCCGGCGCGCTTGCGCTCGTGCTCCTTCAGGTGACGCTTGCGGATGCGAATCGATTTCGGGGTGATCTCGACCAGCTCGTCGTCGGCGATGAATTCGACCGCATACTCGAGCGTCAGCGCGATCGGCGGCGTGAGCAGAATGGCATCGTCCTTGCCGGCGGCGCGGACGTTCGTGAGCTTCTTGCCCTTGATCGGGTTCACGACGAGATCGTTGTCGCGGCTGTGGATGCCGATCACCATGCCCTCGTATAGCTTGTCGCCTGGCGACACGAACATCCGTCCGCGCTCCTGCAGATTCCACAATGCGTACGCGACGGCCTCGCCGTCCTCCTGCGACACGAGCACGCCGTTGCGGCGCTCCGGCATGTCGCCCTTCTGCGGCGCGAACGATTCGAAGACGTGGCTCATCAACCCGGTGCCGCGCGTGAGGTTCATGAACTCGCCCTGGAAGCCGATCAGGCCGCGGGCCGGGATCCGGTAATCGAGCCGCACCCGCCCCAGCGCGTCGGAGCCCATGTTCACGAGCTCGCCGCGCCGCGCGCCGAGCGCCTCCATCACCGCCCCCTGGTGCTGCAGCTCGACGTCGATCGACAGGATCTCGTACGGCTCGCAGATGTCGCCGCCGATCTCCTTTTGCACGACGCGCGGCCGCGACACCGCGAGCTCGTAGCCTTCGCGACGCATGTTCTCGAGCAGGATCGTGAGATGCAGCTCGCCACGGCCCGACACGAGGAAGGCGTCGGTATCGCCCGTCTCCTCGACGCGCAACGCCATGTTCGTCAACAGCTCGCGCATCAGGCGGTCGCGGAGGTTGCGCGACGTCACGTACCTGCCTTCGCGCCCGGCGAGCGGGGACGTGTTCACCTGGAAGTGCATCGAGAGCGTCGGCTCGTCGACGGCGATCGGAGGCAAGGCTTCCGCGTGGTCCGTCGCGGCGAGCGTCGTGCCGATCGTCAGATCGTCGAGACCGGTGACGAGCACGATGTCGCCGGCCGCGGCCCGCGCGACCGGGACGCGGTTCAACCCCTCGAAGATGAACACCTGCCCGACGCGCCCGCGCGGCGGAGCTTCGCCGTCCGCGGGCGCACGATCGAGGATCGCGACTTCCTGACCGGCCGCGAGCGTGCCGCGGCGGATGCGCCCGATGCCGAGCCGGCCGACGTAGCTCGAGTAGTCGAGCGCGCTCACCTGGAATTGCAGCGGCGCGTCGACGTCGCCTTCGGGCGCGGGAACGTGCGCGAGGATCGTCTCGAACAGCGGACGCAGGTCGCCGCGCGGCGCGCCCGACTTGGCGGCGTCCACGTCGAGCGTCGCGAAGCCCTGCAGCGCGGAGGCGTAGACGACGGGGAAGTCGAGCTGCGCGTCGCTCGCGCCGAGCCGGTCGAAGAGCTCGAACGTCTGGTTCACGACCCATTCCGGCCGCGCGCCCGGCCGGTCGACCTTGTTCACCACGACGATCGGCCGCAATCCCTGCGCGAGCGCCTTGAGCGTCACGAACCGCGTCTGCGGCATCGGACCCTCGACCGCGTCGACCAGCAACAACACGCCGTCGACCATGCCGAGCACGCGCTCGACCTCGCCGCCGAAGTCGGCGTGGCCCGGCGTGTCGACGATGTTGATGTGCGTGTCGCGATAGCGAATCGCGCAGTTCTTGGCGAAGATCGTGATCCCGCGCTCGCGCTCGAGGTCGTTGCTGTCCATCATCCGCTCGCCGATCTGCTGGTGCGCGGCGAACGTGCCCGCCTGCACGAGCAGCTTGTCGACGAGCGTCGTCTTTCCGTGGTCGACGTGGGCGATGATCGCGATGTTGCGAAGGTCGTTGCGGACGGCGGGCATGGGAGCGGCAGCGGCCGCCGGCGATCGGAGCCGGTGCAGGAGGATCATTCTCGGCCAGCGCGACCGATAATTGCACCCCCGACACCGGCTCGCGTCGGGCCGGCAAAACATTCGATTATAGTCGCCCAACCGGCCGTCCGGTGGGGAAAATTTTGAAAAATCCGGCGCTTACGCTACAATGCGCCCTCGGGCGGCCGTTCCGGTCACCGCCCATCCCGCCGTCGCGCGAAGACGCCGCCGGCGATCCAAGCCAACGCCACAGCCGCTGCCTGGACCGGAAACCGCGAGGCGGTAGGCCGCGTACCAGGAGCATGAATGCACGCAACGAGCTTTGACGAGCTCGGTTTGCGACCCGAGATCTTGCGGGCCGTGACCGAGTCCGGTTACACCACGCCGACCCCGATCCAGGCGCAGGCGATCCCCGAAATCCTTGCCGGCCACGACATCATGGGCGGCGCGCAGACCGGGACGGGCAAGACCGCCGGATTTGGCCTGCCGATCCTCCACAAGCTCACTCCGCATGCGAATGCCAGTCCGTCGCCCGCGCGGCATCCGGTGCGCGCGCTGATCGTGGCGCCCACGCGGGAGCTCGCGATCCAGGTCGAGGAACAGGTCAAGGAATACGGCAAGTACACGAACCTGCGCTCGACATGCGTGTTCGGCGGCGTCGACATCCGCCAGCAGCTGGCGATCGTGCGCGCCGGCGTCGAGATCCTCGTGGCGACACCGGGCCGGCTGCTCGATCACGTCGAGCAGAAGAGCGTGAATCTGGGCCAGGTCGAGATCCTGGTGCTCGACGAAGCGGACCGCATGCTCGACATGGGGTTCATTCCCGACATCAAGCGCATCATGGCGCTGCTGCCCGCGAAGCGGCAGAATCTCCTCTTCTCCGCCACGTTCAGCAACGAGATCAAGAAGCTCGCCGACGAGCTGCTGAACAAGCCGAGGCTGATCGAGGTCGCCCGGCGCAACACGGCCGCCGAGACCGTATCGCAGAGCGCGTACAAGGTGCCGCAGGAGGCGAAGCGCGCGTTGCTCGAGCATCTCGTGAAATCGCGCAATGTCTGGCAGGTGCTGTGCTTCGTGCGCACGAAGCACGGCGCGTCGCGGCTCGCGCGCCAGCTCGAGCGCGACGGGCTCGCGACGTCGGCGATCCACGGGGACAAGACGCAGGGCGCGCGGCTCGAGGCGCTCGCGAAGTTCAAGGAAGGCAAGCTGCAGGTGCTGGTGGCGACCGACGTCGCCGCGCGCGGCCTCGACATCGACGATATGCCGCTGGTTGTCAACTACGAGCTGCCGCACGTACCCGAGGATTACATCCATCGCATCGGCCGCACCGGCCGCGCGGGCGCGAGCGGCGAGGCGATTTCGCTCGTCGCGCCCGAGGAAGAGAAGTACCTCGCCGAGATCGAGCGCTTGTTGAAGAAGAAAGTCGCCGTCTCGACCGCCGAGGGCTTCGACGTTGCCGCGGCCGCCTCGACCCGCGAGCGTTCCTCACGCCGTGCTCCGGCACACGAGGAACGGCCGGCTCGGACGCGGCAGCCCGCGCGCACGAATGGCGAGGCGCGTCGGGAGCAACGGGCGGGATTGCGCGAACGTGGCGAGGAGACGAGCTATGGCGACCTCCGGCGTGCCGAGCGCGAAGCGGCCTACGCGAAGAATCCCGATCAACCGATCGTGAAGCGGCCGAATGGTGCCCATCCGACGGCCCACGAGAATCATTCGCACGCGCATATCCACGCGGCGCGGAGGACGAGACCGGTTCCGGTGTTGTTGCAAAGGCGCAAGAGGCCACAAACCGAGAGCGCGTAAGCGGCAGTAGGATCGTCGTCGGGGTCCGGGCGATGTTGAACAGGGAGCCACGGTTGGCCAAGACATCGACGACGGGAAGTCCGAAGACTACGCGGCCCCGCCTGTTCGGCGTCGTCGCCAGGGCACGGCGTTACGTGCGCATCGCCTCCGTCGATGCGCCGATCGTCTGATGTCCGGCCCGCCCGGGACCGGCAAGTCGACGCTCGCAGCGAGCTGTCTCGAGCACGCGCGGCACACTGAGATCTGGTACCACGTCGATCCGGGTGACGTCGGCCCGGCGGCGCTCGGTTATAGCGCCATCCTCGGTAATCGATCTCAGACGCGCTTCGGAATCGATCGCCACGGCGCGGCTGTCTCGCCACGCAGCTGCGTCGGAGACGTCCTCTCCGTCGATCGCCTCATCGTCGCATTCGCGACACTCCGACTGACGGGACCGGCCGCCGGGCGGAAGGAACGTCCCGGCAGCCGGCGACCAGTCATGTCGCCTGCGTAATCTCCCGCTCCACGGCAAGGCCGGCCTCGCTCCAGGCCTTCTTGCCGCCCGAGAATACCGAGACATCGGCGTAACCGAGTTGCACGAGCTGGCTCGCAGCGACGTGCGAATTGCGGCAGGCGTCGCTCGCGCAATAGACGATGATCGGGGTACTTCTGTCGGGCACGGTGGACGCAGCGCGTTGGCGCACCTCGTCGTGGGGCATGTGCCGGGCGCCGGGAAGGTGCCAGTCATCGTAGTACTTCGCCGGAAGCGCTTCGAGCAGGACGGGCGGCGTCCCCGACTGCAAGCGGAGCTCCAGTTGTTCCAGGCTGATTTCCTTCGTCATCGTCGTCTCCTTGAAGAGGTTTCCCCCGACCGAAATGGCACGGGGCGGCAACGTATATAGTTGCAGTTGCAACTATATACCGCCACTGGTTGCATTTGCAACTACCTCTCGGCAAAATCCGTCGACGGATGCCCTCCACCTATGGCCGACCATGTCCGAGACCGCCGTTTCCCTCCGCCGCCACGCATGGGCGGTTTTTCTCAAGGCCCACGCCCGCCTGACCGAGCGGGTGGAGACTGCGTTGCAGCGAGCCGGCCTTCCGCCGCTCGCGTGGTACGACGTCCTCTGGGCGCTCGAGACGGTGCCCGAGGGCAGGCTGCGAATGAACGAGCTCGCCGAGCGTGTGGTCGTGTCGCGCAGCAACCTGTCGCGCCTGGCCGATCGTCTCGAGGATGGCGGCCTGATCCGTCGTGAGCCGTGCGCCGGCGACCGGCGCGGCTACTATTGCGCGATTACCGATGCGGGACGCGCGCTGCGCGGCAGGATGTGGCCCGCCTATCGCCGGGAAATTGATCGGCTGTTCGGACGGCATCTCGGCAACGACGAGGCTCGGGTGATCGGAGAATCGCTGGAACGCATCGCCATGCGGGCACGCGACGATGACTGACGCCGGCAACGCTTCCGTACTCTCCGTCGACGGCCTCGCCGTCGGATTCGCGACCCCCGACCGCGTCGCCACGGCCGTTCGCAACCTCTCCTTCTCCATCGGCCGCGGCGAAACGGTCGCCGTCGTGGGCGAATCGGGTTCGGGCAAGTCGGTGACCGCACTGTCGATCATGCGTCTCGTCGAGCACGGCGGCGGTCGCATCGTCGAGGGCGCGATCCGCTTCGCGCGGCCCGGCGGCGCGAGCGTCGATCTTGCGCAAGCCGACTCGGCGACGTTGCGTGCGATCCGCGGCGCCGAGATCGCGATGATCTTCCAGGAGCCGATGACGTCGCTCAATCCGGTATTCCCGGTGGGCGAGCAGATTGCGGAATCGATCCGGCTCCATCAGAGCAAGGATGCCCGCGCCGCGCGCGCCGAAGCCCTGCGCATGCTGGAGCAGGTGCGCATTCCCGAAGCGCGCTCAATGCTCGATCGCTATCCGCACCAGCTCTCGGGCGGCATGCGCCAGCGCGCGATGATCGCAATGGCGCTGTCGTGCCGGCCTGCTCTGTTGATCGCGGACGAGCCGACGACCGCGCTCGACGTCACGATCCAGGCGCAGATCCTGACGCTGATCAGGCTCCTGCAGGACGAGATGCACATGTCCGTGATGTTCATCACTCACGACATGGGCGTGGTGGCCGAGGTCGCCGATCGCGTGGTGGTGATGTACCAGGGCGAAAAGGTCGAGGAAGGCGCCGCGGAGACGATCTTCGCCTCGCCTGCAAACCCCTACACGCGCGCGCTGCTCGCTGCCGTGCCGAGGCTCGGCGCAATGCGCGGCTCGGACGGCCCGAGGACGTTTGCGCGGCGCCCGGGCGCCTACCAGGCCGGAACCGCGACGTCGGGCGCCGCGCGTGCGCATGACGTCCGCCCCCTGCTTTCGGTGCGCCGGCTCACGACCCGTTTCGACGTCAGGTCGGGCTTCTTCGGGCGGGTGCGCCGCCGCGTCCACGCGGTCGAGAACGTGAGCTTCGACCTCGCCGGCGGCGAGACGCTCGCGCTCGTCGGCGAATCGGGGTGCGGCAAGTCGACGACCGGTCGCTCGCTGCTGCGTCTGGTCGACATCGCGGGCGGCAGCATCGAATTCGAGGGCCGCGACATCGCGAAGCTGCCCGATGACGCGTTGCGCCGGGTGCGCCGGGATATCCAGATGATCTTCCAGGATCCGTTCGCCTCGCTCGATCCTCGGCTCACCGTGGGCTTCTCGGTCGCTGAGCCGCTGTACGTGCACGGCGTCGCCAAAGGGCGCGAGGCGGAAGAGCGCGTCGCATGGCTGCTCGAGCACGTCGGGCTGGCACGCGAGCACGCCCGCCGCTATCCCCACGAATTCTCGGGCGGCCAGCGGCAGCGGATCGCGCTCGCGCGCGCGCTCGCGCTCAATCCCCGGATCATCGTCGCCGACGAGGCGGTGTCCGCGCTCGACGTGTCGATCCAGGCGCAGATCGTCGACCTCCTGCTCGAGCTGCAGGCCGAGCTCGGCATCGCGTACATTTTCATTTCCCACGACATGGCCGTCGTCGAGCGCGTGAGCCATCGCGTGGCGGTCATGTACCTCGGGCAGATCGTCGAGATCGGCCCGCGGCGCAGCGTGTTCGAGCATCCGCAGCATCCGTACACGCGCAAGCTCATGGCAGCCGTGCCGGTCGCCGATCCGGCGCGGCGGCGCCGGGTCAGGGCGTTATCATCCGAGGAGATCCCGAGCCCGATCCGCGACGTCGGCGACGAGCCCGAGGTGGCGCCGCTCATGGAGGTCGCCCCGGGGCATTTCGTCGCCACGCACCGCGTGGGCGGCCCCTATTGACGGTCCAACGCCAAGGAGTCCCCGATGAAATCCGCTTATCGCATGCTCGTCGCGCTGTCGGTTGCGCTTGCGCTCGGCATCGCGGCGCCGGCCTACGGCGCCAAGGACGTCGTGTTCGCCGTCGCCTCGACGTTCACGACCACCGACCCGTACGATGCGAACGACACGCTGTCGCAGGCGATGGCGAAGTCGTTCTACGAGGGCCTCTTCGGCTTCGACCGCAACATGAAGCTCAAGCCGGTGCTCGCCGAGAGCTACGAGGCGAGCAAGGAGGGCCTCACGTACACGATCAAGCTGCGGCACGGCGTGAAGTTCCACGACGGCACCGACTTCAACGCCGACGCGGTCAAGGTGAACTTCGACCGCGTCACGAATCCCGACAACAAGCTCAAGCGCTACGGCCTCTACAGCGTCATCGCCAAGACCGAGGTCGTCGATCCCTACACGGTGCGCATCACGCTGAAGGAGCCGTTCTCGGCGTTCATCAACGACCTCGCGCATCCGTCCGGCGTGATGATCAGCCCGGCCGCGCTGAAGCAATGGGGCAGCAAGGACATCGCGTTCCATCCGGTCGGCACCGGCCCGTTCAAGTTCGTCGAATGGAAGTCGACCGACTACCTCAAGGTCGCGAAGAACGAGAGCTACTGGCGCAAGGGCTACCCGAAGGTCGACACGATCACCTGGAAGCCGGTCGTCGACAACAACTCGCGCGCAGCGCTCATGCAGACGGGCGAGGCGCATTTCACGTTCCCGGTGCCCTACGAGCTCTCCGACGTGCTGAAGTCGAAGCCCAACCTGGAGCTCGTCGCAGCCCCGTCGATCGTGCTGCGCTACCTGTCGATGAACGTGCAGCAGAAGCCCTTCGACAACCCGAAGGTGCGCCAGGCGATCGCGTATGCGATCAACAAGCAGGCGCTCGCGAAGGTCGCGTTCAACGGCTACGCGGTGCCGGCCGACGGCGTGGTGCCGGACGCGGTCGAGTACAGCGTCAGGCTCGGTCCGTGGCCCTACGATCTCGCTAGGGCGAAGAAGCTCATGGCCGAGGCCGGTTACCCGAACGGCTTCGAGACGGAGCTCTGGTCGGCGTACAACCACAGCACGGCGCAGAAGGTCTCGCAGTTCCTGCAGCAGCAGCTCGCGCAGATCGGCGTCAAGACGAAGATCACGCTGCTCGAGACGGGACAACGCGTCGAAAAGGTCGAGAGCTGGCCGGACCCGAAGACGGCGCCCGTGCGCCTGTATTACGTTGGCTGGTCGTCGTCGACGGGCGAGGCCGACTGGGCGTTGCGCCCGCTGCTCTTCGGTGATTCGTGGCCGCCGAAGCTATTCAATACGGCGTACTACAAGAGCGACAAGGTCGACGCGGACATCAAGGGCGCGCTCGCCACGACCGACAAGGCGCAGAAGGCGAAACTCTATCGCGACGCGCAGCAAACGATCTGGAACGACGCGCCGTGGGCGCCGCTCGTCACCGAGCAGCTCCTGTCCGCGCACAACAAGAAGCTGTCGGGCGTTTACGTGATGCCGGACGCGTCGTTCGAGTTCAGCGAGATCGACTTGAAGTGATCACTCGGTAACCGCCGCGGCTACCGGCTCGCCAGAATCGGGCAATAGCGGGCCTCGATCAGCACGTCGTCTGCGGTGACGAGCGTGAGGCCGTTAACCAAGGCCGTCGCGACCAGAAAGCGATCGGCGGGATCGGCATGGGCCGCCATGATTTGTCGACTGCGAATGGCGATCTCGACATTGAGTGGCGCTTCCTGCGCGGGTGTCCGGCTCAGCGCTTCCGCCACCCACTGACGCGGATCGTCGCCGAGTCGCAATCGGCCGCGTTCGGCCGCAATCAAGACTTCCCAGATACCGATCGGCGAAAGCCAGAGCTCATTCTTCGATCGCGCGAGTTCCGCGCGCACGCGGTGCGCGAGCCTGCTCGGCTCCAGCAGGCCCCACGCCCATACGTGCGTATCGAGCAGCAGTTTCAACGGCGCAAAGCGGCCCAGTCCGACGGATCGCTCAGCGGCCCCACGATATCGCCGACGATCGTCCCGCGACCCCTCATGGAGCCGAGCCAGCTTCCATCGACGGGATGTGATGAAGGCGGAACGACTTCCGCGACCGGCTTGCCGAATCGGGTGATCAAGATAGGGCGCCCCGTGCGCTTTACCCGCTGCATCACCGCGAGGCAGGTGGCCTTGAATTTCGAGATCGGCATGGTGTCCATTCGGTCGAGGCTAACATGGTCAAATTAAATGGTCAAATCGCAATCGGAGGGTTTACAAGCGCTGCCACCGGGGATCACGCTGACCCCGCAGCGTCATGTGCCGCGGCCTTTTGCTAGAGTGGAGCGATGACGGCCTACCTCGCGAAGCGGCTGCTCGGCGTGCTGCCGACGCTGCTCCTCGTCGGCTTCGTCGTCTTCCTGTTCGTCCACCTGCTTCCTGGTGATCCTGCGCGCCTCGCGGCGGGACAGGACGCGACGCCGGAGACGGTCGAACTCGTGCGCAAGGACCTCGGCCTCGACCAGCCCCTGCCGCGCCAGTTCGTTCGCTTCGTGAACGGCGTGCTGCACTGGGATTTTGGCCGCTCGCTTCGCACCAAGCGGCCGGTTGCCACCGAGATCGGCGAGCGCTTCCTGCCCACCTTCTGGCTCACCGTGTGGAGCATGGCGTGGTCGGTCGTGTTCGGCATGGCGATCGGCATCGCATCGGCCGTGTGGCGCAATCGGTGGCCCGACCGGCTCGGCATGACGCTCGCCGTCTCCGGCATCTCCTTCCCCGCGTTCGCGCTCGGCATGGTGCTGATGCAGGTGTTCGCCGTCGAGCTCAACTGGCTTCCGACCGTCGGCGACGATACCTGGCGGCACTACGTCCTGCCGTCGCTCACGCTCGGCGCCGCCGTCGCGGCGATCATGGCGCGCTTCACGCGCTCGTCCTTCGTCGACATTCTTGGCGAGGACTTCATCCGCACCGCGCGCGCGAAGGGCCTCGACGAGATGCGCGTCGTGGTCAAGCATGGCATGCGCAACGCGCTCATCCCCGTCGTGACGATGATGGGGCTGCAATTCGGCTTCCTGCTCGGCGGCTCGATCGTCGTCGAGAAGGTCTTCAACTGGCCGGGGCTCGGGCGGCTCCTCGTCGACGCCGTCGACATGCGCGACTATCCGGTGATCCAGGCGCTCGTGCTGCTGTTCTCGCTCGAGTTCATCCTGATCAACCTGGTCGTCGACGTGCTGTACGGGTTCATCAATCCGACCATTCGGTATCGATGACCCGGAGCCCGGCCTCGCCGATAAGCGGCACGGTTCCGACGCCGCCGGCCCGGGCGGACACGCGCGTGCGCACTCCGTGGTCGGAGTTCTGGCGCAAGTTCCGGCGGCAGAAGATCGCGCTCGCCGCAGGCGGGTTCGTCGCCGTGCTCGTCGTCGTCGCGATCGCGGCGCCGTGGATCGTGCCGTTCGACGCGGAGAGCTACTTCGATTACGACGCGCTCAACGCCCCGCCGTCGCTTGCGCACTGGTTCGGCGTCGACGCGCTCGGGCGCGACATCTTCAGCCGCATCCTGATGGGCGCGCGCATCTCGCTCGCCGCCGGTTTCGTCTCCGTCGCGGCCGGCGCCATCGTCGGCACGCTGCTCGGTCTCCTTGCCGGCTACAAGGAAGGCTGGTGGGACCGCATCATCATGCGCCTCTGCGACGTGCTGTTCGCGTTCCCGGGCATCCTGCTCGCCATCGGCATCGTCGCGATTCTCGGCGGCGGCATGGCGAACGTCATCGCGGCGGTCGCCGTCTTCAGCGTACCCACGTTCGCCCGCCTCGTGCGCGGCAACACGCTCGCGCTGAAGCATCTCACGTACGTCGAAGCGGCACGCAGCCTGGGCGCGTCCGACGCGACGATCGTGTTCCGGCACATCTTCCCCGGGACGATCTCCGCGGTCGTCGTGTACTTCTCGCTGCGGATCGGCACCTCGATCATCACCGCGGCGAGCTTGTCGTTCCTCGGCATGGGGGCGCAACCGCCCACGCCCGAATGGGGCGCGATGCTCGACGCCGCACGCTCCGACATGCTCGTCGCGCCGCACGAGGCGATCTTCCCCGCGATGGCGATCTTCCTGACGGTCCTGGCGTTCAACCTGCTCGGCGACGGGCTGCGCGACGCACTCGATCCGAGGATCGAGCGAAGATAGCGGGCGCGGTCAGCGCCTGCGTCGCGGAATGCCGAGCGATTCGTAGATGGGCCGCAGGACCTCGCGCACCATCGGCAGCCGGCTGCGATACCAGAGTGCGGCCGCAACCGCGAGCAGGCCGTTCAGCGCGAAGGTGAACGGCGTGCCGATCGCGCCGGCGATCGCGCCCGCCACGAGATTGCCGATCGGCGCGACACCGAGGAACGCCAGCGTGTAGAACGACGCCACGCGGCCGCGCAGCCGATCCTCGACGATCGTCTGCAGGATCGTATTGGCGGATGCGGCAGCGAGGATCGTGCCGCCGCCCACGAGCACCATCAGCAGCAGCGCGAGCGGATAGATGCGCATGTACGCGAACGCCGCGAGCGCGGCGCCGCTCGTCGCCGTCGCCAGCATGATGACGCGCCCGAGGCCGCGTACCGTCGCGCGGCTCGCGAGATACGCGGTGGAAACGAGGGCACCGAAGCCGGCCGCCGACAGCAGATAACCGAGCGTGTGCGGCCCGCCGCCGTAGATGTCGCGCGCATAGACCGGCATGAGCGACGTATAGGGCGAGATCGTCCAGGCGAGCGACGCGACGAGTACCAACAGCGCGCGAGCGGCCTTGAGGCCCCGGACGTAGCGCACACCCTCGATCCAGCTTGCCCACCAGCCGGTCGCCGCGTGCGGCCGCAGGTCCGCCGGCCAGTGCATTCTCGCGATCGCAATGATCACCGCGACGAACGACAGCGCGTTCAATGCGAAGCAGACCGCCTCGCTCGTCACGGCGAGCAGCAGCCCGGCGATCGCGGGGCCGATCACGCGCGCGGTGTTGACGAGCATCGAGTTCAGCGCGATCGCATTGGCGAGGTCTCCGCGATCGGCGATGAAATGGACGTACATCGACTGGCGCAGCGGCAGGTCGAACGCCGAGCACGTACCGAGCCACAGCGCGAGGACGATGAGGTGCCACGTCTGGATCCACCCCAGCGCGACGAGCGCCGCGAGCACGAGCGCCTGCAGCAGCATGAGCGATTGCGTCGTCAACAGGCCGCGGCGCCGGTCGATGCGGTCGGCGACCACGCCCGCGACGTTGCTGAAGAGCAGGATTCCGACATTCGCGGAGAAAGCGACGACCCCGAGCAGCCACGCCGAATTCGTGAGCCGGTAGGTGAGCCAGCCCATCGCCACCTGCTGCAGCCACGTGCCCATCAGCGAGAGCCCCTGGCCGGCGAAGAACAGGCGGTAATTGCGGTGACGAAGCGCGCGGAACGTGCGCGAAAGGTCGAGCGTGCGCATCTAACGCCGCTCGAGCCGGTAGAGACGAGATTCCCCGTAGCCCTTGGCGAGCTGCAGGCTGCCGACGTATTCGAGTGCGTAGTCGCGCGTGCCGGTGGACGCCAGCGTCGCGGCGAAAGCCTCGCTCGCGTAGATCATCCCCGGCGGCGTGACGGGCTCGATGCGCGCCGCCCGCGTGACGCTCGCCCCGAAATGGCTTGGACGCTGCACGATCGGGTCGAAACCGCAGAACACCGGCCCCGCGTGAAGCGCGATGCGCACGCGCCCGGTGTCCGGCAATCCGGCAGCTGCCCAGTCGACGCCCTGCATGCGCGCGAGGAACTGCAGCGCGAACTCGGCGCCGTCCTGCGGCTCGACGAACACCGCATAGAGCGCGTCGCCCCAGGTCTTTGCCTCCTGCGGTGGTGCGGCGAACGAGGCGATGAGTCGCGCGCCGATATCGAGGAAGCGCTCCTGAAAGAGCGGCGCCACGGCGTCGTGCAATTTGCTGTAGCCCGCGAAATCCGCGAACAGCATGGTGCGCAGCGTCCGCGCCCCGCGCGCTTCGCAATGGACGGCCGACGACGGTGCGTCGCCTCGTCCTGCCGCAACCGCCTGCGCGTGCCGCTCGCTTCGCCGTGCGGCGATCGCATCCCCGTCGCGCGCGCGCGGTGGCTCCCCTGCCGCGTGTCGGCGCAGCGCGCCAAGGTCGATCACGCGTTGACTCCCGACCGTACGCTGCCAGCGCTCGACGGAGGCTTGCGTGCCGCCAACGCGCCTCGTCTCGCCTGCGTCGAGCAGGCACAGCAGCGTTGGCGTCGTCTCGAGCTGCTGGGCCCGCAGCATTGCCAGGCCCTCGACGAGGCGCGCCGCGTGCTCGAACAGCACCTCGTCGCCCAGATACGCTTCGGTCGTGGCCATGATCACGCGCGAGGCGCGCGCGAGCGCCGCGTCGAAGCGCCCAATCCACGCCTCGCCTCCGACCGCGACGCTCGCGCGCACGAAATCGTCGCGGTCGAAAGGCAGCACGACGTTGACTTCCGCCCCGCGCGCCTGCGCGGCCTCGATGAAGAGGAGATCGGCGCCGCAGGCGGCCGACGTGAAGACGATCGGGTCGCGTAGCGCCGCCACCTCTGCGTCGATCGCGGCCGCCACCGCGGCGACGATCGCATCGGGAAAGCGCGGCTGCGCGCGGCCGGGCGCGTCCACCATGTGGCCGGCGAAGGCGACGACGTCCACCGCAGGAAGTTGCGAGTGCATTGCACCGGCAGCGGGAAGGGCGCGCTCGAGGAGCACGAGCTGCCGCCGCATGGACGCGATCATTCCCGCATTGCCGGACGCTGCCCGGTACGCGGCGGCATAGCTGCGGGATGCCGCATCGTGCTCGCCGAGGAGAAGCTCCGCCTCGCCGCGCGTCGCGAGATCCCACGCGCTCCCCTCGCCGCGCGAGGCGAGTCGCGCGAGCACCTCGCGCGCCATCCGCGTCGCCTCGTCGCGCGCGCCGAGCAGCATCGACAGCGAGGCCGCGTTGATCCCCGGGTAGGCATCGTTGGTTCGCGCGTACGCCTGCCGGTACTGGTCGCAGGCGCGATCGAGCATCGCCCTCGCGTCGTCGCGCTCGGCCGCGCGGTAATAGGCGTCCTTGAAAAGCCGCCCGCGCAGGCTCCGGATGTCGGCGACCAGGTCCGTCTGCGTGGCGCGGCGCTCGGCATGGTCGAGCAATGCGTGCGCCGTCTGCGTGGCGCCGGCCCGCGCGTGGGCGAGCGCGCCCCAGTAGAGCAGCCGGGCATCGTCCGGATGCGCAGTGCTCGCCTCACGAAAAGCGTCGCATGCGTCCCACGGCGCGCCGCGGTCGAGATGCGCGCGAATGGAATCGATGGCAGCGTTCAGGACGCC
>JBLMWW010000200.1:0-16810 GCA_050257435.1 Rudaea sp.
CCCGATGACATCCGCCTCGTCCGAACTCGCCGTGCTCTTCGCCGACGTGAGCGGCAGCACGCGGCTGTACGAGACGCTCGGCGACGAGCGGGCGTTCGCGACGGTGGGGCGCTGCATCGCCCTGATGCGCGAGGCCTGCGACGGCCACGCCGGACGCGTGATCAAGACGATCGGCGACGAGGTGATGGCGGTCTTCGCGCATCCCGACCACGCTGCGCAGGCGGCCGCCACCATGCAGGCGCGCATCGCCGGGGAGCCCGCCGAGGAGGGGCAGCGGCTCGCGATCAGCGCCGGCTTCCATTTCGGAGCCGCGCTCGAGACCGGCGGCGACGTCTTCGGCGATTCGGTCAATGTCGCCGCGCGGCTCGCGGGCGTCGCGCACGCCGCGCAGGTGATCACGTCGGCGTCGACGGCGTCGCTGCTCTCGCCGTGGCTGCGCGCACGCACGCGCGAGGTCGCGACCGTCACGATGAAGGGCAAGCTCCTCGACATGCGCGTGTGCGAGCTCCTGTGGGAGGACTCGCTCGACGATCTGACGACGCTCTCGACGCGCCTCATCGTGCCGCCCGCGCGGCTTCGCGTGCGCCACGGCACGCAGGAGATCGCGCTCGACCAGCGCCGCCCGACGCTTACGCTCGGCCGCGATGCGCAAAACGACGTCGTGATCGCCGACCGCCTGGCCTCCCGCCTGCATGCGCGCATCGAGCGGCGGCGCGATCGCTTCGTGCTCGTCGATCACAGCTCGAACGGAACGTTCCTGGCGCAAAACGGCGAACCCGAGATCCCGCTGCGCCGTGAGGAAATCGTGCTGCGCGGGCGCGGGCGCATCAGCTTCGGCCATCCGCACGCGGCCGATCCGCGCGAAACGGTCGACTTCGACTACGGCGAATGAGCGCGAAGGCCGGTTGCGCGACGCGCGACCGGCTGGTGCGCATGCAGAGGTTGGTCGGCTATTCGCTCGCCGCGAGCGCGCGACGCATCGACGCGGTCAGCGTCTGGCGCGAGGCGTCGTACCCGCCCCACGGATCACCGGAACGCTGCGCGACCACCTGCGCGGCGTTGTCGATGTTGAAGCGAGCGCCGCGCACGTCGTCGTCGAGCTGGTCCCATGCGATCGGCATCGAGACGGGCAATCCCGGCCGCGCGCGCAGTGAATAGGCCGCGACCGCCGTCGCGCCCTCGGCATTGCGCTGGTAGTCGACGTACACCCGATCCGCGCGCGCGTCCCTGGCGGCCTTCGCCGTGAAGAGATTCGGGGCATCGCGCACGATGCGCTCGGCGAGCGCGCGCGCGAAATCGTGGACCTCGAGCCACGTGTGGCGGCGGGTGATCGGCAGCACGAAGTGCAAACCCTTGCCGCCGGTCGTCTTGACGAAGAAACGCAGCGCGAGCTCCTCGAGCCGGCGGCGCACGCGCTCGGCCGCCTCGCGCAGCGCCGTCCACGGCAACGCCGCATCGGGATCGAGGTCCAACGTGATGCGATCCGGCCGCTCGAGCCGCGGAAAGCTCGCGCCCCACGTGTGGAATTCGTAGGTGCCGTTCTGCACCGCGCGCACGATGTCCTGCACGTCGGCGAGCCGCATGAACGGCTGCGGGTGCTCGTCGCCGCCGCGCGAGTGCTTCTGGAAGAAACAGTCGTCGAAGCGGCCTTCCATGCACTTCACGAGCGCGATCGGGCGCGGCGCCACTTCGCGCATCAGCCACGCCCCGAGCCGTTCGTGGTAGCGGACGACGTCGAGCTTCGTATGCCCGGGCGCCTCGACGATCGCGCGATCGGCATTGGTGATCGCGACGCCGGCAATGCGCGGAGGCGGCGGTGCCGGCGCACGGCGTGCTGGGGCGCGAAGTTGCGGCATGAGCGGATGCGCTTGCGGGTTTGCGTTCGTCGGGAGCGGTGGGCGCTTCCCGACCGTTGGCGCAAGCGGCGTACCATGCGGAATCCACTCTCGATTCAATCGCTTACCGAACCACGCGCCGGGTACGGGCGCAAGCTTTACCGAAGCGCCACGGCACAAATTGCCGCTCGCACGCCGCGACGGATTCCATTACGCTTCAACGATCGGAAACGATCAGGAAGGAACATTCCCATGGCCAACGAACCGGGTGCCCGCATGGCGGACGCCGACATGGACGCGACCTCGCTCTACCGCGAAGAGATCTACACCGACCGCAAGATCGGAACGCTGCGCGTGCTCGTCCCCGTCAGGGTAGACGGCACGCCCGATCCCGCGCGGCGCAACGTCTACCAAGGCGAGGCCCAGCTCATGACCAATGTCGGCCCGCTGCCGGTCAGCTTCGACATCGAGGCGACGAGCCTCGCCGATGCGGTCGCGAAATACGGCGACGCCACCAAGGCCGGCATCGAGCGTGCAATGCGCGAGCTCCAGGAGCTGCGCCGCCAGGCATCTTCGTCGATCGTGCTGCCGCCGGCCGGCGCGACGCTCGGTCCGGGGGGCCCGCTCGGGGGCGGCGGCAAGATCCAGCTTCCCTGATACGAGAAGACGATCCACACCCCGGCCGATCTCGCCGGCATCGAGCCGCGCATACCGCCGCGCGCGTCATCTCTTGCGCTCGCGCGTGCGCGGCGCGGCCGCCCGGGACGCGATGTCCGGCGTTGGTGGTAATTGCCAGGCGGGTTCGCGCGCGAAGCGCCCGGCGAGGAAGTCGATGAACACGCGGACCTTCGCCGACAAATGGCGACGGCTCGGGTACGCTGCGTGGATGTTGATCGCCGGCGCCACATAGCCCCGAAGGAGCGAAACGAGCCGCCCGGCACGCACGTCGTCCGCGACGATGAAGTCGGGCTCGAGGCCAATGCCCACGCCGGCGCGCGCCAGCGCGCAGAGCATCTCGCCGTTGTTCGCGTGCACGGGTCCGCTCACCTTCACTTCGTGCACGGCGCGCGACGCATCGAGAAAGCGCCAGACGTTCCCCCCCGACGAGTACGCGTAGGTGAGGCAGGCGTGTGCGGCCAGGTCTTCGGGAACGCGCGGGGTCGCGTGCCGCGCCAGATACGACGGCGCCGCGCAGCAGATCATCTGCGCGACGCCGATGCGCCGGCCGATCAGCGCCTGGCTGCCGATCTCGCCGATGCGGATGGCGAGATCGATGCCTTCGTCGATGAGGTCGACGACCCGGTCGGACAGCTCGATGTCGAAGCGAAGCTCGGGGTGCTTCCGCTGGAAATCCGCGATCGCCGCCGCGAGGTAGCGCGCCCCGAAGCTGATCGATGCAGTGAGCTTCAGCGTCCCGCGCGGTACGATCGCCGACGCGCCCACCTCCTCCTCCGCTTCGGTCAGGTCGGCCAGAAGCTGCACGCAACGCTCGTAGAACGCCTGCCCGCTCTCGGTCAGCGACAACCGGCGGGTCGACCGGTTGAGGAGCCGTGCGCCGAGGTGCGCCTCAAGGTCGGCGATCTGTCGCGACACGGCAGACACCGAAAGGTCGAGACGCTCGGCCGCGCGCGCGAAGCTTCCCGCCTGCACGACGGCGGCAAATGCGGTGATGGCCTGGAAGCGGTCCATGGGTCCTGGATTATTGCATTCTACGAAACAGTCTGGCGATCCTGACGGTGTTTATCTTGGTCTCGGCAAGCTTCACCATTCGGACGTCGCGCCACGAGGCGCACCACCCAAGGAGCTCGCCATGTCGTCCCCCCGTCGCATCGATCTCGCCGCCATCGTGCTTCGCACCGGCGTCGGCGTCATGTTCGTCGCCCACGCGGCACTCAAGTACTTCGTCTTCACGCTCCCCGGCACGGCGCGATTCTTCGAATCCCTCGGCCTCCCCGGCGCGCTCGGCTACGCGACGTTCGCCGCCGAGCTGGTCGGCGGCCTGTTGCTCGTCGCGGGCATCGGCACGCGCGTCGTCGCGGCGCTCCTCGTCCCGATCCTGCTTGGCGCCACCTGGGCGCATTTCGGCAACGGGTGGGTCTTCACGGCGCAGAATGGCGGATGGGAATATCCGGCGTTCCTGACGCTGGCGACCCTCGTCACGGCGATTCTCGGCAACGGCGCGCGTGACGACGTTCGCATCGGTGCCGCCGCGCAGGCACCGCGCGCCATCGAGGCGGCATGACGTGAAAGCACTGCCCACGCTCTTTCTGTCGCACGGCTCGCCGATGCACGCCGTCTCACCCGGTGTGGTCGGCGACGCGTGGGCCGCGCTCGGCCGCCGCCTCCCCCGGCCCAAGGCGGTGCTGATCGCATCGGCGCACTGGGAAACGTCGGTCGCCATGCTCTCCGGCAATCCCAAGCCTGCCACGATCCATGACTTCGGCGGCTTTCCGAAAGCGCTCTACGCGATCCAGTATCCCGCGCCCGGCGCGCCGGCGCTCGCCGAGCGCGCGGTGGCGCTCCTGAAGCAGGCCGGCATCACCGCCGGGGTCGACGGGTGCCGAGGCCTCGATCACGGCGCCTGGGTGCCGCTGCGCTGGATGTACCCCGACGCCGACGTTCCCGTCGTGCAGCTCGCCGTGCAGCCGGCGCGCGGCGCCGCCCATCATCTCGCGCTCGGCGAGGCGCTCGCGCCGCTGAGAGACGAGGGCGTGCTGATCGTCGGGTCCGGCCACGCGACGCACAACTTGCGCGACTGGATGGCGCACCGCTCGACGGGGCCGCTCGCGTATGCCGCGGCCTTCTCGGCCTGGCTTCAGGCTGCGCTCGCCGCGCACGACACGCAAGCGCTTCTCGATTATCGCGAGCAGGCGCCAAGCGCCGCACGCGCGCACCCGACCGAGGAGCATTGGTTGCCGCTTTACGTCGCCTATGGCGCCGCGGGCGCCGGCGCGCCGGTCACGCGCGTGGTCGACGGATTCGAGAACGGCGCGCTCGCGCGCGACTCGTTCCTGTTCGGCGCATAAGGCGAATATTCGCGTTGCGGCAAGGGCAGCGGCGGTGCAACGTAGCGAACGTTTACATCTTCGCCTGGAATCAACGCTTGTCCGACGCTGTCCGACGCGGGAATAGGGTGCGGGCCGATGCTTCGGCCGTGCGCGCACCCCTTACAGTTCGGTCAAACGGGAGAGGTGGATGAAAGCGAAAACCCTTGGTGTCGTCGTGCTCGCCGGAGTTGCGATGCTCGGCGGCTGCGCATACCCGGAACCGTATCCGGTGTATTCCACCGCCCCGGTGGTGACGCAGCGCACCGAGTACGGCGTCGTCGAATCGATCGAGATGTATCGCGGCGGCGGCGGCGCGCCGATCGGGCTCGGCGCAATCATCGGCGGGATCGCCGGCGGCATCATCGGCCACCAGTTCGGCGGCGGCAGCGGACAAACGGCCGCGACGATCGGCGGCGCGATCGCGGGCGGCGCCATCGGGCACCAGGTCGAAAGAGCGAACGCCACCGACCGTTATCGGGTGATCGTGCGGCTCGATTCGGGCGGAACGGTCGCGCTCGACCAGGTCGGCGAAGGCGAGTTGCGGGTCGGCGATCGGGTGCGCATCGTGAACCGGCGCGTTTACCGCTACTGAACCCGCGCGCCGCGCGCGAAGTCCAAGCTCATGTTCGGAGACGATATGGCCCATGTTCGGAAGCAGCGATGCATCGACGGGCGGCTGACGCCACCCCCGCGTCGCGGGAAACTCGACGTCGCGTCGCCGGCGTCGTCCGAAAGCGCCTGCGTCGACGAGCTGCTCGAATGGATCGAGAACAGCGACCCGAACGCGCGCTTCGTGCCGGACCTTGCGGGGGAGTCGTACAAGAACGCAGCGTGAGCGCGGCCGGGGCCGAGACCCCGCCGTGCCCGGCGGCATCGCCGCCTCGCGGAGGACCCGCCGCGCAAGCGACGGCGAAGCATCAGCGGCCGCGCCCGTCGGGGCGCGCGCGCAAATCCGGCCGGTCTTGAGCGATTCCTAGTGCAAGCGCTGCCGCGACTTGCGCGCTGCGGCTTCGTGGTGCTCGCGCCGCGAGCCGCCGCGCGCCTCGCGGGTCTTGCGCCGCTCCTGCCAGAAGCGATAGATCAGCACCGACGCCACGGGCAACTCGTCGACGAGGCTCGCGCGCTTGTCCTTGTCGTCGACCCATTCCGCGAACTCCGGGTCCTGGTCGCCGAAGGCCAGTGCCTCGATCGGAAACACCCAGTCGCGGGCATCGGGCGCGTCGTAGAGCGGCTGCCATTCGTCGTCGCGCAGCTTGACGCCCGCCATGTAGCCTTCGCACCACGCCGACGCCTCCGGCGGCGTCTTGTCGTTGCGCGTCTTCTCGTCGGGCATGTACAGCAGCGGCTTGAACCGTGTCGGCGACTCGGCGAGCGTGCGCTGGATGCCGACCATGTGACGCAGCACGAGCCCCATGATCCGTTGCGCCTGCTCGCTGCTCGCGAACGCCGGGTTCGACGTGCGTCCGCCCTCGCTCCACACCTGCGGCAGCCATTCGGAGGGCTGCACGCTGTCGGGGCCGCTGACGATCGCCGTCAGGAAGCCGTCCAGCATCTCGAGGTCCATGCAATCCTGCGGCACGAGGTCGGACGCGAGGAAGGCCTCGAGCTCGTCGAGCTCGGTGTCGGAGAGCGGTTCGTCCAGCGCGCGCATTTCAGCCATGGTCTGCACCTCGTCGGGAGCCGATCGTCATCGCGCGCGGATGCGTCGCGAGCGCCGGCACGTCATCGCAATGCATGGGCGACATTGAGCGCCAGCGCGAACAGGATCACCGCGCCGGCCTGATGCATGGCCGCGAGCGGCAGCGGCACGACGTTGACCAGGGTCGCAATGCCGAGCGCGAGCTGAACGGCGACCATCGCGAGAAGCGCCGTCCCGCCGAGGCGCGCACGACCCGGCACATCCCGCCCACGCAGGCGCCACCAAAGGAGCGGCGCCGATGACGCGATCACCCATCCGAGCGCGCGATGGTCGAACTGCACGGTCGCCATGTTCCAGAAGAAGTTTCGCCACCAGGGCTCCAGCATCAGGATCTCGGGCGGCACGACATGGCCGCGCATGAGCGGGAACGTGTTGTATGCGAAACCCGCGCGAATGCCGGCGACGAGGCCGCCGGAGAGCACCATCGCGAACACGAGCGCCGCGAAGGCGAACGCGAAGCGCCGCGGGCCGCGCGCATGCGACAGCGCCGCGCGCTCGGCGCGCGGGAAGGCGAGCGAAAGCGCCGTCAACAGCATGGCCGCGAAGATCGCGAACGCAAGCCCGAGGTGCGCGGTCAGGCGGAACTGCGACACGCGCGGATCGTCGACGAGACCGCTCTTCACCATCAGCCAGCCGACGGCGCCCTGCAGTGCGCCCAGCAGGAAGATCCCGGCGAGCGGCCACGCATACCCGCGCGGAATCCGGTCGCGGAGCAGGAACACGAGGTAGGGCACGAGGAACGCGACGCCGATCGCGCGACCGAGCAACCGGTGGAAGTACTCCCACCAGAAGATGCCCTTGAACTCTGCGAGCGTCATGGCGTGGTTCACCGCGCGGAACTCAGGCGTCGCCTGGTACTTCGCGAACGCCTCGTTCCAGTCGGCGGCGGAAAGCGGCGGCAGCGTCCCGACGATCGGCTGCCACTCGGTGATCGAGAGTCCGGAGTGCGTGAGCCGCGTGACACCGCCGACGACGACCATCGCGAAGACGAGCGCGCAGCACGCCAGGAGCCACGCGACGATCGCTCGCGACGGCGCCGCGCCCGACGCGCGCGTCATGCCGCGCACGTCGAGCGGCATCGGGCCGGCCGAGCCCGCGAGGCTCATCGCGCGCGCGCCACCAGGTGGGATCGGCGGTGCCGCATCAATGTCAGTGCGGTGCGTTGCCGCCGGCATGAGCGGCGCCGGCGGCCTCGACGTCCGCCCTCACCTCGATGGTGCCGGCCTTCTCGAACTCGAGCGTCAACGGGACCGTGGTGCCCGCGACGAGCGGCGCATGGAGATCGGAAAGCATCACGTGGTAGCCGCCGGGGGCGAGCGTCGCCTTGCCGCCCGGCGGAATGTCGAGCGCGGCGATGGGACGCATGCGCATCACGTTGCCTTCCATCCTCATCGAATGGATCTCGGCGATTTTCGCGGCGGGCGATGCCGCGCCGACGAGGCGATCGGCTTCCTTCCCGACGTTCTCGACGACGAGATAGATGCCACCCGAGCGCGCGCCGGGCGGCGTCGGGCGCGCATACGGATGCAGGATCCGCAGGTCCTTGAGCGTGTAGTCGGCAGCCGCTGCGGGCGCGGCGAAGGCCCATGTACCGGCGGCCAAGGTGGCGACCGGCGCACCCGGGATGGCGAACGACGGCAATGCGAGCAGTGCCGCGATGGCGGAGCGAAGACTGGGAAGCATGGCGTCATTCTACTCGGCCGGTCGAGGCGGCCGCGGCGAGCGCGCACGTCCGGGCGGTGTCGCGCGCATGCCGGCGCGGGGGACCGCACGCTCGGCGCTCAGCGTGCCTTAAGGCGCCCCGCTTAGAATGGCCAGGCCATGCCAAGAGGATGACGTCGATGCGCGTCCTGCTCGTCGAAGACGACCCGATGATCGGCAAGACGCTGCAGCAGGCGCTCGCGCAGGAGGGCTACGCCGTCGACCGCGTGGCCGATGGCGAGGCGGCGAGGTCGGCGCTCGCGCTCGCCGACGGTGCGTACGCGATGGTGCTGCTCGATCTCGGCTTGCCGCGCAAGAGCGGGCTCGAGCTGCTGCGCGAGCTGCGTCGCGCCGGGAATCGTGTGCGCGTGTTGATCGTGACCGCGCGCGACGCCATCGCGGACCGCGTCGAAGGCCTCGACGCCGGTGCGGACGATTACCTGACGAAGCCGTTCAGCCTCGACGAGCTCACGGCGCGCATGCGCGCGCTCCTGCGCCGCGACATCGGCCGCGAGGACAACGTGCTGCGCCACGGCGACCTGGCGCTCGACACGGTGACGCACGTCGTGACGCATCGCGGGCAGGCCGTCGACGTGTCGGCGCGCGAGTTCGCGCTGCTCGCCGCGCTGCTCGAGCGGCCGGGGGCGGCGCTCTCGAAATCGCAGCTCGAGGAGCGCATCTATCGCTGGGGCGAGGAAGTCGAGAGCAATGCCGTCGAAGTGCACGTGCACAATCTGCGCAAGAAGCTCGGCAGCGAGACGATCCGCACGCTGCGCGGCGTGGGGTATGCCCTTGCGTAAACCGGGATCCGGGCAAGGAGGGCCCGATTCGGGGTCAGACTCGAATCTCGGTGAAATGAGCACCACGACGCGACCGAGATTCGAGTCTGACCCCGAACCGGCATGAACTCGATCCGCGCGACCTTGCTGGTCTGGCTGCTCGCCGGGCTCGCCGCGATCGCGCTCGCGACGAGCGGCGTCACGTACCTCGCCGCGCGGCGCGAGGCGGGCGAGCTTCTCGACCTGCAGTTGAAGCAGCTCGCCTACTCGACGCGCATCGACGACCTGTTGCGCGGCCGGCGCCCGGGCTTCGACGCGCCGCGCGTGCCGCACGCGAACGGCATCACCGAGCTCGTCACGCAGATCTGGGACCGCGACGGCGTGCTCGTCTACTGGACGCAGCCCGGGATGGGCCTGCCGGTGCCGGCCACCGAAGGGTACTCGACCGTGCGCCACGATGGCCGCGATTGGCGCGTCTATACGCTCGTGCAAGGCACGCATGCGCTGCAGGTGGCGCAGGCGCAGGACGAGCGCGACGCGATCGCGACGCAGACCGCGCTGCGCACGCTCGTCCCGTTCCTCGCGCTGATCCCCTTCTTCGGCGTGCTGATCTGGGTGGGCGTCGGGCGCGGCCTCGAGCCGCTCGACGTGATGTCGCGCGCCGTCGCGAAGCGGAGACCCGACGCGATGGCGCCGCTGCCCGATCGCAGCCTGCCCGAGGAGCTGAAGCCGCTCGGCACGAGCCTCAACGGTCTGCTCGCGCGTCTTTCCGAGGCGCTGACGGCGCAGCGCCGCTTCACCGCCGACGCGGCGCACGAGCTGCGCACGCCGCTGGCGGCGCTCAAGCTGCAGCTCGACCTCGCGCGGCGCGCGACGCGGCCCGACGAGCTGAAGGCGGCGATCGACGACCTCGAAGCGGGCGTCGCGCGCACGTCGCACGTCGTCGAGCAGTTGATGACGCTCGCGCGCGCCGAGCCGGAGGCGATGGCGCAGAAGCGCGCGGCGTGCGACCTCGTGGCGATCGCCAAGGACGCGATCGTCGCCCGCGCCGCGCTCGCCGCCGACAAGGCAATCGACCTCGGGCTCGCGCGTGCCGTGCCCGCGGTCGTGCAGGGCGACCCGGCGAGCCTCGCCATCCTCTTGTCGAACCTCGTCGACAACGCGCTGCGCTACACGCCGCGCGGAGGGCGCATCGACGTCGCCGTCGACCGCGACGCGGGCGGCGCGACGCTGTCCGTCGCCGATACGGGGCCCGGTATCGCCGTCGAGGAGCGCGCGCGCGTGTTCGATCGCTTCTATCGTGGCGCGGTCAACGAGGAATCGGGGAGCGGTCTCGGCCTCTCCATCGTGAAGCGCATCGCCGACGCGCACGGCGCGACGATCGCCCTCGATGCGCCGGCGCGAGGCTCCGGGCTCGTCGTCCGGGTGCATTTTCCCGACGCCACGGCCTCGCCTTAAGGCCGCGTTAAGCGCGCGTCTCGTATAGTCGAGCGTGCCGCCTCGTATGCCGAGGCTTCCCGTTTCCCAAGGAGTGCATCGATGCAAGCCAAACATCACCTGAAGCAAGTCACCGTGGCGCTCGCGGCCGCGGGCTTCGGCCTCGCCGTGGGGGCCGGATACAACCGCCTCGACGCGCCCGCGCTGTCGCTCGCGCGGGCCGCGACCACGCCGCCCGCCATCTCCTCGCCCGTCGCGTCGACCGCCGCCGCGCGCCTTCCCGATTTCACCGCGCTCGTCGACCGCGCAGGACCTGCCGTCGTCAACATCAGCACCGTCGGCACCACGAAGACCGCCGGCCTCGATCCCGAGGACGAAGACAACCCGCTGAACGATTTCTTCAAGCGCTTCGGCATGCCGAACGGCCCGGGCCTGAACATCCAGCCGCGCGTCATTCCCTCGCGCGGCGTCGGCTCCGGCTTCATCGTGAGCCCGGATGGCTACATCGTCACCAACGCGCACGTCGTCGACGGGGCGAGCGAGGTGACGGTGAAGCTCACCGATCGAAGCGAGTTCACGGCAAAGGTGATCGGCGCCGACAAGCGCACCGACATCGCGCTCATCAAGATCGACGCGAAGAAGCCGCTGCCCGCGCTCGACCTCGCGAATACGCCGCCCGCCAAGCAGGGCGAATGGGTGGTGGCGATCGGTTCGCCGTTCGGCTTCGAGAACAGCGTCTCGGCCGGCATCGTGAGCGGCGTGCACCGCGCGCTCCCCGGCGGCCAGATGACGCCGTTCATCCAGACCGACGTCGCGGTCAACCCGGGCAACTCCGGCGGACCGCTCTTGAACGCCGCGGGCCAGGTAGTGGGCGTCAACTCGCAGATTTACAGCCGCTCGGGCGGGTACATGGGCCTGTCGTTCGCGATTCCCGCGAACGTCGCCGCGCACGTCGCGCAGCAGCTGAAGGAGCACGGCAAGGTCGTGCATGGACGCCTCGGCATCGGCATCCAGACGCTCAATCAATCGCTTGCGGAGAGCTTCAACCTGCCCGACAGCAACGGTGCGCTCGTCGGCACGGTCGAGAAGGACAGCCCGGCCGACAAGGCGGGGTTCAAGACCGGCGACGTGATCCGCAAGATCGACGACCAGCGCGTCACCGACAGCACCGACGTGACGAGCCGCATCGGCAACATGGCGCCGGGAACGAAGACGAACATCGAGGTCTGGCGCAACGGCGAGCCCGTGACGCTGACCGCGACGATCGGCTCGTTCGACGATAGCACGAAGGTGGCGAGCAACGACGGCGCGGCCCAGGGACAGGGCAAGCTCGGCGTCGCCGTGCGGCGACTCACGCCGGAGGAGAAGGCCGACCTCGGCCACGACGGCCTCCTCGTCGAGAACGCGACCGGTCCCGCCGCGCAGGCGGGCATCCAGCCCGGCGACGTGATCGTGAGCGTCGGCGCGTCGAAGGTGACGACGCCCGAGCAGCTCAAGCGCCAGGTCGACAAGGCGAAGGACCACGTCGCGCTGCTGATCGAGCGCGACGGCCAGAAGATCTTCGTGCCGGTGCGCGTCGGTTAAACGCTCGCTTCGCGGAGATCGGGCCACCGGTCTTCGCGCCCGGAACGGAGCGGCCGGCGCCGGAGGTGTGATCATTCGTGCTAATGACGACACTTCCGGCACCGGCCGTCGCTTGTCTGCACCCCGATCAGGTCTCGGCCTACACGCGGTCGCGCCGACGGCCGGCAGCATCGAACCAGCCTGCACGCGACACTGCAACGACGGGTTTATCCGCCATTGCAAAGGAGCGTTGTATGGACACACGACAAATGCTGGGTGTCGCCTTGACGACGTGCGCGACGCTGCTCGCCGGCGGCAACGCCTTCGCCGCGGACGCCGGCACGGCCACCGCGCAAATGCAGGGCGTCATGTCGCCGGGCGGAAGCATTCAGGGCGCGATCCCCGCGGGGCCGCAATCGGTGGGCGGCACCGAGCGTTTCGATAATTCGAACGGCGTGCCTCTGGAGGGCGCGTTGCGCGAGTACGCCCAGGAGCACGGCGGGCATCTGCCCGTCGTGTTCGTCGACGAGAACGGGGCGCGTTGGCGCGTCGTGCGCGTCGAGGAGGAGCCGGGGACCGTCACCACCGAAACGCGCATCGTCTACCTGACGCCGGACGTCGAGCGGACGATCGCCGTGGCACCGGCGGAAGGACGCGTGATCTACCTCGATCCGGGCGAGGCGCAGGTGATCTATCTCGTGCCGGACGATGACGCCCTCGTCGCGCCTGGACCGGGCGGCATGCAAGCGACGCCGGGGGAGGACGGACCCGCCAGCCCCAAGGGCGAATGATCGCGCGCCGCCTTCGTTCCGGGCCCGCCGTGCTTCGGGCTAGCGCTCGCCGTGCTCGATCAGCGCGGCGAGTGTCACCTCGACGCGCCGAAGATAGCCGGCGCCGAAGAGATTGAGGTGATTGAGCAGGTGGTAGAGGTCGTAGACCGCACGCCGCCTGCCGTAGCCTCCGTCGAGCGGCCACGTGATCTCGTACCCCGTCCGGAAGTCGCGCCCGAACCCGCCGAAAAGCTCGGTCATCGCGATATCCACTTCTCGATCGCCGACGTACACCGCCGGATCGAAGACGACGGGCGTGCCGTCGCGCAGAGTGTCCGCGTTGCCCGACCACAGGTCGCCGTGCACCAGCGACGGCGCCGGGCGATGGTCGAGCAATTGCGGCAGCGCTGCGAGCACTCGCTCGCCGTCGCGCCGCAACCCGCCGAAGCCGTTGGCCTCGGCGAGCGCGAGTTGCGGCGCGAGCCGTCGTTCGCCAAAGAACTCGCACCAGTCGTCGCACCAGCCGTTCGCTTGTGGCGTGGCGCCGATCCAGTTTTCGCGATGCCAGCCGAACCGCTCGCCCGCGGGGCCGCGCGGCGTTGGCGCCCGATGCAGCGCCGCGAGCGCGCGACCCAGGGGCGCGGCGGGGGCACGGGCCTCGAGGTCGAGCCACTCCATCGCGAGAAACGCCGTCGTGCCGCAGGCGCCGACGGCGATCACGCGGGGCACGCGCATCGTCGCCGTCCGCGCCAGCGCGACGAGGCCGTCGGCCTCGCATGCCAGCATCGGCATGTGGCGCCCGGACGCGAGCTTCACGAAATAACGGGCATCGGCGGTCGCGAGCGACCACGCTTGGCCCCACCCGGTGGCGCCGCAGGCCTGCCACGCCGCGGCTTTCCCGACGCCGAGCGCGCGCTCGATCGCGGCGCGCAGGTCGTCGTCCAGCATGCCGGCCGTACCGCGGTCAGTGCCGCAGCGCGTCGATGCCCCGCGCGATGCCGGCGAGGGTGAGCGGGAACATCCGCGGCCCGAGCGCCTGCAGGATCATCTGCGTCGTGCGCGTGTACTCCCAGGTGCGCGCCGGCTCGGGATTCCACCACACGACGCGCCGGAAATGCGTGAAGAGCCGCGTGAGCCAGACGATGCCGGGCTCGAGATTGCGGTACTCCGCGCTGCCGTCGATGGCGATCAGCTCGTACGGGTTCATCGCGGCGTCGCCGACGACGATCGCCTTCCAGTCGGGCCCGTACGTCCGCAGGAGCTCGAGCGTGCTGTAGCGCTCGTGCTTGCGCCGCACGTTGTCACGCCAGACGTGATCGTAGACGCAATTGTGGAAGTAGAAGTGCTCGAGGTGGCGGAACTCGGAGCGTGCGGCGGAAAAGAGCTCCTCGCACGCCGCGACGTGCGGGTCCATCGAGCCGCCCACGTCCAGGAACAGCAGGACCTTGACGCGGTTCCGGCGCTCGGGCTGCAGCTTGAGATCGAGCCAGCCCGCGTTCTTCGCGGTGCCGGCAATCGTGCCGTCGAGATCGAGCTCCTCGGGCACGCCCTCCCGCGCGAAGCGCCGCAGGCGCCGCAGCGCGACCTTGATGTTGCGGGTGTTGAGCTCGACGTCGCCGTCGAGGTTGCGGAACGCCCGCTCGTCCCAGACGCGCACGGCGCTGCGCGCGCCGCCCTCCGATCCGACGCGCATGCCCTCGGGATGATAGCCGTGCGCGCCGAAGGGGCTGGTCCCGCCGGTGCCGATCCACTTGCTGCCTCCCGCATGGCGCTCGCGCTGCTCGGCGAGCCGCTTGCGAAACGTCTCCATCAGCTGGTCGAGCCCGCCAAGCGCCTCGATCGCGCGCCGCTCCTCCTCGGACAGATGACGCACGATCGACTTGCGCAACCACTCGTCCGGGATGTCGGCCGAAGCGTCGAAGATCGACTCGACGCCCTCGAAGTAGCGCTTGAACGCGACGTCGAAGCGATCGAAGAGCTGCTCGTCCTTGACGAGGCAGGCGCGCGCGAGCGCGTGGAATTCGTCGAGCGAGCCCGGGACGACGCGGGCCTCGAGCGCCTCGAGGAGCGTCAGGAACTCGCGCGTCGAGACGGGCAGCCGGCTCGCCTTGAGGTGCAGGAAGAAATCAACGAGCATCGCCGCGCGGGCGCTCGAGCAGGTAGCGAAGATGGCGCTTCACCGCCAGCCACTCGGCGTCGATGATGCTGAACACGACGGTGTCGCGGCGGCTGCCGTCGGGCATCAGCTGATGGTTGCGCAGGACGCCGTCCTGCTTCGCGCCGAGCCGCGCGATCGCGGTGCGCGACGCATGGTTGAACCAGTGCGTGCGGAATTCGACGGCGATGCAGCCGAGCGCCTCGAACGCGTGCGTCAGCAGCAGCAGCTTGCATTCCGTATTGATCGCGGTTCGCTGCGCCCGCTTCGCGTACCAGGTATGGCCGATCTCGAGGCGCCGGTTCGGCGCATCCACATTGAAGTAGCGCGTGCTGCCGACGACGTCGCCGCTCGCGCCGTCGCGCACCGCGAACGGCATCGCGCCCTGCCGCTCGCGCATGTCGAGCGCCGTCGCGAACCAGCGCTCGGTCGCGTCCGGCGCCGGCACCGACGTGTACCAGAGTCGCCACAGCTCGCCGTCGGCGGCCGCGGCGCGAATGCCGTCGAGATGCGCTTCCGCGAGCGGCTCGAGCGTAGCGTGCGTCCCGCGCAGCGTGACGGGCTCGACGAAGCGTTTGGCCATCAGCGCCCGGCGCGCGCCATGAACGCGACGCGCTCGAAGAGATGAACGTCCTGCTCGTTCTTGAGCAGCGCGCCATGCAGCGGCGGGATCACCGCCTTGCGGTCGTGGCTCTTCAACGCCTCGGGGGGGATGTCCTCGGCGAGCAGGAGCTTCAGCCAATCCAGGAGCTCGGACGTCGACGGCTTCTTCTTGAGGCCCGGCACCTCGCGCAGGTCGAAGAACACCTCGAGCGCCTCGGCGAGGAGCGCTTTCTTGAGATCGGGAAAATGGACGCGCACGATCTCGGTCATCGTTTCCCGATCCGGGAAGCGGATGTAATGGAAGAAGCAGCGGCGCAGGAACGCGTCGGGCAACTCCTTCTCGTTGTTCGACGTGATGACGACGAGCGGGCGATGCCGCGCGACGATCGTCTGCCGGGTCTCGTAGACGTGGAACTCCATCCGGTCGAGCTCGCGCAACAGGTCGTTCGGGAACTCGATGTCGGCCTTGTCGATCTCGTCGATCAGCACGACCGCCGGCGCGTCGCTTTCGAATGCATCCCACAGCACGCCGCGCTTGATGTAGTTGCCGATGTCCGCGACGCGGCCGTCGCCGAGCTGCGAATCGCGCAGCCGCGACACCGCGTCGTATTCGTAGAGTCCCTGCTGGGCCTTCGTCGTCGACTTGATGTGCCATTGATGAAGCGGCCGGCCGAGCGCCTGCGCCACCTCGAACGCGAGCAGCGTCTTGCCGGTGCCCGGCTCGCCCTTGACGAGCAGCGGCCGCTCGAGCGCCAGCGCGGCGTTGACGGCGAGCTTCAGGTCCGCCGTGGCGACGTAGGTGGCCGATCCTTCGAAACGCATGGAATCTCCGCGCGCCGACGGGCGCGTGCACCCCGATGTTAGCCGATGGCCCGAAGGCCGGCTTGCAACAGCCACAACGCGAGCATGCCCGCGGCGAGCGTCTTCAGCGTGCTTCGCGTGTGAAAGGCGACGACGCCGGCGAGGATCGCCGCGCACGCCTTGGGCCACGCCGTCGCGAGCGGTGCGTCCGGTGCGGCGACGACCATCGGCAGCACGAGCGCGGTCAGCATCGCCGCCGGCACGTAACGAAACGCGCGCACGAGGAGCGGCGGCACGTGCCGGCGCGCGAAGATCGCGATGAACGAGAGCCGCGAAAGAAAATTCAGCGCCCCGACGATCGCGACGACGAGCCACAGCTTCAGCGCGCCGTCCATCGCTCCCGGGCGAAATCGGCGAGCG
>JBLMWW010000201.1:0-22500 GCA_050257435.1 Rudaea sp.
CAGCACGTCGGGCACGGGGCGCTTTGCGAGGTCGGCGAACATGTTCTCGAGAGCGTGCTTGGAATCCTCGGTCAGCTCGTCGCTGCCCTCGATGAAGTACAGCGTGTAGTGCGCGGGGGCGATCGGCTGCGACGCCAGCGCCGCGCCGAACGTCCTTTCGACTTCCCGCGGCGTCGCCGTGTAGCGCCAGGGATCGGCGACGGAGAGCTCCGCCGCGGCGTACGGGCGATCGAGGACGACTTCGCGGCCCCGCTGCTTCACGGCGAGCGCGGTGGGGTGGCCGTCCTGCTCGGGCAGCAGGACGATGCGCTCGGCGCTGCAGCCGGCGAGCGTCCCCGCGAGTGCAAGCAACGCGACGAGAAGGAAACGGAGTTCAGCGCCCATCGCCCGCGCTCACGACGAAATGCGTTCCGCGCACGCCGAGGATCGCCGAAGGCGTGCGCACCGTCATGGCGTCGGGCGATCTCTTCGCGAGCCGGCCCGAAACGACGGCGAGCGTGCCCTTTGCGAGCGACGCGTCGAAGCGGCCGCGATCGGTCGTCGAATCGTAGTCGTATTGATCGAGCGCGAGCACGGTGTTCGGCCCGGCCGACAGGAGCGAGTCGTCGGACATCGTGATGCCGACCGCGCCGTCGGCGCCCGTCTTGACGACGTCCGACGCCTGCAGGCGCGTGCCCGGCTGCGCCGGAACGTTCTGTCCCGCGCGTTCGATCGTCACCGCGCCCTTGACGACCTTGACCTGCCCGATGTCCGCAGCCTCCACGGGGAGCACGCCGAGCACGAGCGCCGTTACGGCGATGAATCGAAGCATGGTCCCTCCCGGGGTGCGAGAGCAGGCACCGCAATTCCGCGTCACGGTCGACGCGAATGCCATCCTGCCAAAAACCGCGCGCCTTGTCGAAGTGCATCCATGCGCAAAGCGATGGCACATGGCTTGCGTCCCCGATGCCATCGACATGGAGGCGGACATGGGACGCAGCACGTTGAACACGACGGGCGAAGGCGACGCGGTGACGCGCAAGGGACACGGTACCGGTGCGCTCGGGCCGAGCGATTCGAGCGACAGCGGCAGCGACGTCGTCGGCGGACCGGGTCTCAATCGGGACGACCGGCTGCCGTTGCAGCACGGGACGACGTCGGATCCGGACGTCGATGCGCGCGGCGCAACGGCGGGCCCCGACATCGGCGACGCCGATCTCGACTCGGACACCGATCGCTACGGCACGGGCGAGCGTGCTGCGGCGGGACGCGATTCGAGCGAGCCCGTCGACGAGATGCTGACCGAGCACGATCCGGCCGAGGTGGAGTCGATCGGCGCGCCGGACGATACGGCCTGGCAGCGCCAGGCCGATGAAGTGGAGTCCAACGACCGCCCGGACGAGGAGGCGGAGGCCGCCGAGTCGATCGAGAAGCGCCGTGGCGGCGATGCCGGGCGCGCGCACCGCCCGCGGTCGTCGGCGCGGTCGCGCGGTTGAAATAATTGCCCGCGGACGCGTAACCGTTACAGCGTGCGGGAGCCCGAAACGCGCGCCAGGCGCGCCGCGACGCGCCCGCCGCCGAGGTTCACCGCGAGCCCCCCGAGCACCAGCGCCGCGCCGACGGCCTGCATCGGCGCAAGCGTTTCGCCGAGGAAGAGGGCGCCGCTCGCCAGCCCCGACACGGGGATGAGGAGCGCGAACGGCGAGATCAGCGCCGTCGGATAACGATGCAACAGCCGCGCCCACGAGGCAAAGCCGAACAGCGTCGCCACGTAGGCGAGGAACACCGCGCAGCCCCACGCGAGCGCGCTCGCCGAGACGACGGCATGGAGCATCGCCGCGCCGCCTTCGAACGCGTAGGCGAGTGCCGCGAGCGGCAGCGGCGGCACGAGGCTCGACCACACGACCAGCGCGAACATGTCGGCCTCGTGCTCGCCCGCGGCGTGCTTCGCGACGATGTTGCCTGCGGCCCATCCGACCGCGGCGAGAAGCACGAGGAAGAGCCCGAGCAACGTCGACGTCGCGCCGGCCTGCATCTTGTACATGGCGAGTACCACGACGCCGAGCGCAGCGACGCCTGCGCCGATCACGTTCTCCGGCCTGACGCGATCGTGCAGGAACGCGACGCCGAGCCCGATCGTGAAGAACACCTGCACCTGGATCACGATCGACGACAGCCCGGCCGGCATGCCGAGCTTCATGCCGAGAAACAGCAAGCCGAATTGACATACGCCGATCGCGGCGCCGTAGGCGATCACCACCCGCGCCGGCATGCGCGGGCGGCGTACGAAGAACACGAGCGGCACGGCCGCGAAGAAGAAGCGCAGCGCCGCGAGCGCGAACGGCGGAATCTCGCGCAGGCCGATCTTGATCGGCACGAACGAGAAGCCCCAGAGGAAGACGACGACGAGGATGAGCGCGAGATCGCGCGCGGCGAGGCGGGCGTGCATTGGGGGAGGCCGGTGTGGGAGGGGCCATTATCCACACCCGCAATCGGGGTCGGAGGAACGAGCGACGCCTGCCCCACTGCAAGGCGGCGCGCCTCTGGCGTGTGCCGAAATTGCATATACTCGCCGCTATGCGAAATCGCGTTCGCTTCGCCGCCGAGCGCCCGCTCGACATCGTCTGCCTCGGACGGCTCGGCGTCGACTTCTACGCGCAGCAGATCGGCGCGCGGCTCGAGGACGTCACGAGCTTCGCCAAGTACCTCGGCGGCTCGTCGGCGAACACGGCGTTCGGTTGTGCGCGGCTCGGGCTCGCGGCCGGCCTCATCTCGCGGGTCGGCGACGACGCCATGGGACGCTTTCTCACCGAAACGCTCGCGCGCGAAGGCTGCGACGTGAGCCACGTCGGCGTCGATCCGGCGCGGCTCACGGCGGCCGTCGTGCTCGGCATCGAGGACAAGGACACGTTCCCGCTCATCTTTCTGCGCGAGAACTGCGCGGACATGGCGATCGGCGAGGCCGAGATCGAGGAAGCCTACGTCGCGAAGGCGCGCGCGCTGCTCGTCACGGGCACGCATTTCTCGACCGAGTACATCGCCGGCGTGAGCAACCGCGCCCTCGATCGCGCGCACGCGCACGACGTGCGCACGGTGCTCGACATCGACTACCGGCCCGTCCTCTGGGGGCTGACCAAGCGCGGCGACGGCGCGACCCGCTACATCGCGTCCGGCACGGTGACCGCGCATCTGCAACGAATGCTGCCGCGCTTCGATCTCGTGATCGGCACGATCGAGGAGTTCAACATCGCGGGCGGCAGCACCGACATCATGGTGTCGCTTGGCGAGGTGCGCCGTCATACGAAGGCGGTCCTCGTCGTCAAGCGGGGAGCCCTGGGATGCGCGGTCATCGACGGCGACGTTCCCGAATCGCTCGACGCGGCGTTCAACGGTCGCGGCGTGCAAGTGGAGGTGCTGAACGTGCTGGGCGCGGGCGATGCGTTCTCCGCGGGATTTCTCTCCGGCTGGGTGCGCGGCGAGGACTACGACGCGTGCGCACGCTACGCCAACGCGTGCGGCGCGCTCGTGGTGTCGCGCCACGGCTGCGCGCCCGCGATGCCCACGCGCGTCGAGCTCGACTATTTCCTCGAAAACGCCGAACGCATTCCGCGCCCCGACCGCGATGCGGTGCTGACGCGCCTGCATCGCGTCACCGCGCCCCGCACGCCGCGCGGGGAGGTGCTGGCGTTCGCGTTCGATCATCGCAATCCGTTCTTCGAGCTCGCCCAGCAGGCCGGCGCGGACGAGGCGCGCATTCCACGGCTCAAGCAGCTCTTCGTTCAGGCCGTGTCGGAAGCCGAAACGGAGCGCGGGCTGCACGGCCGCGTCGGCATCCTGTGCGACGACCGTTACGGGCAGGACGCGCTGAACGCCGCCACGGGCCGTGGCTGGTGGATCGGTCGCCCGGTCGAGCTCCCGGGGTCGAACCCGCTCGTGTTCGACCGCGGGCGTTCGGTGGGCACGCAGCTTTCGACCTGGCCGCAGGAGCACGTCGTCAAGTGCCTCGTGCAGTTCCATCCCGACGACGCGATCGACAATCGCCTGGAGCAGGAGGCGCAAGTCCGCGCGCTCTACGACGCCGTGCAGGCGAGCGGGCACGAATTGCTGCTCGAGATCATTCCGCCGAAATCGCTGCCGCGCGAGCCCGACACCGTGTATCGCGCGCTGAAGCGGCTCTACAATCTGCAGATCTTTCCCGAGTGGTGGAAGCTCGAGCCGATGGACGAGGCGCAGTGGCGCGCGATCGACGCGTTGATCGCCGAGCGCGATCCCCACTGCCGCGGCGTGGTGCTGCTCGGCCTCAACGCCGGCATCGACAAGCTGGCGAAGGGTTTTCGCGACGCGCGTGCGAGTGCCACGTGCCGGGGCTTCGCGGTCGGGCGCACCGTTTTCCAGGAACCGGCGACCCGCTGGCTCGCGGGCGCGATCGACGATGCGGCGCTGACGCGGGCCGTGCGCGCGAATTTCGAGGCGCTGATCGACGCGTGGCGCGAGGCGCGGCGGGGATGAGCGGCGTTGGCCTGAAAGTCGGGATCGGAGTTCTTCTTCTGCGCGTTGGTCGTGAGGAAAGGAACTCCGAACCCGATTTTCAGCTCGGAGGCGACGTGACATGACGCGCACCGTTCGGCTGACGATGGCACAGGCGCTCGTGCGTTACCTCACGGCGCTGCGCATCGACGGGCCCGAGGGCGAAGTGCCCCTGTTCGCGGGCGTCTTCGCGATTTTCGGTCACGGTAACGTCGCGGGCATCGGCGAGGCGCTGTACGCGCATCGCGACGCGCTGCCGACATACCGCGCGCACAACGAGCAGGCGATGGCGCACGCGGCGATCGCCTACGCGAAGGCCAACATGCGCCGGCGGATGATGATATGCACGACGTCGATCGGCCCCGGCGCGACGAATCTCGTCACCGCCGCGGCGCTCGCGCACGTGAACCGGTTGCCGGTCCTGCTCCTGCCTGGCGACATCTTCATCACGCGCGCACCCGATCCGGTGCTGCAGCAGATCGAGGATTTCCAGGACGGCACCGTGTCCGCCAACGATTGCTTCCGGCCGGTATCGCGCTATTTCGATCGCATCTCCCATCCCGCGCAGTTGCTGACGGCGCTGCCGCGCGCGATCGGCGTGCTCACCGATCCCGCGCTGTGCGGTCCGGTCACGCTCGCACTGCCGCAGGACGTGCAGACGATGGCGCACGACTATCCCGCGGCGTTCTTCGAGCCCGCCCCGCTGCGCATCGCCGCGCCGCCGCCGTCGCCGGCCGACGTCGAGCTCGCGGTTTCGCTGTTGCGCGCGGCACGACGTCCGCTGATCGTCGCCGGCGGCGGCGTGCTGTACTCCGGCGCCGCGAAGGCGCTGCAAAGCTTCGCGGACATGCACGGCGTCCCCGTGGCTGAAACGCAGGCCGGCAAGGGTTCATTGCCCTGGGACGATCGCATGCAGGTTGGCGCGATCGGCGTCACCGGTTCGCCCGCTGCCAATGCGCTCGCCAAGGACGCCGACGTCGTCGTCGCGGTCGGCACGCGCCTGCAGGACTTCACGACCGGCTCGCATTCGATGTTCGGTGCCGCCCGGCTGCTTTCGATCAACGTCGCGCGCTTCGACGCGGCGAAGTGGCATGCGCTGCCGCTTTGCGCGGATGCCGGGCTGGCGCTCGCATCGCTGTCGGATGCGCTGGGCAACTGGCGCGCCGATGCGGCGTGGACGCGGCGCGCCGAGCAGGCGGGAGACGGGTGGCGCGCGGACGTCGCGCGCATCACCGGCCGGCGCGACGTCGAAGTGCCGTACGAGGGCGAGGTGATCGGCGCCGTGCAGCGATCGTCGCGCGATTCGGTCCTGCACGACATCGTGGTGTGCGCCGCGGGCACGCTTCCCGGCGAACTGCACAAGCTCTGGCGCACGGCGACGCCCGGCGGCTACCACGTGGAATACGGCTACTCGTGCATGGGCTACGAGATCGCCGGCGGCATCGGGGTCAAGATGGCGCATCCGGAGCGCGAGGTCGTCGTGCTGGTCGGTGACGGCAGCTACCTGATGCTGAACTCGGAGCTCGCCACGTCGGTGATGATGGGACTGAAGCTCGTCGTCGTCGTCCTCGACAACCGCGGCTTCGGCTGCATCGATCGGCTGCAGCAGGCGTGCGGTGGCGCGCCGTTCAACAACCTGCTGCGCGACTGCATACGCGCGAGCGAGGAAGCGCCGCGGATCGATTTCGCGGCGCACGCCGTCGCGCTCGGTGCGCATGGCGAGAGCGTGCGGACGATCGCCGAGCTCGAGGCCGCGCTCACCCGCGCGCGCACCGCCGACCGCACTTACGTGATCGCCATCGAAACGGATCCGCATCGGACGACCGAGGAGGGGGGCTGGTGGTGGGACGTCGCGGTGCCGGCAGTGTCCCCGCGCGCGAAGGTTCGCGAGGCGCGCGAACGCTACGAGCGCGAGAAGCGGGAGCAGCGACCGTGAGCGTGGCATCCGCCTCGGTCGCGAGCATGCGCGGCCTCCTCGAGCCTTGCGCGAGGCGAGCGGACGCGCGATGACCGACGGCGGCCTCGATGTGCGGATCGGGATCAACCCGATCTCGTGGAGCAACGACGACCTGCCGTCGCTCGGCGGGGAGACGCCGCTCGAAGTCGCGCTCGCCGAGGGCTCCGCCATCGGCTACGAGGGCTTCGAGCTCGGCAACAAGTTCCCCCGCGAGCCCGCGGCGTTGCGCCGGGTGCTCGAGGCGCACGGCCTTGCGCTGGTGTCGGGCTGGTATTCGGGGCGTCTCGCGCGCCGGTCCGCCGACGCCGAGATCGCCGCGGTGCGCGATCATCTCGCCCTGCTCGCCGAATGCGGCGCGAAGGTCATGGTCTACGGCGAGGTCGCCGACAGCATCCAGGGAGCCGACGTGCCGCTCTACAAGCGGCCGCGCTTCACGCGCGGGTCGCAGTGGCGCGAGTACGGCGAGCGCCTCGACGCGTTCGCGCGCCATACGCTCGATCGCGGCGTGCGCCTCGCGTACCACCATCACATGGGCGCGTACGTCGAGACGCCCGCCGACGTGGACCGGCTGATGGAGAACGTCGGCGACGACGTGGGACTGCTCTTCGACACCGGGCACATGACGTTCGCCGGCGGCGACGCGGTGGCGATGCTCGAGCGTCACGTCGCGCGGGTCTGCCACGTGCATTGCAAGGACGTGCGATCCGACGTGATCCGCCTCGCGCGGAACCGCAACTGGAGCTTCCTCGAAGCCGTGATCAACGGCGCGTTCACCGTTCCCGGCGACGGCGCCGTCGACTTCCGGGGCATCGTCGAGACCCTGCGTCGTCGCGGTTATCGCGGATGGCTCGTCGTCGAGGCCGAGCAGGATCCGGTGGTCGCGCCCGCCTACCGCTATGCCGACATGGGGTTTCGGCATTTGACGCGTCTCGTGGGAAACGGCAAGGGAACCGCGCGATGACGGCTCCGCGACGCGACACTGGCCCGCAAGCGCGAATCGGCGCCGAGGCGCGGAGCGCGAAGGAGCCCTGAATGAGCTTGCTCGTGAAATCGCGTCGCGAAGGGCGCGACATCGTGCGCGTCACGCCGCAGTCGGCGGGCTGGCGCTACGTGGGATTTTCGGCGCATCGGCTGCGTGGGGGCGAATCGCTGTCGATCGAGCGGCGCGGCGACGAGCTTTGCATCGTCGTGCTCGGCGGTGCGGTGACGATTCGCCACGGCGATACGCGCTGGACCGACATCGGCGAGCGCCGCGACGTGTTCGACGATGCCGCGCCCTACGCGGTGTACCTGCCCGACGGTGACCGCGTGGCGGTCGACGCCACCACGTTCGCCGAGATCGGCGTCGCGAGCGCGCCGGGGCCCGGGCCGACGCCGGCGCGGCTCATTCGCCCATCGCAGATGAAGCGCTTCGCGCGCGGCACCGGGCTGAACGAGCGCTTCGTTTGCGACGTCCTGCCCCAGTCGGAACCGGCGCGGCACCTGCTCGTCGTCGAGGTGCGCACGCCGAGCGGGCACTCGTCCTCCTATCCTCCGCACAAGCACGACCGCGACGATCTGCCGAACGAAAGCGCCCTCGAGGAAACGTACTACCACCGGCTCAAGCCGGCACAGGGGTTCGCGTTCCAGCGCGTGTACACGGACGACCGCGCGATCGACGAATCGATGGCGGTCGAGGACGGCGACGTCGTGATGGTGCCGCGGGGCTACCATCCGGTCGTCGTGCCGTATGGCTACGAATCGTATTATCTGAACGTGATGGCGGGGCCGCGCCGCGCCTGGCATTTCCGCAACGACCCGGCGCACGAGTGGATGCTGAAGACCGATCGAAAGGAAGCGCATGGTTGACGTGGCCCTGTTCGGCGCCGGCCGCATCGGCACGATCCACGCGGGCAATCTCGCGCGACTGCCCGGGGCGAAACTCAAGTACGTCGTCGACGTCGACCCTGGCGCCGCGCAGGCGCTCGCCGATCGCCACGGCGCCCGCGTGGCCGACGCCGACGCGGTGTTCGGCGATCGCGCCATCGGCGCCGTCGCCATCGGTTCGTCCACCGACACGCACGCCGGTCTCATCTTGCGTGCCGCGCAGGCGGGCAAGGGCATCTTCTGCGAGAAGCCGGTCGATCTGTCGCTCGAGCGCGCACGCACCTGCGCCGAGACGGTGCGCCGGGAGGGCGTCCCGTGCCTGATCGGCTTCCAGCGCCGGCACGATCCGACGTTCGCGTCGCTCAAGGCGCGAATCGAGCAAGGCGAGATCGGGGAACCCGAGATGCTCGTCGTCACGAGCCGCGATCCCGGCGCACCGCCGATCGACTACATCCGGCGGTCGGGCGGCATCTTCAAGGACATGCTGATCCACGACTTCGACATCTTTCGCTGGATCCTCGACGACGACGCGGCGACCGTCTATGCGACGGGAAGCTGCCTCACCGATCGGGCGATCCAGGAGGCCGGCGACATCGACGCGACCGCCGTCACGATCCGCACGCGACGCGGCCGGCTCGCGCAGATCAACACGATTCGCCGCGCCGCGTACGGCTACGACCAGCGCTTCGAGGTGATCGGCGCGAAGGGGATGCTGCAGGCCGGCAATCATCGCCCGACCGAGGTCGCGCTGTGGTCGGCCGAGGCGATCGCCGCCGACAAGCCCGAGCATTTCTTCCTCGAGCGCTATCGCGCCGCGTACGCGGCCGAGATGGCGCACTTCCTCGACGTGCTGGCCGGCCGCGCGACGCCGCGCACGTCGATCGACGATGGCGTCGCCGCGCTCGCGCTCGCCGAAGCGGCGACGACGTCGTGGCGCGAGCAGCGCATCGTCACTCTCTAGGCGGACGAAAACCATGACCCACGCCCGTTTGCGTGTCGGCATTGCCGGGCTCGGCCGCATGGGCCGCCGCCACGCGGAGAACCTGGCGCGGCGCGTGCCGAGCGCGGAACTCGTCGCCGCCTGCAGTCCCGATCCGGAGGAGCTCGCATGGGCCGAGCGCGAGCTCGGGGTCGCGGGCTGCTATCGCGACTACGCGCTCATGCTCGCGCAGGCGGAGATCGACGCCGTGTTCGTCGTGACGCCGACGTCGCTGCATGCGCAGCAGATCGTCGAGGCGATTCGTGCGCGCAAGCACGTGTTCTCCGAAAAGCCGCTGTCGCTCGATCTCGCCGAGTGCCGGCGCGTGGAGGCCGAGGCGGCGCTGCAACCCGATCTCAAGGTGATGGTCGGCTTCGTGCGCCGGTTCGACACCAGCTTCCGCCACGCGCATGCGGCGATCCGCGAGGGCAGGATCGGCCGGCCGCTGATGGTGCGCTCGCACACGCTCGACAAGGACGATCCGAGCGGCTTCTTCGTGCGCTATTCGGAGGCGAGCGGCGGCATCTTCGTCGACATGAGCGTGCACGATATCGACTCGGCGCGCTGGCTGCTTGGCGTCTCCGACGTGTCGCGCGTGTTCGCGACGGGGCTCGTCGGGCTTCACGAGGGACTGCGGGAGTGGCGCGACGTGGACAACGGCGTCGCGACGTGCGAGTTCGCGAGCGGCGAGATCGCGACGATCTATGCGTCGCGCACGATGGCGCACGGCTTCGAATGCACGGCCGAGGTGATCGGCACGCGCGGCAGGATCACCGTCGGCGGCCATGGCCGCGCCGACCACGTGACGATCTCGGATGCGCACGGCGTGCGGCACGAATGCACGCCGACGTTCTACGAGCGATTCGAGGACGCGTTCCTGCGCGAGGACACCGAATTCGTCCAGGCGGTGATCGAGGACCGGCCGCCGCCGCTCACGCTGCGCGATGCGACGGAGGCGACGCGCATCGCGCTCGCCGTGCGGGAGTCGCTGCTCGAGCGGCGCGTCGTTTCGCTCTAGGCGTGGAGAGCGCAGCGCCGAAACGCATGCGCGTCGGCGCCGCCGCGCGCAGTTGCGTGCTCCCGCACGCCCCGAACCGGAGGCTCGCTGCGCGCATGATGACCGCGGCGCTGGCCGCCGTGCTGGCGCGCGGCGCGGCCGCCGCGGCCGATGCGCAGGACGCGGTCGACGTGATCTGCAGCGCTCCGATCGTGTGGTGCGAGGCCGTCGCGGTCGCCTTCCGCAACCGGACCGGCATCGAGGTCCACATCACGCAGAAGGACGCGGCCGAGGCGATGGCGCAGATTGCCTACGAGCGCAACGACCCGCGGCACGACGTCTGGTACGCGGGCAGCGGCCTTGGGCATCTTCAGGCGGCCAATCTGGAGTTGACGCAGCCGTACAAATCCCCCCGGCTCGACGACCTCTACGCATGGGCGGTGCGCTACGCCGAGCAATCGCGATGGCATAGCGTCGCGATCGACGCGGCGGTGCTCGTCCTGGGGGTCAATCGCGAGGTGCTCGCGAAGAAGAGCTTTCCGGCGCCTGGGTGCTGGGCGGATCTCGCGCAACCGGAATATCACGGGGCGCTGCTGATCGGCGATCCGCATGCGACGACCGCGGCATACGTGGCGGTGGCGACGCTCGTGCAGGTCTTTGGCGAGGAGCGGGCGTTCGCTCTCATGAAGGGCATCCACGCGAACGTGAGCGGGTATCGGCGCACCGAGTCCGGCACGGCACGCGCATTGGCGCGCGGCGAGAGTGGCGTGGGTGTCACCTTCCTCCACGAGGCCGTCGCGGAGATCGTCAATCGATTCCCCGTCGCCTTCGTCGTGCCGTGCGAGGGGACGGGCTACGACGTCGGCGGGATGAGCATCATCAAGGGCGCACGGCACGCGGGCAACGCGAAGCGCTTCTACGACTGGGCGTTGACGCCCGCGGCGCAGAAAATCGGCGCGGACACCCACAATTTCGAACTGCCGTCGAACCCGGCGACGCCGCCACCGCCGGCGGTACCGGCCATGGCGAGCGTGCGGCTTATCGCGTACGACTTCGCGAAGTACGGCGACGCCGCCGTGCGCGAGCGCCTGCTCGAGCGATGGGACCGCGAAGTTGCCGCGCAGCCGCGATGAGGCGATTCGCTGCACGCGCGAGGACCCGGCGATGACGCCGGATCGCTATGCGGTGGCGCAGGACGTCGCCCGGCGCGCCGGTCGCCTCGCGCTGCAGTACTGGCACGCGCGCGAGCGGCTGACGATCGAGCTCAAGGGACCGCAGGACTTCGTGAGCCGCGCCGATCGCGACGTCGAGGCGCTGATCCGACGCGAGATCGCGGCGGCATGCCCCGACGATCGCTTCCTCGGCGAGGAGACCGCGGCTTCGTACGCCGGAGACTTCGATCGCTGCTGGGTCGTCGACCCGATCGACGGGACGCACAACTTCCTGCGGGGCGTTCCCTACTGGAACGTCGCGATCGCCTACGTCGAAGGGGGCCGCCCGCAGATCGCGGCGGTCTTCGACGCCGTGCACGACGAGCTCTATCGCGCGCGGCGCGGCGCCGGCGCGTGGTGCGACGCCCGCGGGCCCGCAACCCGGTTGCGCGTGTCGTCCGCCGCGGCGCTCGCGGGCGCGTACGTCGCGCTCGGACACCACGATCGCGCGGCCGATCCACGCTATCTCGACATCCGCGGCCGCATGCTGCAAAGCGCCGTGTCGGTGCGCAACTTCGGCGCCGCCGCGTTGCAACTCGCGCATGTCGCGAGCGGGCGGCTCGACGCGTTCGTCGAGCTGCAGCTCTCGATCTGGGACGCGATCGGCGGGTTGCTGCTGGTCGAGGAGGCCGGCGGCTACGCGGCGCCGTTCGCGCCCGGGACGCCGACGGCGAAGGTGGCGTGCCTCGCGTGCGCGCCCGGGATCGCCGAGGCGATGGTCGAGCTCACCGGGATCGGCAAAGCGAAGCCGGTGTCGGAGCCGTAATCATTCGCGCAGGACGCGCGCGAAAGTTACAGCTCCGGCACCGGCGGGTCATTTCGCCTGCGACACCGCGGCCCGCTGCTTCGCGAAATCGCCCGCAAAGGCATACGCGATGTCGTCGGGGATCACGTACTTCCGCAACGCCGCGGTCGCCGACTCGGTCGTGACCGCCGCGATCGCCGCATCGATGCGCGCCGACTCCGCCCAGGTCCGGCCGAGGTACTCCTGCGCGACGAGCGCACCGGTGACCGCATCGTCCTGCGCACGCGCGATGCGCCGCTCCTCGAGCAGCGCCTTCTTCGCCGTCGCGACTTCCTCGGCCGTGAAGCCCGCGTCGCGCGCACGCGCGATCTCGGCGCTCGTCGTCGTGCGCACCTTGTCGAGGTTCTGCGGCGCGAAGATCGCATAGAGCGCGAGCGCGCTGTTCTCGTCGATCGACGCCGGCTGGAGCACGGTTCCGACCGCGTACGACAGCCCGCCTTTCACGCGCACGCTCTGGAAGATGCGTGAGTCGGAATCGCCGCCGAGGATGCGGTTTGCGACGAGCAGCGACGCGAAGTCGGCCGACCGGTCGTTGAGTGGCATGGAGAGCCGGCCGAACATGGCCGCGTTGGCCTTGTCCGGCGTCTCGAATTCCTGCGGGGCCGCCCGCGTCGAATAGAACGGCTGCGGCACGCGGGCGTACGGCGTGGGGCTCGTGAAGCCGCCGAACAGCGTGCCGAGCAGCGGACGCACGAGCGCCGGGTCGAAGTCGCCGACGATCGCCAATTCGGCATGCGACGCGCCGTAGAACTTCTCGTGAAACGCCTTCACTGCGGCTAGGTCGACCGCTTTGACGCGCGCGATCTCCTCGTCGATCGTGGGCGTGTACCGGACATCGTCGGGCGGATACGGATTGCCGGCCCGCGCGGCGGCGCGCCGCGCGATGGCCGTCGGATCGGTGCGGCTCTGCTCCAGGCGTGTCAGGGCCTCGCGCTTGAGCTGCTCGAATTCGGACGGCACGAACGCCGGCTCGCGCAACGCCTCCGCGGCAAGCCGCAGCACGTCGGGCACGCTGCCGCGCACGGTGGTTGCCGAGACGACGACCGTCGCGCCTCCGCCGCCGATGTCGAGCTTCGCGCGGAGCTTGTCGAGCGCGTCCTGGAACGCCTGGCGGTCGTGCCGCATCGTGCCGCGCTCGAGCATCTCGGCGGCGAGGGTCGAGGCCGGCATGCTGCCGGCGAGCGACGTTACGTCGCCGAGGTCGAGCCGCAGCTCGAGCTGCGCGGTTTCGCCGCGCGTCTTCTTCGGCAGCAGCGCGACCTTCATGCCGTTCGGCAGCGCGAAGCGTTGCGTGCGCGCCTCGAGGTTCGCGGGCGTGGGATCGAACGCCTCCCCGGCCGCCACCGGCGGCTCGCCCTGGTAGTTCCTCACGAGCGCCTGGATGTCGATGGGCGCCGGCAGCGGCGCGCGGTCGGGCTTCGCCTCGGGGAGGAACAGCCCCAGCGTCAGGTTCGACGGTTTCAGGTATTCGGTCGCGACACGCGTCACGTCCTCCGGCTTGAGATCGCGCCAGCGATCGCGCCGGATGAAGAACAGCCGCCAGTCGCCTTCGGCAATCGCGTCGGCGAGCGCGACGGCCATCTGCTGCGGATCGTTGATGGTGTCGTCGAAATCCTTCTGCGCCTTGATGCGCACCCGGTCGAGCTCCGCGGCGGTGACCGGGTGCGCGGCGACGTCGTAGAGCGTCGCGAGCATGGCGTCGCGTGCCGCATCGAGCGACTGGTCGGGCGGGACCTGCGCCCAGAAGATGACGAACCCGGCGTCGTGCAGCGGGAACATCCAGTTCTCGACCCGGGAGGCCTTCCTGGCCTCGACGAGCGCCTTGTAGAGGCGACCCGCGGGCTCGACGGTCATGATCTCGGCGAGCGCCTCGAACGCGGTCGAGTCCGGATTGGCACCCTGCGGCAGATGGAACAGCGCACCGACCCACTGCGTGCTCGCCACGCGGCGCACCTCGACGACGCGCTCGCCGTCCTGCACGGGCTCGACGGTATAGAGTTTCGGCAGCACCCGCGCGGGCTTCGGGATCGCGCCGAAATGCCGCGCGACGCTTGCGAGCGTGCGCTCGGGGTCGAACTTGCCCGCGATCGTCAGCACGGCGTTGTCCGGCTGGTAATACCTGGCGTAGAAGGCGCGCAACCGCGCGAAGGGGACGTTCTCGATGTCCGAGCGTGCGCCGATCGTCGGATGGCCGTAGTTGTGCCAGTCGAAGGCCGCCCCCGCCATCCGCTTCCACAGCACGCTCTGCGGCCGGTTCTCGCCGCTTTCGAACTCGTTGCGCACGACCGTCATCTCCGAATCGAGCTCGGCCTTGCTGAACGTCGAGCGCGTCATGCGCTCGGACTCCATCTTGAGCACCCAGTCGAGCGACGCCGGCGATGCGGTGAACGTCTCGTAGTACGTCGTGCGGTCGTACGACGTGTTGCCGTTGAATTCCATGCCGCGCCGGCCGAGCTCGGCGAAGACGCTCGGCATCGACGGCGTCCCCTTGAACAGCATGTGCTCGAGCAGGTGCGCCATGCCGGTCTCGCCGTAGCCCTCCATGCGCGAGCCGACCTTGTAGGTGACGTCGACCGTGGTCGTTGGCTTGGTGGCGTCGGGAAAGAGCAGCACAGTGAGGCCGTTCTTCAGCGTGTATTCGCTGACGCCTTCGACGCTCGCACCCGCCGTGACGCCCGGCGGCAGCGCGGCCAGCGCGACGGTGGGAAGGAACGACAGGACGACGAGGAGGCGGCGAAGCGAAAAAAATGTGCGCATGAAGGCCTTGGGACGGGTGCCGTGGGGGCGTGCGGCGTGCGGCGTGCGGCGTGCGGCGTGCGGCGTGCGACGATGGGACAGCGCAGCGGCGACAAAAGTGCCGGAGCTTAGCGCGACCCAGGATCCTTCCGTCGCGTGCGCGTTGTCGATCTGGCCGATTTGACGTTTACGTAAACGTCATGTAGGGTTTCCAGGCTCCGGCGGAATGGGTAACGATTGGGACGAGGCTCGTCCCGACGACGGCGCCGTGCGCCGGCCGGGCGCGGCCGGAGGCGGGCCGGCTTCCGGTAAGCTTGCCGGCACGCTGCCGGGTTGGCGAGCGAGGCCGCCCGCCCATCTTCCGAGGTCAACGCGATGAACGATTCCGCGCGCCAACCGCTCGTGTACAAGCCCGTCGCGAAGGTCCGCGTCGTGACCGCGGCCAGCCTCTTCGACGGCCACGATGCGTCCATCAACATCATGCGGCGCATCCTGCAATCGACCGGGTGCGAGGTGATCCATCTCGGCCACGACCGCTCGGTGGAGGAGATCGTCGACTGCGCGATCGACGAGGACGCGCACGCGATCGCCGTGTCGTCCTACCAGGGCGGGCACATGGAGTTCTTCACCTACATGCTCGACCTGTTGCGCGAGCGTGGCGCGGGTCACGTGAAGGTGTTCGGCGGCGGCGGCGGCGTCATCGTCCCGTCCGAGACCGAGGCGCTGCACGCGTACGGCGTCACGCGCATCTACTCGCCGGAGGACGGGCAGAAGCTCGGGCTGCAGGGGATGATCAACGAGATCGTCGCCGCGTCGGACGTCGACCTCGCGCAGTCGACGCCCGAGTCGATCGACGCGCTGCGCGAGGGCGATCGCTTCGCCCGCACGCGCGCCCTTGCCCGCTCGATCACCGCGCTCGAGGCCGGTGTCGCATCGCCCGCGTTTCGCAAGGCGCTGCTCGACGCGGCCGCGCAGTCGGGCGCGCCGACGCTCGGGATCACGGGGACGGGCGGCGCCGGCAAGAGCTCGCTCACCGACGAGCTCGTGCGGCGCTTCCGGCTCGACCAGCGCGACCGCCTGCGCATCGCCATCGTTTCGATCGACCCGTCGCGGCGCAAGAGCGGCGGCGCGTTGCTCGGCGACCGGATCCGCATGAACGCGATCCACGCGCCGAACATCTACATGCGCTCGCTGGCGACGCGCGGCGCGGGTAACGAGATCTCGAAGGCGCTGCCAGACGCGATCGCGGCATGCAAGGCCGCGGGCTTCGACCTCGTCATCGTCGAGACGTCCGGCATCGGGCAGGGCGACGCCGCGATCGTGCCGCACGTCGACGTGTCGCTCTACGTGATGACGCCCGAGTTCGGCGCCGCCTCGCAGCTCGAGAAGATCGACATGCTCGACTTCGCCGATTTCGTGGCGATCAACAAGTTCGACCGCAAGGGCGCGCAGGACGCGCTGCGCGACGTGCGCAAGCAGTACCAGCGCAACCACGAGCTGTTCCGCGTCGCGCCGGAGGAAATGCCCGTGTACGGCACGATCGCGTCGCGCTTCAACGACGACGGCGTCTCGGCGCTCTACCAGGCGATCGCCCGCGAGCTGCGGATGCACGGCCTGCGCCTCGACGACGGCGCGCTGCCTACGGTGGCCGCCCATTGCTCGACGCGCCGGCACGCCATCGTGCCGGAGCAGCGCATCCGCTACCTGGCCGAGATCGCGGCGACCGTACGCGGCTATCACCGCTGGGCGGGCGGACAGGCGCAATTCGCGCGCGAGCGGCAGCAGCTTCGCGCGTCCAGGACGATGCTCGAAAAGGCCGGTGTCGCCGCAAGTGCCGGTGCGCAGGCGCGTGCCGATGACCGCGCCTCCGACCCCGGCGCCGGTGCGCTCGACAAGCTCATCGCCGAGCGCGAGGCCGCGCTCGACGCGCGCTCGAAGAAGCTCCTCGACATGTGGCCGCGCACACGTGCGGCGTACGCCGGGGACGAATACGTCGTGAAGATCCGCGACCGCGAGATCCGCACGCCGCTCACCACGACGTCGCTTTCGGGCACCAAGGTGCCGAAGGTCGTGCTGCCGCGCTACGAGGACGAGGGCGAGATCCTGCGCTGGCAGCTGACCGAGAACGTCCCGGGCAGCTTCCCGTTCACGGCGGGCGTGTTCGCGTTCAAGCGCGCGAACGAGGACCCGACGCGAATGTTCGCCGGCGAAGGCGACGCGTTTCGCACCAACCGGCGCTTCCACCTCCTGGCCGACGGCATGCCGGCGAAGCGCCTGTCGACGGCCTTCGACTCGGTGACGCTCTACGGCAACGATCCCGACCGCCGTCCCGACATCTACGGCAAGGTCGGCAACTCGGGCGTCTCGATCGCGACGCTCGACGACATGAAGGTGCTCTACTCCGGCTTCGATCTCTGCGCGGCGAACAATTCGGTGTCGATGACGATCAACGGGCCGGCGCCGACGATCCTCGCCATGTTCATGAACACGGCGATCGACCAGCAGCTCGCGAAGTTCGCGCAGGACAACGGCCGGGAGCCGACCGACGACGAGGCGGCGAAGATCCGCGAATGGACGCTCTCGACCGTGCGCGGGACGGTGCAGGCGGACATCCTGAAGGAGGACCAGGGGCAGAACACCTGCATCTTCTCCACCGAGTTCAGCCTCAAGGTGATGGGCGACATCCAGGAGTACTTCGTCCATCACAACGTCCGCAACTTCTACTCGGTGTCGATCTCGGGCTACCACATCGCGGAAGCCGGGGCCAATCCGATTTCGCAGCTCGCGTTCACGCTCGCGAATGGCTTCACCTACGTCGAGGCGTATCTCGCGCGCGGCATGCACATCGACGACTTCGCGCCGAACCTGTCGTTCTTCTTCAGCTACGGGATGGACCCCGAGTACGCGGTCATCGGGCGCGTCGCGCGGCGCATCTGGGCGATCGCGATGCGCGAGCGCTACGGCGCGAACGAGCGCAGCCAGAAGCTCAAGTTCCATTCGCAGACGAGCGGGCGGTCGCTGCACGCGCAGGAGATCGCGTTCAACGACATCCGCACGACGCTGCAGGCGCTGATCTCGACGTACGACAACACGAACTCGTTGCACACCAACGCGTACGACGAGGCCATCACGACGCCCACCGAGGAGAGCGTGCGCCGCGCGATGGCGATCCAGCTCATCATCAACCGCGAATGGGGGCTCGCGAAGAACGAGAACCCGAACCAGGGCTCGTTCGTCATCGAGGAGCTGACGTCGCTCGTCGAGGAGGCGGTGCTTGCGGAGTTCGAGTCCCTGTCGGAGCGCGGGGGGGTGCTCGGCGCGATGGAGACGGGCTACCAGCGCGGCAAGATCCAGGAGGAGTCGCTCTACTACGAGCATCGCAAGCACGACGGCAGCTATCCGATCGTCGGCGTGAACACGTTCCGCAACCCGCACGGCGAGGCCGTGCCGGCGAAGCTCGAGCTCGCGCGGTCGACCGAGGAGGAGAAGGAGTCGCAGCTCACGCGGCTCGCCGACTTCCACGCGCGGCACGCGGACGAGGCGCCCGCGGCGCTCGCGCGGCTCAAGCAGACGGTGATCGACGACGGCAACGTGTTCGAGGAGCTGATGCGCACCGTGCGCGTCTGTTCGCTGGGGCAGATCACCCGCGCGCTGTTCGAGGTCGGCGGGCAGTATCGGCGGAGCATGTAGTCGCGCGGGACGCCGCCTCGGTCGAACGACCGATGGCGCTATACTCGTCGCGTCGATAGGCTTCGGATCATGTCCAGCCTCGCCATCGACCCCTACCGGCTCCTGACCGCGCTCAAGGGCACGGGGAAGAGCGCGAACTATTCTGCCGAGGACCTCGCGAACGCAATGCAGGCCGCTCAGGAAGGCGGCGAGTTACTGACGCGGACCGAGTTCGGCGTCCGCATGGACGCGTTCGACGCTCGCATGGAGGCGTTCGACGCTCGCATGGACGCGTTCGAGAAGCGCATGGACGCGCTCGAGAAGCGCATGGACGCGTTCGAGAAGCGTATGGAAGCGTTCGAGAAGCGCATGGACGCGTTCGAGGATCGAATGGATACGTTCATCGCGCGAATGGACGCGATGCAGAAGACCTTCGACGCCAAGCTCGAGGCCGTCCGCGCCGACATCAAGGCGGACGTGAAGGCGGGGCAGGTGCAGAGCTTCATGTGGCTTTCGGGCATCGTCCTCGCGAGCAACGGCATGGTGATTGCGCTGCTCGCACGGCTCGCGCATGTGATCTGAACTCCGTGCCGCGGCGATCGACCCGCAATCTCGAGGTTCACCCGCTCACGCCCGATCGTTTCGGCGATCTCGTCACGCTCTTCAACGGCCGTGGCGGGTCCCAGGTCCGCTGGTGCTGGTGCATGTACTACCGGCGCTCGGGCGCGGGCGAGCGCCCCGCCGGCACGAGCGTCGCCGTGCACAACCGCCGTGCGCTCGAGGCGCTGGTCGACGCGGGAACCGTGCCGGGCTTGATCGGCTATCGCGACAGCCGCCCCATCGCATGGGTCTCGGTCGGGCCGCGCGAGGACTACGCGAAGCTCGCGCGCTCGCCGATCATGAAGCCGGTGGACGACCTGCCGGTCTGGTCGGTCGTCTGCTTCTTCACCACGCTCGACGCACGCGGCGAGGGCGTCGCCGAGGCGATGCTCGCGCACGCGGCCGCGTTTGCCCGCGCGAACGGCGCGCGTCTCCTCGAGGCCTATCCGGTCGACAAGGCCGGGCGCGGGCGCGACGACGCGCTGTGGTTCGGCGCGAAGGAGATGTACGACCGCGCCGGCTTTACGGAGGTCGCACGCCGCAAGCCGACGCGCCCGGTGGTGCGTAAGCGCCTCGGGCGATGAAGACGCCGGCTGGATCAGCGGAAGGCAAGCGGGAGCGGATGCGGGCCAGGCTTGCCGCAGCGGCGAGCGCGCTGGCGCGGTGGTGGCACGAGGCGATGCGCAAGTTGCCCGCCGCGCGGCAATCGCGGGTCGTCGTGCGCGCGTCGCGCCGGCGCCTGCTGACGGCCGGCGGCCTGGCTGCCGGATCCGCCATGGTGGCGACCCCGGTGCGTGCTGCCGATGTTACGATCGAAGAAACGCAGCCGTTCGTCGAGCATCGGCTCGCGCTGCAGCTTTCGGATCGTGCGGCCGACAAGCAGGCGCTGGTTCTGAGCGTCTGCTACAACCTGCTGAAGGAATACGGCCCCGACCTGATCGCCATGGAGGTCGTCACGTTCGGGCCCGGCATCGATCTCGTTCGCAGCGCATCCCCGCATCGCGCCCGGGTCGATAGCCTGATCGCGCAGGGGGTGCGTTTCAGCGTCTGCCTGAACACCGTCGAGACCGTCGAGCGCGAGACCCGGAAGCCGGTCGCGCTGAACCCGCAGGTGCACAAGGTGCAGGCGGGCGTCGCGCGCATCCTGGCGCTCTGCGAAAAGGGTTACGTGCTGGTTAGACCGTGAGGGGCCGGGCGGGCGCACGTCGGCCCGCCGGCCTTCGCGCCGTCGGTAGGCGCGCGCGCAGCGACGATTCGTTCGTCGGAAGAGGCGCGATCCCATCGGGCCGAACGTTTCGCCCCGACAAACGCTCAAAAGGCGCGGCGGGCGATCGCGTAAGATGGCCGAAACACGGCGTCCCCCGTCGATCCCGCACATGGCCGAACTCACTCACTGGGCGTTTCCCTCTGACCTGCAGCCCAAGGCGGACGAAGTCGGGTTCGACCTCGGGCGCGCGCTGGATGCGCTCGTCGCCCTGCGCATCGAGGTCGCCGAGGACGCGTTCACCGCCGGCGTGCTCGGTACCGAGCGCACCGGCAACGGCGTCGTCATCGACGAGACCGGGCTCGTCCTGACGATCGGCTACCTCATCACCGAAGCCGAATCGATCTGGCTCACCACGCACGCGGGGAGCGTCGTCCCGGCGCACGCGCTCGCGTACGACCAGGCGACGGGACTCGGCCTGGTGCTGCCGCTCGGCAAGGTCGACCTGCCGTGGATACCGCGCATCGACCTCGAGCGCGCCGAGGTGAGCGGCGACGTGTACGTTCTCGGCCACGGTGGCCGAGGCCATGCGCTTCGGGCGCGGATCTTCGCGCGCCGCGAGTTCGCGGGCTACTGGGAGTACCTGCTCGATGAGGCGCTCTTCACGACGCCGCCACATCCCGAGTGGAGCGGTGCCGCGCTGCTCGACGCGCAGGGTCGCCTCGCCGGCATCGGCTCGCTCTTCGTGCAGGAGGCGGACGGCGACGACACCGTGAAGGGCAACATGTTCGTGCCGAGCGAGTTGATCGAGCCGATCCTCGGCGACATGCTGCGTTTCGGACGCGCCGATCGGCCGGCGCGGCCTTGGCTCGGTATCTACACGTCCGAGACGCGCGAGGGCATCACGATCCAGGGCCTCGCGCACGGGGGGCCGGCCGAGCGCGCCGGCATGCACCTTGGCGACATCGTGCGCGACGTCGGCGGCGCGCCGGTGAGCGGACTCGCGGACTTCTACCGCAGCCTGTGGATGCGCGGCCCCGCGGGCGCAGAGATCCCGCTCACGATCGCGCGCGAGGGGCGGCTGCAGGAGCTGACCGTTCGCTCGGTCGACCGGAGCGCGCTGCTGAAAAAGCCGCAGCTGCAGTAAATGGGTCAGAGCCGTAATACACGGGCACCCGTTCGGAGCGCCCGTGTATTACGGCTCTGACCTATTTACTGCCGCGTCGCGGCCACCGTCGTGCGGAGCGCATTGGCGAGAAGGCTCGAAAGCACCATCGGCAGGTAGCGCGCGCCACACCTGCGCCAGCGGTGGAAGTCGTCGGGCGTGAGCGCGAGGACGCCGGGTGCCACACCATGCGCGAGCGCGCGGTCGATGCCGTGCTCGATCGCGCCGATGACGTCCGGATGTCCCATCTCCCCAGGATGGCCATACGAGAACGACAGGTCGTTCGGCCCGAAGAAAACCGCGTCGATGCCGGGCACGGAGAGGATCGCGTCGAGGTTCTCGATGGCCGTCCGCGTCTCGGTCATGACGATCACGGCCGTACCGACGTTCGAGTCCGCGACGTGGCGCTCGCCGCCGAAAAAGCCGTAACCCGCAGCGCGCGTCGAAAACGCCGCGCCGCGCATGCCGATCGGTGGATACTTCGCCGCCGCGACGATGCGCTTGGCCTGCTCCGCCGTGTTGACCTGCGGCACCTGGATTGCCGAAGCGCCGATGTCGAGCACGCGCAGGATGTCGCTTTCGAGCGTGCGCACGACGGGGATCACGCCGCTCGCCCGCGCGGCGCGCAGCATGTGCTCGGTCGACTCGATGCCGGCCGGGCCGTGCTCGTTGTCCACGATCACGAAGTCGACGCCTGCGTGCCCGCACATTTCGACGAGCGACGGCGACGGAATGCCGACGAACATGCCGAGCAGCGCGCGCTTGCCGCGCAGGAGCTCGGGCAATCGGGTGTCGATGACGTTCA
>JBLMWW010000202.1:0-29248 GCA_050257435.1 Rudaea sp.
CGAAACGTGGACCCGCTATGTCACCGACGCGGGCTTCGAGCTCCTCGATCACTACTACCGGCCGACCGGCGTCCCGCGCGCGGGGCAGCCGTGGCTTGCGACGGTGTGGCGAAAGTCCGCCTGACGAGGGCACCGATGAGCCGGCGCGTCACAACGCCGCCCGCATAGCCTGCTGCTGAGGCAACCCGCACCCGGGGCGGCGGTACGCGTTCAGTTGGTGGGGAGGAGTGACTCGACCAGCGCGTCGCACCGTCCCGCCGACGCCGGGCAGGTAATCGTGTTGTTCGTTGGCTGATAGTTGCGCAGATTGTAGTAATAGGTGCCGCCCGCCGCGAGGACCGGATAACCCGGTCGCGTCGGGTCGGGCGTGAAAACGATCGTGTTCGTGGATCCGACGGCGCGCGCGATCGGCCCGTTCTGGCCGCTCGGGTCGGTCGGGCGAAAGTCGCAGGGTCGCGACGATATCGTCGCCTCGCGCACGATCGACGGGCCGGCGAATTCCGCCGACGACACACGGCCCAGTCGCGACAGGCCGATCGTCGGCGGAACGACGAACCGTACGGTCCACACGCCGTTCCACGCGAATGCCGGCGGCGTCGGCATCAGCGCGCTCTCGATGCGCACGCTCTGCGTGCCGAGGTCGCTCCACAGGTAGCTTGCGAACTGGCCGCACGATCCCGGCGGCGCGGGCGGGCTCGCGGCCCAGTTGAGACTCAGCGCGGCGGGCGAGCTGGTGCCGCCGGCGTTGCGCGCGAGAACCGAGTAGGTGTGCAGTCCGGCCGTCGTCTCGCGCGCGATACACACGGCGCTCGTGCTCGTGCACCCGCTCCATGCGTAGCTGCCGACCACGGCGTCGCAATGCGCCTCGAGCACGACGACGCCGCCGGCGGTCGGGGGATTCGTCTGCTGCGTCGCCGTCAATGCGCACTTCGGCGGCGACGGCAACGATTGCCAGGCGACGTCGACGCTCACGCGCGCGCTCGTCCCCGCCGCGTTCGTCGCGATCACGCTGTACGTGACACGGCCGACACCGACAGAGGTCGCGGTGCATGTCGACGTCGTGCTCGTGCAGTTCGCCCACGCGAACGACAGCGGCGCGTTGCTGCACGACGCCGTGAGCTGCACGCTCGATCCCACGTAAGGTGCCGTGTTGGACGCGGAGAGCACGCACACCGGCACGGCGCCCGCGCCGCCTGCGGTCGGCGCGCACATCGCGACCGGGAGCGGGCCCGGGCCGTAGCCCTCCGCGACGTAGCCGCGGTCGACCATCGCCTGCGCGGTGGCGGGATCGGTGGTGAAGCGATGGTTCGAATCGGCGCGGTTGTTCCACGTGCGATAAACGGGAATCGTCCCCGCCGGGCACGCACCGGTCATCGCATCGGGCAGGCCGATGCCGAAGGCGTTCGGCGTCTCCTCGAGCCAGATGCCGGAAAAGCGCGCGATCACGTCGGCGCATTCCACGGGCGATGCCGAGTAGAAGTGCGAGTCCAACCGGGCGTCCGGAGCATAGAAGCGGCAGACGGGCGACGTGCCGGCCACCGGCGTCCCCGGGTCGTACACGGTGAAATGTTGGCCGGTGCGTGCCCAGCCCGGGTGAGTGCCTGCGTCGAGGTCGGCGATTTCGGCAGGCAACGCGGTGACGAAGTAGTGGTCGAGCGACGCGTTGTAGTACTCGATCGCCTGCAACGTCCCGGCGCGGGCGAGCGTCGTGAGCGCCGTGAAGAGCGCCACCGTGGCAACGACCGGCATCATCCGAAATCGCATCGACGAATCCTCCCCGGAGCAGCGGCGCGCACCCTGCTGCCCTGCAGCCTCGGGAGACCTCCGCGTCGAACGGACCCCGCGCGCGCCGCCGGAGTTCCCGCCGCGGCGTGCGCAGCGCATGCTATCCTCGCACGCCCGCGCTGGCGGCGCACCCGTGAAGGCCGCGTCGCCGCGCCCGACCCGGGAGAGAATCCATGCACTCGCTGCTACGTCGCTGGCTCGTCGTCATCGGCTGCACCCTTGCGCTCACCGCGGGGGCACACGCGCAAACGCTCCGCATCGGCCTCGCCGAGGATCCGGACGTCCTCGATCCGACGCTCGCGCGCACGTTCGTCGGCCGCATCGTGTTCGCGGCGCTATGCGACAAGCTCTTCGACGTCGACGAGAAGCTCGACATCGTGCCGCAGCTCGCGACGAGCTACCAATGGTCGTCCGACAGCAAGGCGCTCACGCTCAAGCTGCGCCCGAACGTGACGTTCCACGACGGCGAGAAGATGGATGCCGCCGCCGTGAAGTACAGCCTCGAGCGCCACAAGACGATGCCGGGCTCGAACCGTCGCGGCGAGCTCGCGCCGCTGGCGAGCGTCGACGTCGTCGATCCGCTCACGGTCCGGCTCAATCTTTCGGCGCCGTTCTCGCCGCTCCTCGCGCAACTCGCCGATCGCGCCGGAATGATCGTCTCGCCCAAGGCGGCGCAGGCCGAGGGCGACAAGTTCGGCGCGAAGCCGGTGTGCGCGGGCCCGTTCCGCTTCGTCGAGCGCGTCGCGCAGGACCGCATCGTGCTCGAGCGCTTCCCCGGCTACTGGAACAAGGACGCCGTCCATTTCGACCGGATCGTCTACCTGCCCATCACCGATTCGACGGTGCGCCTTGCGAACCTGCGCTCGGGCCAGCTCGACTTCGTCGAGCGCCTGGCCGCCTCCGACGTGCCGCAGGTGAAGAGCGACGCGCGGTTTCGCCTGACGAAGATCACCGAAATCGGCTATCAGGGCATCACGATCAACGTCGGCAAGAGCGACCTCGCGCAGAAGAATCCGCTCGGGCGCGACCCGCGCGTGCGCGAGGCGTTCGAGCTCGCGCTCGACCGCGACGGCATCGTGCAGGTCGCGATGGACGGCGAGGCCGACGTCGGCAACCAGTGGGTCGCGCCGACCAATGCGTTCTACGCGAAGAACGTGCCGATTCCGAAGCGCGACGTCGAGCGCGCCAAGGCGCTCCTCAAGGAAGCCGGCGTCGTGAATCCGTCGTTCACGCTGATGACGGCGACGACCGCGGATGCGCAGCGCCTCGCGCAGGTCGTCCAGGCGATGGCGAGGGAGGCCGGCTTCGACGTGAAGATCCAGTCGACCGAGTTCGCGACCTCGCTCAACCTCGCCGACAAGGGGCAGTTCGAGGCGTACGTGCTGGCGTGGAGCGGGCGCGCCGATCCGGACGGCAACATCTTCAGCTTCGACGCCTGCAAGCAGCCGCTCAATTACGCGGGCTACTGCAAGCCCGAGGTGGACGATCTCCTCAAGCGTGCGCGCACGACGCTCGACACGAAGGAGCGCCAGAAGCTCTACGCGGACATCGCGGCGATCGTGCTCAAGGACCGGCCGATCGTGTATCTCTACCACCGCCATTGGCTGTGGGCGTACACGAGCAAGCTCGAGGGGCTGCAGGCGGTGCCCGATGGCCTCGTGCGTGTGACGGGCGTGCGCTTCAAGTAACGCCGAGCGATGCGGGGGGATCGGGGTCAGACTCGAATCTCGCGTAACGATATCAACCTGGTCACCACCCCGCGGGCGAGTTTCGGTTCTGACCCCGATTTTCCGCGCGCGAGATTCGAGTCCGACCCCGATTTCCCGTAACGGCACCTCCGACAGCGCCGCAGATCTCCAATGACGCCGTACATCGTCCGCCGCATAGCGACGATCGTGCCGACGCTTTTGTTCGTCTCGCTTCTGATCTTCGCGCTGCAGCAGCTCCTCCCGGGCGACCCGGCGATGGTGCTCGCCGGCGAGGAGCGCGATCCGAACGTCATCGCGCACCTGCGCGAGACGATGCACCTCGACCGGCCGTTCCCGGTGCGCTACCTCTACTGGCTGGGTGGGGTGCTCCATGGCGATCTCGGCGAATCGCTGCGCATGCAGCAGCCGGTCACGACGTTGATCAGGCAGAAGCTGCCGGTCACGCTCGAACTGGCCGCGATCGCGATGTCGATCGCGCTCGCGATCGGGATACCGGCCGGCGTCGTCTCGGCGGTGAAACGCGGCACCGCCTGGGACTACGGCGCCAACGTCGTCGCGCTGTGGGGCCTGTCGACGCCGAACTTCTGGCTCGGCATCATGCTGATCCTGCTCTTCTCGGTGACGCTCGGCTGGCTCCCGGCGTCGGGCTACGTCAGCCCTGCGGAGGACTGGCGCGCCAACCTCGCCGCGATGATCATGCCCGCGTTCGTGCTCGGCAACGCCATTGCCGCCGTGCTGATGCGCCACACGCGAAGCGCGATGCTGCAGGTGCTGTCGTCCGACTACGTGCGCACCGCGCGCGCGAAGGGGGCGCGCGAGCGCGACGTCGTGCTGAAGCACGCCCTGCGCAACGCGCTGATTCCAATCATCACGCTCGGCGCGCTCGAGCTCGGCACGTTGTTGTCCGGCGCCGTCCTGACCGAGCAGGTCTTCACGATTCCCGGCTTCGGCAAGCTGATCGTCGATGCGGTGTTCAACCGCGACTACGCGGTCGTGCAGGGCGTCGTGCTCTTCACCGCGACCGCGTACATCGTGCTGAACCTCCTGGCCGACATCGCGTACGCGCTGGTGAATCCCCGGATTCGCGTGCGATGAGAAACCCGACCGTGGTCGCCTCGAGCGGGGCACTGGCCGGCCGGGGTCGCTGGCTTCATCGCCCCGGTCGCTCGCGCCGCACGCCCGCCTCCGCTCCGTGACGGTCGACGTCGCCGCCGTGCAGGACGCGAGTGCGCGCGCGCTCGACGCGCGGACCACCGCGGTGCGCCCGCATCCGCTGCGGCGGCTGCTGCGCCGGCATGCGGCCGCGTTCGCGCTCGTCGTGATCGCCGCCTTCGTTGCGCTCGCGCTCTTCGCGCCGCTGATCGCGCCGTACGACCCGATCGCCACGAGCTTCGCCAGCGTACGCAAGGCGCCGAGCGCCGCGCACTGGTTCGGCACCGACGAGATCGGCCGCGACGTCCTCTCGCGCGTGATCTTCGGTGCGCGCGCGTCGCTCCTGGCCGGCGTGGTCTCGGTGCTCATCTCGCTGTCGATCGGCGTCCCCGTCGGGCTGCTCGCCGGCTACGCCGGAGGCACGACCGACATGCTGATCTCGCGCGTCACCGACGCTCTGCTCGCGTGCCCGTTCCTGATTCTCGCGATCGCGCTCGCGGCGTTCCTCGGACCGAGCCTCGTCAACGCGATGATCGCGATCGGCATCTCGGCGACGCCGGTCTTCATCCGGCTCACGCGCGGGACGACGCTCGCCGTGAAGGCCGAGGACTTCGTGCTCGCGGCGCGCGCGATCGGCAATCCACCGTGGCGCATCGCGCTGCGTCACGTCCTGCCGAACATCGTGCCCCCGCTGCTCGTGCAGGCGACGCTCGCGATCGCCGCCGCGGTGATCGCCGAAGCCAGCCTGTCGTTCCTCGGACTCGGCCAGCAGCCGCCGCAACCGAGCTGGGGCAGCATGCTGAACACGGCGAAGAACTACATCGACAACGCGCCATGGATGGCGATCTGGCCGGGGCTGTCGATCTTCCTGCTCGTACTTTCGTTCAACCTCGTCGGCGACGGCCTGCGCGACGCGCTCGATCCGCGTCACGCGTAACGAAGCGTTACGGCGTCAACGCCGCCGAGCCGAGGCGCGTTCGAGCGGAAGGTTCGGCAAGCGAACCGGCCCATGTGCGGCCGGTTCAAACGCTGATGAAGATCGGAGGCCGGGACATGAAGCAGACATTGGTGGCGTGTGCAATCGCGGGGGCGTTCTGCGTCGCGGCCGCGGGCGCGCAGGCGCAGGCACGCGGCGGTGGCGATCACCGCGGCAACTGGAGCGGCGGGGATCATCGTGGCAACTGGAGCAGCGGCCATGGCGGCAACTGGAGCGGTGGACACCGAGCCGACTGGGGACGCCACGACGGCGGCCACTATCGCGGCCGCTACTACGGTGGACGCGATCACGGTCGCTTTTACGGATTCGGCAGCCTCTACCTCGGCTGGCCCGGATATTACTGGCCGTATTACGGCCCGCCGGTTTATTACGACTATCCCGCGTACACCTACTACGACTATCCGGTCGACGAGGTCTACATCGAACGCGTGCCATCGTCCGCCCCCCCGGCGCCGCCGGCGCAGTACTACTGCCCGAACGCCGGCTACTACCCGACCGTGAAGACGTGCCCGCAGGGCTGGCTCCGCGTCGTTCCCGACGCGCCGCCGCCGGAATAGACGTCGCCGCTTCAGCGCGTGACGATGCGGACGAGCCGGTCGTTGCCCGATTCGGCCGCCCAGGTCTCCCCCGCGCGCCCCTGCAGCTCCCGGACGTTGGCGTGCGGTCGATCGGAGGGGAAACTCGCGAACGTCTCGTTCACGGGATCGAAGCGCACGATCGCGTTCGCGGTCCAGTCGGACAGCCACACGCGATCGTCCGGGTCGACCCACACCGCATAGGCACGCGCGCGTCCCGGCAGCTTCCACTCGCGCCACGCGTTCGCGCGCGGGTCGTAGCGCGCGACATGCCCGGTGTTCCAGTAGCTTACCCAGATGGTCCCTCGGGAATCGGACCAGACACGGCGTGCGCCCTGGTCGCGCGTCGGCGGCTCGATCACCGTCGCCGCGCCGGACTCGATGTCGACGCGCGCGATGTGATTGCCGGCGAGCGACGCGTAGTAGACATCGCCGGCGGGCGTCGTCGTCATGCCGTACGGGCCGGCGCCGCGCGGCGCGCGCCACACCTTGACGTCACCGGTCGCCGGATCGACGCGACCGTAGTAGCCGCTTTGCCCGGTGAACCACACGCGCCCGCGGCGATCGAGCGTGGGCGTGTTGAGGTTCGCGTTCGCCGCGGAATCGGGAAGCGGGAAGCGACGGATTGCATGCGTCTGCGGGTCCACGCGCAGGATCGCGTTCTGCCCGCCGTCGGTGACCCATACGCCGCCGTCGGGCGCGACGACGACGCCGTGCGGCGCCGAAGACTCCCCGAGGTCGATCTCGTCATTGCGGCCGCTCGCCGGGTCGAGGACGCCGAGCCGGCCGCTCGCCTGCGCCGTGTAGTAAACGGGACCGCCCGGGCGCGGTGACGCCGCGACGTCGTGCGGGTGACCGCCGGGCGGAACGGGAAAGTAGGTCACCGACGGCGTCGGCGCCGCCGCCATGGCGGCCGCAGCCGCCAGCACCACGGCGGCGAGTGCCGCGGAATACGCCGCAATCCGCATATTTCATCTCCCGTTGAGCCGACGCGTGTCCGGCCGACGCTGCTCGCTCCATGACCGCGGCCGGCTTGCAACGCCGGCCGGGGGACCTCCCCGCAGCTCCCTGCGACGAGCCCCGGTGGCGTCGCCGTGGCGATGTCGGCGGCGTACCCTGCATGCGACGCGTTGCGACGAGTGCGCGCGGTTCCCGATCAAATGCATTGCCCGCGGCCGGCGCCGCGGCTTACGATGCCACGAGCTTGCCGCTTCCAGGAGAGACCGATGCGCGTACGTAACGTTTCCCGGGCCATCGCTGCCGCGATCGTCGTCGCCGCGGCGGCGCCTGCTGCCGCCATCAATTGCTACGTCATCGTCGATCGAAACAACGAGGTCATCTACCAGGGAACGACGTCGCCGATCGACCTGAGCGACGCCGGCCAGGCCGGGCGTGATGCCATGCGCGCGCGCGGACAGCAACTCATCGCGATGGATGCCGACCGCTGCCCGGCGATCGACCGCGCGCAAATCGCCGGCAAGGGAGGTCCCGCCAGCGTCGACGAGATCGTCGCCGGCATGCGCTCCGCGATTCCGTTCGGCCGACCGGCGGCTGGCGGCGAAGGACGCGCCGACACCGGCGGCATCCATCTGCCGCAGATCACCGTGCCGCGGGCAACCGGGGGCGGGATGTCGGTGGGCGGGCCGCCGTCGGGCATGTCGATCCGCTAGGCGGGCCGGCCAGCGGGATGCCGGGCAAGGGCCAGAGCCCGGCGCCGATCAGGGCGCTGCTGCGCCTCTTTCCGACGGCGCACCTCGTCATCAGCACGCTTTTCGTGCTGGCGGCGCTCGGGTTGCTCTTCTTCGCCGGTTACGAGTTGTGGCAGGTGGTCGCGCCGGGCGACGGGGTCGGGGTCGCGGTCGCCGAGCGCCTCGGCCATGTCCTCGACGCCATCGCACTGCTCACGATCGCGGTCGCCTCGCTCGAACTCGGGCAGACGATCGTCGAGGAGGAGGTTCAGCGCGAGGCGCACATGAGCGCGCCGACCCGCGTGCGGCGCTTCCTGTCACGCTTCATGGTCGTCCTCGTCGTCTCGCTGTCCATCGAGACACTGGTGGCGGTGTTCCATTACAGCCGCGACGATCCCTCCCGTCTTCCCTACGCCGCCTCGATCGGCCTCACGGCCGCGGCGTTGCTTGCCGGCTGGGGCCTCTTCATCCGGTTCAACGAATCCGCCGAGCGCCTCGAGCCGGAGGCGATGGAAGCCGCGAAAAGCGAGGATCGCAAGATCGACGAATCGCGCAGCAAGAACTGAGGCTCGCGGCCCCGCGCCGCGACGACCGATCGCAGGAAGGAACGCGGCGAACGCGATCCGCACGCCGACCCTCGCGCGGACCGCCCGCCCAGGCTTCTAGCCGTTGTCGCCCTTCTTGTCCTTGTCCTTCTTGTCGTTGTCCTTCCCGGGGCTCTTCGGCGCCGCGGGCGGCCCGCCCGGCTGGCCCTGCGGGCGCGCCGGCGCGGGCCGCGCTTCCGGCCCAGGTTGCGGTTGGGGCGCTCGCGCCTGCGGCGGCCGCTGCACCTCGGGTCGCGCCTGCGGCGGCGGTTGGGGTGCCCGGACCTCCGGTGGACGCTGCGGCGTGGGCCGCGGCTCTTGCGCGCGCTGCGGCTGAGGCCGCACTTCCTGCGGGCGCGGCGCCGCGCGCGGCTCCGGCTGGGACGGCCGCGCTTCCGGCGGCCGCTGCGGCACTGCGCGCGGCTCGGGCGCACGCTGCGGCGCCACCCGCGGCGGCTCGACCGGACGCTGGGGTGGGGCGGCGCGCGGCAGGCCCTCGGGTTGCGCCGCCTGCGGCGCCCGTGGCGACGCGCCGCGAGGCTCCGCGGGTCCCTGCGGGACGGGACGAGCCTCCGGCGGACGCGGCGCGACGCGCTCGGCCGACCCCGGCGCACGGACTTCCGGCCGCGGCGTGGGGGGCGGAGCGCCCTGCTCGCGCAGCGCGCGGGCGGCAGGACCGTTGCTCGTGGGCGGGCGCTGCGCCTGTCCCGGCGGCGTTTGCGGGGCGCGCAGGGCTGGCGCTGAACCGCCAGCTTCCGGTGGGCCGGCCGCGGGTGGCCTTGCGGCGGACCCGCGTTCCCCCGGTGCGCGCGCGCCCGGCGTGGGTGCAGCGGCCGGTGGCGCGGCGGCGGGCGGGATCACGGCCGCTCCCGGCGCGCGTTGCGGCGCGCCGGCCGGAGGCTGGCCGCGGCCGTTTCGCCCGGCCTCGGGTCCTACCGTCGGGCCACCGGGCGCGCGTGGCCCAGCGCCGGGGAGCGTGGGCGCGGCACGTCCCTCCGCTTCGGGGCGCGGGGCGCCGGCAGAGGGCGCCCCCGCGCCGGCGCGACCCGGCGTAGCCGCTCGTGCGGGCGGCGCCGCACGGGGCGCGGGCTTCGGCTGCTCGACGACCTTCACCGCGGGTCGCGGCGCCGAGGGCGGCGGCGCCGCCTGGCGCAACTGCTGCACCTGCGCGCGGTCGAGCGGGCGGCCCGGATTCTTCTCGAGTGCGGGAAGCCTCGCGGCGACGGGGATCGGCGGCGCCGGCGGCGGCGCCTTGGCGACCATCGGACGCTGCACGACGCTCGCCGGCGGCTTCGCCCGCGCCACGGGGCCGCCGCCGAGCAGCGCGGGACGCGCGGGCGCCACCGGGGCCACCGCGTGCACCTGTGCCCGCTGCACCGCGGCCGCGGCAATCGGCACGGCTGCGCGGCTTACGTTCTCGGCCTGCGCGAACGCGGCCGGCGGAACGGCCGTCACGGCGTTCGGCGCCCGCCGGTTGACGTAATTCACCTCGGCGGCGCGCGCCGGGTTGTTGTAGATGTTCGTGATGTTGGTGACGTTGACGACCGTGTTGCTGACGTTCACCTGCCGGAAATAGTCGCGGCTCACGTGATAGGGCGGCACGTATACTTCGCGCGGCCCGAGCGGGAACCAGCCGATCGCCGGCCCCGACGACACGGACAGGCTGAATCCCGCGCCGCCGATGAACGCCACGAGTGCCGGCGCGTACACCGGTCGCACGTGCCGCGGCCCCGGCACCCATCCCCAACCGCGATCGAAATGCGCCCAGCGTCCGTAGTGGAACGGCGCGAAGCCCCACGGCTCGTCGTCGACCCACGTCCAGCCCCACGGGTCGATCCACGTCCAGTGGCCGAAGCGATACGGCGCCCAGTCGCTATGCACGCGGCGCGGAAACCAGACGTCCCCGTACGATGCGACGACGCTCCACGAGCCGTAACTGTCGAGGTCCTCGTAGCCGATCACCTCCGGCGAGACGTAGCGCACCGAGGTCACGCGTGCATAGCGCCGGTCGCGCTCCTGCACGAATCGGTCGAAGGCGTCGAACGGCGGCACCGCGACGAACTCGCTGTCGCGGACATCGGTTCCATAGAAGCGATAGGCCTGGCCGGCCATCACGACGTACGACGCCGTCTCGCCGTACACCTCGCCCATCCCTTCACGCACCATGACGAGCGTCGAGCCATCGTGGGCATCCACCTCGATGCGGTAGCGGCCGGGGCGCGTGATCGAGAACGCGAGGTTGGGCGTGTCGATCTCGACGATGTTGTTCGGAGGCAGGCGCCGGACGCGCGCCTCGAGCACGCCTTCCTGCACCTGCATCTGCACGATGCGATCGTCGAGGTTGGAGACGTCGAGGCTCGTGCGCTCGCCGACCCACCAGGTGCTGTTGTCGACGCTCACCTCCGCGCGCGCGCCGTCGTCGGTCCAGAGCCGATCGCCGGTGACGACCGGGCGATTGATGCGCGCCTCGACCCATTCCTCGCTGCCTGCGGGCGAGAAGCTCACCGGCCCGCTCGTGTGCGACATGCGCCCGACGCGCACCGGCGGATCGAAAGCGGCGTCCTGCGCCCGTGCGACGGGGATCGCGCACGACAGGAACGCAGCCCCGAGCGCCAGCAGATTCGCCCAGCGTGTAAGTGAATGTGTCCGAGTCATGGCGTTCTTCCTGTTCATGCCGTGGGTGATGTCCTACCGCAGCGCCGTTCGCAGCGCAGCGACGTTGTAATTGCTACAGCGCGCCGCGCGCCCGCCCTTGCGGCACGCCGCGCAGCGCGTGACTTACGCAAACATCGCACCACCAACGGTTAGCGTACTCGACGCGATGACACGCCTTGCGTCGTCCAGGGGCGACAAGCCATCGCCGCGGTACGCGCACGCCGGGCGAAGGTATGATTGGATCGATTGATGCATCGCCCATGCGGCGAAGCGCCGCCGGCGTGCGATCGGCGGCTCCGCACACGAACCGGGATACCGGCGCGCGGTCGAAACTGCGTTTCCGAGCCGGGTTCCGCCGACGCGCGACGCGAGGAGCAACAATGAAAGGATGGATGGCAATCTGGGCATGCGTGCTGTGGCTCTGCGTCGGCGGGTCGGCGTGGGCGCAATCGTCGCCGCCGCCTCTGCCGACGCTGACACCGGAGCAATCGTCCGAGGTCGAGCGACGCCTCGACCCCTACCGCAGGCAGACGGAGGACCGCGTGACGCGCGGCGAGATCAGCGCCGATGAGGCCGACCGGCTGCTGCGATGGCGCGAGTGGCAAATCGCGCGCAACGTGGCCGGGATCGCGCCCGCGCCGCTGCCCGATTACGGCGCTCCGCCCGATTATGCCGCGCCGCCGGAGTACGAGGCACGCGCGCCGCGAGTCGTCGTGGTCGAGCCGCCGCGCTACTACGCGCCCTACTACCCCTATCCGTACCCGGCACCGGCACCGTACTACTGGGGACCGCGCGCGTACTACTTCGGCCCGTCGATCTGTGCCGGCGGTTTCGGTCACCACTTCGGCGGCCGCATCTGCTTCTGACCGAACGGAGGGGCGAAATCCCGTCGCTTGCCGCCGGCCGTCTGGCGCTGGTCGCGCTGGTCGCGCTCCTGGCGCCCGCAGCCGCCGCGGCATTCGGTTTCGACGACGTGGCGCTCCGGGCGAAGAACCTCGCCGCGGCGGCGTACAAGAAGGCCGCCGTCGACTTGCCGAAGCCGTTGCAGGAACTCACGTACGACCAGTACCGCGACATCCGTTACAAGGCGGATCGCGCGTGGTGGCACAACGCGAAGCTGCCCTTCGAGCTCATGTTCTTTCACGAGGGCCTGTATTACAGCCAGCCCGTGCTTCTGCACGAGGTGAGCCCCGAGGGCGTGCGCGACATCCGGTTCGACCCGGAGCTGTTCGATTACGGCGCGAACCGCATCGACCCGAAGCTGCTGGAAGGGCTCGGCTACGCCGGATTCCGCGTGCATTACCCGATCAATACGCCGAAGTACAAGGACGAGGTGCTCGTATTCCTCGGCGCGAGCTATTTCCGCGCGCTCGGCAAGGGCCAGCGGTACGGGCTCTCGGCGCGCGGCCTCGCGATCGACACCGCGCTCATGTCCGGCGAGGAGTTTCCGCGCTTTACCGAGTTCTGGATCGAGCGGCCGCAGCCGCGCGCGCGCGAGCTCACGATCTACGCGCTCCTCGATTCGCCGCACGCGTCGGGGGCCTATCGCTTCGTGTTGAAGCCCGGGGTCGACACGGCGCTCGAGGTGCGCGTGCGGCTCTTCCTGCGCCAGAACGTCGCGAAGCTCGGCCTCGCGCCGCTCACGAGCATGTACTACTTCGGCGAGAATCAGCGTGGCGGCATCGATGACTTCCGTCCGGAGGTGCACGACTCCGACGGCCTGTCGATCGAGTCGGGGACCGGCGAATGGATCTGGCGGCCGCTCGTGAATCCGAAACGCCTGCTCGTCACGTCGTTCGCCGTCACCAATCCGCAGGGCTTCGGCCTGCAGCAGCGCGACCGCAGCTTCTTCGACTACGAGGACCTCGAGGCGCGCTACGAGACACGGCCTTCGGCGTGGATCGAGCCGAAGGGACGGTGGGGACCCGGACACATCGAGCTCGTCCAGTTGCCGACGCCCGACGAGACGAACGACAACATCGTCGCGTACTTCGTCCCCGAGCAGCCGCCGGCACCCCAGCAGCCGTACGACTACGAGTACCGGATCCTGTGGCAGAAGGACAACGAGACGTTGCCGACGCTCGCCCACGTGGCGCAGACGCGCCGCGGCCACGGCTACCTGCGCAAGCCCGACGACAGCATCGCGCTGATGATCGACTTCGAAGGCGCGGTGCTGCGCAAGCTGCCGGCCGACACTCCGGTGCAGGGCGTCGTCACCGCCGACGCGAACATCCAGGTGATCGAGGCAAACGCGTACCACAACGACGTTACGAACGGCTGGCGGCTCGCGCTGCGCGTCAAGCGGCAGGACGACAAGAAGCCGGGCGAGTTGCGCGCGTTCCTGCGCAACGACGGCACGACGCTGTCCGAGACATGGAGCTACATCCTTCCGGTGAACTGAATCCGGCGCCGGCGGTGGCCGACGTCCTCTCGCGCTACCTCGCGCGGCTGCCGCTTTCCGCCGAGCGACGCGCGGCGCTGTTCGCCGACGCCCTCGCGCAGGCGAGGACCGCGGCCGACGCGCTGGCGCACGTGCACGCGTCGCTCGCGCCGGCGGGCGCCGGGTCGGCGAACGCGGCATTCGCGACGATCGGCGCGCGCCTGCGCCTTTCGATCGGACTGCCGCCCGCGCCGGCGCGCGATCTCCTCACGCACGACCTGCAGCGCCGCGAGCGGCTCGAGACGACGCCGCCGCTGGCGCGCAGCCCCATGGCACCGTACGCTTGGCCCGGCCGAGCCGAGCGGCCGACGCAAGCGCGGGGCGCGGGCGAGCCCGATCGCCGCGCGCACGCACGAGATCCGGGCAGCCGCTGGCGCACGCGCGCGTTGCATCGCCGCCTCGCGCTCATCGTCGTGATCCTGCTGCAGACGATGATCGCGACCGACTACATGGCACTCGTGCTGCCCTACCACGGCCGCCAGCCGGTCGAAATCGCCGTTCTCGCGCTCTTCGCCGTGCTTTTCGCGTGGATCTCGGCCGGCTTCTGGACCGCGCTCGCCGGGTTCTGGCTGCTCGCTCGCGGGCGCGACCGTTATGCGATCTCGCAACGCATGATCGGCGACGCGCCGGCGTCGATCCCGGCCGGCACGCGCACCGCCCTCGTCATGCCGATCTGCAACGAGGACGTGCCGCGCGTCTTCGCGGGGCTGCGCGCAACGTACGAGTCGCTCGCGCAGACCGGCGCGCTCGATCGCTTCGATTTCTACGTGCTGTCCGACACCGGAAATGCGGACACGCGCGTCGCCGAGCTCGACGGGTGGCTGGCGCTGTGCCGTGCGGTCGACGGCTTCGGCCGGATCTTCTACCGCTGGCGCCAGCATCGGATCAAGCGCAAGAGCGGCAACATCGCCGACTTCTGCCGCCGCTGGGGGCGCAGGTACCGCTACATGATCGTGCTCGACGCCGACAGCGTGATGAGCGGCGACTGCATCACCAGGCTCGTGCGCATCGCCGAGGCGAATCCCGACGCCGGCATCATCCAGACGGCGCCGCGCGCGGCGGGGCGCGACACGCTCTACGCGCGCGTGCAGCAGTTCGCGACCGGCGTGTACGGGCCGCTCTTCACCGCGGGCCTCCACGCGTGGCAGTTCGGCGAATCGCACTACTGGGGGCACAACGCGATCATCCGCGTGGCACCCTTCATCCGCTATTGCGCGATCGGGCGCCTGCCGGGACGCGGCGCGCTGTCGGGCGAGATCCTGTCGCACGATTTCGTCGAGGCCGCGCTGATGCGCCGCGCCGGATGGGGCGTGTGGATCGCCTACGACCTGGCGGGCAGCTACGAGGAGATGCCGCCGAACCTGATCGACGAGCTCTCGCGCGATCGCCGCTGGTGCCAGGGCAACCTGATGAACTTCCGGCTGTTCTGGATGAAGGGCCTGCACCCCGCCCACCGCGCGGTGTTCATGACCGGCGCGCTGGCGTATCTGTCGGCGCCGTTGTGGTTCCTGTTCCTGATCCTGTCGACGGCGCTGCTCGCCATTCACACGCTCTACGAGCCGCAATACTTCGTGCAACCGTACCAGCTCTTCCCGATCTGGCCCGAGTGGCGGCCCGAATGGGCGATCACGCTCTTCTCCGCGACCGCGCTGCTCCTGTTCCTGCCGAAGATCCTCGCGGCGCTGCGCATCGCGGTCACCGATCCCGCGCACCACGGCGGGCGCCTGCATCTTTTCGCGAGCCTCCTCGGCGAGATGTTGTTCTCGGCCCTGCTCGCGCCGATTCGCATGCTGTTCCACACGCAATTCGTGACCACGTCGCTCCTCGGCCGCACCGTGCGCTGGAAATCGCCGCCGCGCGGCGACAACGAGACCGGATGGAAGCTCGCGTTCGCGCGCCACGGCATCCACACGCTGGTCGGCATCGTCTGGGCGGCGATCGTATGGTGGCTCAATCCGTCGTACCTGTGGTGGCTGCTTCCGGTCGCCGGCGCCCTGATCCTCTCGATTCCGCTGTCGGTCGTATCGAGCCGCGCGTCGCTCGGGCGCAAGCTCCGCCGCCGCAAGTACTTCCTGATTCCCGAGGAGTGGCAGCCGCCGCCGGTGATCCGCGCCACACGCCGCTACTGGCACCACGCGCAGGTCCCCGCCGATCTCGTCGCGGCGGTCGTCGATCCCACGGTCAACGCGCTCGTGTGCGCGCAGGCCGTCGGCCATCCGCTGCACGGCCTCGGGCGGGACGCGATGGCGGACGCGCTCGTCGACCGCGCGCTCGCGAGCGGCCTCGATGCGTTGACGCCGCTCGATCGCAATCGCCTGATCGGCGATCCGGCCGCACTCTCGGCGCTGCATTGGGCCGTCTGGACCTCCCCCGCTGCGCACGCGACGTGGAGCGAGGCGATCGCCAGCCCGCCGAACCGTGCCCGCTCGCATCCGCCGCGCGAGCCGGCGTTCGCGTCGAGCGCGCCGGGCGCCGTCGTCCCCGCGTCCGATCCGGCCTCCACGTGACGACGCAGGTCCCACGCGCGTCGCAAGATGCGACCCAGGACGATCCGCCGCCGATGAACGACGAGCGCCGCGCGACGGTCGAGCGCGTCGCGCCGCTCGACCCGCTGGTCGAGACGATCTGGCCGTTCCTCGCGATCATCATCGTCCTCGTCGCGCTCGCGCTCACGGACTTTCTCCTGGTCGACCCCGCGCCCGCCGCGCGGCTCACGCTGCTGGCGCTGCGGCTCCTCGCCGGAACCGCGCTCCTCGTGCTGGCCGGCCTGACGCTGCAACGGCTGTTCGTCGAGCGCACCAAGCTGCAGCACGCGTTGCAGGCGAGCGAAGAGCGCCTGTTCCGCTCGCTCTCGGACATCCAGCAGCGCAAGCAGATGGAGGCGCTGCTCTTCGAGGAGAAGGAACGTGCGCAGGTGACGCTCGCGTCGATTGCCGACGCGGTCGTCACCGTCGACACGTCGGGACGCATCGAATTCCTGAACCCGGTGGCCGAGCGCCTCACCGGATGGTCTATTGCCGAGGCGCGCCAGCGTGCGGTGGCGGAGGTCTTCGCCGTCGTCGACGAGACGACCGGCGCGCCGATTCCCGATCCCGTCGCGCGCGCGCTGACCGACGGCGCGATCGTCGAGGCGGAGGGCAACGTCGTGCTGCTCTGCCGGGGTGCCGAATCGATCGCAATCGACTACAGCGTCGCGCCGATCCGCGATCGCGGCGGCAATATCGTCGGGGCGGTGCTCGTGATTCAGGACATGAGCCGCGAGCGCCAATACGCCGCGCGGCTGTCCAACCTCGCGAGCCACGACCCGCTGACCGGCCTCCTCAACCGGCGCGAGTTCGAGCAGCGCGTGCGCGCGATCGTCGAGCAGCACGAGGCCGACGAGGGCCAGCACGCGGTGCTCTACCTCGATCTCGACCAGTTCAAGGTGGTGAACGACACGAGCGGCCACGCCGCCGGCGACGAGCTGCTGCGGCAGGTCGGCGCGCTCTTGCGGCCGCGGCTGCGCGAAGGCGACGTGCTCGCGCGCCTCGGCGGCGACGAGTTCGGCGTGCTGCTGCCGCACTGCCCGCCCGCGCCCGCCCTGCGCATCGCGGAGGCGCTGCGCAAGGCGATCGTCGATTATCGCTTCGCGTGGAAGAACCGCTCGTTCACGATCGGCGTCAGCATCGGGCTCGTCAATCTCGCCGACAGCCCGCACACGCTCGCCAGCGTGCTCTCGGCGGCCGACGCGGCGTGCTACCTCGCGAAGGACAAGGGGCGCAACCGCGTGCAGGTGTATCGGCCCGAGGACAGCGAGGTGGCGCTGCGCCGCGGCGAGATGGAGTGGGTGCATCGCCTGCACCGCGCGCTCGCGGAGGATCGGCTGTGCCTCTTCGCGCAACCGATGCGCGCGATGCACGCGCCGCGGCCCGAGACGGAGCACGCGGAGCTCCTGGTGCGGCTCGTCGACGAGCAGGACGAACTCATCCAGCCGATCGCGTTCATTCCGGCCGCCGAGCGCTATCACCTGATGCCCTCGATCGACCGCTGGGTGATCCGCACGGCGTTCCACGTGATCGCCGAGCGCCGCGCGCGCGGCGCCGTAAACGGGACGTACGCGATCAACGTGTCGGGGGCGTCGATCGGCGACGACCAGTTCCTCGACTACGTGCGCGAGAACTTCACGCGCTTCCGGATTCCACACGCGTCGATCTGCTTCGAGATCACCGAGACGACGGCGGTGACGAGCCTGTCGAAGGCGGCGGAGTTCATCGGCGCGCTGCGCGAGCCGGGATGCCGTTTTGCGCTCGACGACTTCGGCGTCGGAGTGTCGTCGTTCACCTACCTGAAGCAATTGCCCGTCGACTACGTGAAGATCGACGGCAGCTTCGTGAAGAACATGCTGCACGACCCGGTCGATGCGGCGATGGTCGAGGCGATCCACCGCATCGGGCGCGTGATGGGGAAGCAGACGATCGCCGAGTCGGTCGAGACCGCGGCGACGCTCGACGCGCTGCGCAGCGTCGGCGTCGACTACGCGCAGGGTAACGCGATCGCGCCGCCCGCGATGTTCGCGCCGCCCGGCACGCGGCGCCGGCACGCCGCCGAGCGCCCGCGCAGCGAAACCGACGCCGGCGCGCGCGAGCGGCCCGTGCTACTGTCTCGCGTTCCTCACGACAGGGCCAAGCGATGAATGCACGGCGCAAGATCGCCATCGTCACCGGTGCGGGCAGCGGCATCGGCCGCGCCGTGGCGCTCGCGCTCGCGGAGGCGGGCTACGAGGTCGCCATCGCCGGCCGGCGCGCCGGCGCGCTGGAAGAGACGGTACGCGCCGCCAAGGCCCACGCGAGCCGGCTCCTTCCGGTCGTGACCGATGTCACCGACGCCGACGCGGTGTCACGGCTCTTTTCAACCGTGAGCAGCCGCTACGGGCGCCTCGACCTGCTCTTCAACAACGCCGGGATCGGCGCGCCTGGGGTGCCGCTCGAGGAACTCGACCTCGCGCGGCTGCGCGCGGTGATCGACACCAACCTGCTCGGTGCGTTCCTGTGCACGCAACACGCCATACGCATCATGAAGGCCCAGTCGCCGCGGGGCGGGCGCATCATCAACAACGGCTCGATCTCGGCGCACGCGCCCCGCCCCAATTCCGCGCCGTACACGGCAACGAAGCACGCGATCATGGGCCTCACCAAGTCGACCTCGCTCGACGGCCGCAAGCACGACATCGCCTGCGGACAGATCGACATCGGCAATGCCGCGACCGAGATGGCGGCGCGCATGGCGAGCGGCGTGCCGCAGGCGAACGGCGAGGTCGCCGTCGAGCCGCTGATGGACGTCGCGCACGTGGCGAGCGCGGTCGTCTACATGGCGAGCCTGCCCATCGAGGCGAACGTGCAATTCATGACGGTGATGGCGACGAAAATGCCGTTCGTGGGTCGCGGCTAGGGGCCCGGACGACGCCCGCGTCAAGTGCAGCCGCGCAGCAGGAAAATCACGATCAGCACGGGCACCGGAACGCCGATCAGCCACGCGAGTATGTAGCCCCATTTCCCTTCCTGCAGGCGGCGCAACCCCGGCCTCCCGCGCCGCACCAGCACACGCGTCATGAAGGGCTCCCGGCGACATCGCCGGAACCGCCGGCGACGTGCGATTCGACGACATCGGGCGCGCGGACCGGATCGAAGTCGAGCCATTTCCCGTCGCGCCATGTGCCCTCGGCACGCTCGATCATTCGCGCACCGTGATCCCGCAGCACGTCGATCGCCAGATCCTCCTCCTCGGCCTTGCCCGCGTGGACCGCCACCATGACGCCGGCGGGGCGCGGCTCGGGCGCCGGGCGCTCGTCGCCCATGCGCCTCACGGCGCCAGCGAGCGAGCCGGCATAAGCGCCCGCCGCGGCCCCGCCTGCGACCGCGACGGGGCCGAGGAGCGGCGTCGCCGCGATGCCGGCGACCGCGCCCACCGCGGTGCCAATGGCGGCGCCCTTGACCGCGCCCGCGTCGCCGCCCTCCGCCTTCGCGTCCGCATCCTCGTCGCCGCCGAGCGCCAGGCCCTGATGGCGACCCGGCGGATTCAAGGCGAATTGGTCGAGGTCGCCCGCATCGAAACCGGCGCCGTGCAGATCGCGCGCGGCAACCGTCGCCGCCTGCTCGTCGTCGAAGACCCCCGCCACGATGCGCGTCATGCCGATTCCTGTGCCATCCGATGGACTCAGCGTAAACGCGACGGCCGGGCCGCGAGCATCGGCTCGCCCCGGAATCACCTGTAGGGATGCGCCTACGGGCGAAAAGAGATGCGATTGGTCACTGCCCGCGTTCGGGGGACGGGCTCCCCGGGCACTGCGGCACCTTGCCCCAGTACCCGTCGCAATACCTGAAGCGGACGCGCTGGCCGCAGATGACGCGCGTGATGAAGTCCTCGCGCGTGCAGCGTGACATCTCGTCCTCCATGCGCTGCCAACGATCGGCGACCCGCGAGGGTGCGGGCTGCGCGGCGGCGGCAGCAGGCGGCGCCACGGGTGCGGCGGCTGTCGCGCTCGCCGGCGGCGGCGCGGGCGCCTCGGTATGCCGCGCCGGCGCTTCCTTGGGCGCCGGCCGCCGCGCCGGCGCCGCCCGCGCCGGCAGCGGCTCGATTTGCACCGGCGGCTCGGTCGCCGGCTGCGCCGCCTGCGGCGATGCCGGAGCCTCCGCCGCGGGGGCGGCGCTTTCGGGAGCCGGCGGAGCCGCCGCCGCCGGCTCGGGTGGTGGGGAGAGCGCCTGCGAGGGGACGGGCGCCTCGCTCCGAGCAGCGGATGCAGCCTCGTCGCTTGGCGCGATGGCTTGCGACGAGCTGCGCCACAGTGCGATCCCCCACGCGATCGCGGCGACGACGACTGCCGCGGCGATCAGCGCGATCGCGAGGCCGCGCCGGTGCGGGCCGCCCGCATACGCCGGCTGCGTCGCAGCCCTCTCCAAGTCGCGTTCACCGCGGTTCATCGTCGGCTGGGCAAGCGTTTCGGTTTCGGCGGCTCCGTCGGGGACCCGGCGCACCGGCTCGGCGTGCGCGGCGTTCGCCGCCTCTCGGCGCGCGACCCGTGCGAGCCCGCCGGCGGCCGCGACTGCAGCGATCGGCGTCGGGACCGCCTGCTCGACGCCGCAATGGATGCAATAGCGAGCGCCGCCCGGAATGGACTTGCCGCAACTCACGCAGTTCATTGCATCCGCGTCTCCGTGTTCCCGACCCGCTCCGCGCGGCCTCCGCCGTGCGGCGACATCGTGCCCGATTTCCGCGATGGGTTGAAGCGCGCGCATTTTTTACAAGACGGCCGGTCGACGGCCGCCCGCGGGGTCGCCGGTCCGCTCGGGCGATGATCCCCCCTGCCTTGCACGCTGCCCCGCATCGCGCGTGGCCGCGACCGATGCTCCGGCGCCTCGTTGGCCTGACCGCGCCGCTCTTCCCTCGTGCCGGTCGGCTACGTGCTATCGCGCGCGGGGCGCGGCCTGCGCGCCGCCACGCCCGGGCTTGAGCAGCATCACGAGCGGGATCATCACGAGGAAGCTCACGACGATGACCCAGAACGCCTTCAGCAGGCCCAGCATCTGCGCCTGCAGCGCGGTTTCCCGGGCGATGAGCGCGAGGCCCGCGCCGTGCGCCTTGAGATGCAGGGGATCGAGGTATTTCTGCACCTCGAAACGGAACGGATCGACGTAGCCGCGCAGCGCTCCCCAGCTCGCCTGCGCGCCGCGCGTGAGCGAAACGCTGACGATCGAAATCCCGATCGACGAGCCGATCGAGCGAATGAGGCTGTAGACGCCCGCCGCCTCCGCCGAAAGCGTCTTCGGCAGCGTGGCGAACGCGATCGCCGACAGCGGCACGAACACGAAGCCGATGCCGACGCCCTGCAGCAACAGCGGCACGATCATCGAGGCGGCAGTCACGTCGAGATTGACCTTCGTCATCATCCACGCGCCGAGCGAGCCCGTCGCGATGCCGAAGTAGATGAGCGGCTTCGCGCCCACCTTGCCGACCATCCTCCCGACGATCAGCATGCTGATCAGGCTGCCGATGCCGCGCGGCATCATTGCGATGCCGGTGTCGAGCGTCGGGTATTGCAGCAGGCTCTCGAACAGCAGCGGCTGGAGCAGCATGCCGCCGAAGAGCGACAGTCCCATCGCGCCGCCGACGACCGACGCGGCGGCGAAATTGCGGTCGGCGAAGATCTTCAGGGTGAAGAGCGTCTCGCGCTTCGACGTCACCGCGTGGCCGACGAACAGCGCGAGGCCCGCGAAGAGCACCGCGGCCGAAAGGCGGATCGAGCCGGACGCAAACCAGTCCTCCTGCTGACCGCGGTCGAGCACGTACTGGAGGCCGCCGATGAACATCGCGAGGAACACGAGGCCCCACCAGTCCATGCCGCGTTGCCGAACCGGCGTGTCGGGAACGTGGCGCGCCGCGAGCAGGAACGACAGCACGCCGACGGGCACGTTGATGTAGAAATTCCACCGCCAGTTGAGCGTTTCGGTAAGCCAGCCGCCGAGTGTCGGCCCGAGGATCGGCGCCACCATCACGCCCATGCCCCAGATCGCGAGCGCCTTGCCGCGCTCGTGCAATGGGTAGCTGTCGACCATGATCGCCTGCGACAGCGGCACGAGCGACGCGCCGAACACGCCCTGCAGCAGTCGGAAGAGCACGATCTCGGGCAGCGACGTCGCGATGCCGCACAGCGCCGACGCGGCGACGAAACCGCCGATGCTGAGCAGCAGGTAACGACGGCGCCCCAGCCGATCGGTCAGATAGCCGGTCATCGGCATGACGATCGACGACGCGACGATGTAGGAGGTCAGGATCCAGCTGATCTGGTCGAGCGAGGCGGAAAGCTCGCCCGCCATGTGCGGCAACGCGACGTTGACGATCGTCGTGTCGAGCACCTGGATGACCGTCGCGGCCATCACCGCGAGCGTGACGAACAGGCGCGAGCCGCGCGCTTCCATCACCCGCCGGTGCTGACCGTCACGGTCGCCGTGGCGCCGACGCGCAGCGGAAAGCGCGGATCGGGATCGGCGATGCTGATCCGCACCGGCACGCGTTGCGCAATCTTGACCCAGTTCCCGTTCGCGTTCTGCGCCGGCAACAGCGAGAACGCCGCCCCGGTGCCGCCGGCGAGGCTTTCGACCCGGCCGTGGAACGCGTGCTCAGGGTACATGTCGACGACGATCGTCGCCGGGCGCCCGGGGACGACGCCGGTGAGCTCGGTCTCCTTGAAATTGGCGTCGACCCAGAAGCTTCCCCCGACGACGATCGCAAACAGCGGATTGCCCGGCGTCACGACGGTGCCGGGCGTGAGGTCGAAGTGCGTGACCCACCCTTCCTCGGGCGCGCGCACGGTCGTGTGCTCGAGATCGAGGCGCGCCTTCTCGACTTCGGCCTGCGCGACCCGCACCGCCGGCGTCGCGTCCCCATTCGCCGACAGCGCGGCGCGCGCCTTCGCGACGCGCGCCTTCGCCGCCTCGACCGCCGCCTGCGCGGTGCGCACGCGGGCCTGCGCATCGTCGAGCGCCTGCTTCGACATGAAGTTCCGCTGCACGAGCTCGCTCGTGCGACGCAGCTGCGATTGCGCGTTGCCGAGCGAGGCGCTCTGCTGCGCGACGTCGGCTTCGGCGGCGAGCACGTCCGAGCGATCCTGCCGCGTGCCCTGCTCGGCGAGGCGCAGGCGGCCCTCGGCCTCGGCGAGCGCTGCCTGGAACGGCCGCGGGTCGATCCCGAACAGCACGTCGTCCTTGTGCACGTACTGGTTGTCGTGGATCGGGACCCGCACGACGGGCCCCATGACGAGCGACGAGACCTGCACGATCCGCGCGTTGACGTAGGCGTTCTCCGTGCGCTGCCGCTTCGATGTTTCGTGCCAGTACCACGCACCCGCGACGGCGGCGACCAGGATGCCGAGCAGCACGAGCACGGCGCGCGGCGATACGCGGAACGTGAGCTTCGTCATGAGCGCAGCGCGTCCAGGCGCGCCTTCGCCTTGCCGAGCAGCGCGCACAGCGTCTCGATCTCGTCGCGCGTGAGCGAGCGCGCCAGATCGCGGCGCAACTCGCCGGCGCGCGCCTGGATCGTCGTGAGCAGCCGCCGCGCCTTGGGCGTGAGCACGACTGCGTTGCGCCGGCGGTCGCCCGGCACGGCGCTTCGCGCCACCAGGCCGTCGCGTTCCATCCGGTCGACGAGCGTGACGGTCGCGGGCGCGCCGATGTCGAGGCAGCCCGCGAGCTCGCGCTGCACGAGCGTGCCGCCGCCGCGCGCAAGCCATAACAGCGCCTGCCACTGCGCGCGCGTGAGGCCGAGGGGCCTGAGGCGCCGGTCGAGCTCCTCGCGCCAGCCCTTGGCGAGACCGTGGATCAGCAGGCCGAGCGACTCGACGGGGTCCGGCGCCGGCGCGGCGCCGTGAAGGACCTGCGCGACGTCCGCTCGCGCCGCCGTGGTTTGCATGTGAGTAGTTCGCATGCGAACCATTATGCCGGCGTCGTCGCGCCTTTTCAACCGCGGGCGGGCGCGGCATGCATGCGACAATCGGCCGCTTCGCCCACCTTCCTCGCACGATCCCCATGCCGTCTTCGGCAAGCCGCAAGTCCAAGGCCCGCAACAGCCGCAAGTCCAAGGCCACCGATGCTTCGAGTGCGGGCGTCGGGCGCCACAGGCAGCCGGCGCCGCGCAAGGCGTCCAAGGCAACGCGTCGCGCGCGTCCGGCACGGGCCTACGTCGTCCTCCGCTCGCCGATCCACGGCCGCGGCGTGTTCGCCACGCGCACGATTCGCAAGGGCGCCGACATCGTCGAGTACCGCGGCCGGCGCATCTCGATGGACGAAGCCGATAGCCTGCCGGACAGCGATCCGGACAATCCGTTTCACACCTTCCTCTTCGAGTTGAACGACGGACGCGTGATCGACGCCGGCGTGCGGGGCAACGCCGCGCGCTGGATCAACCACAGCTGCCAGCCGAACTGCGTGCCCTACGAGGACGACCGGGGCCGCGTGTTCATCGAGGCGAAGCGCACGATCCGCGCGGGCGAGGAGCTGTCCTACGATTACCGGCTGAACGTGCCGGGGCGGCGCACTGCGCAGATGCTCGCCGACTACGCGTGCCGCTGCGGCGCCCCGCGCTGCCGCGGGACGATGCTCGACCCGCGCAAGGGCGCGAAGGCGAAAAAGCGCGCCCGGCCCTAGCCACAGCTCGGTTCGGCAACGCTAGGCGAGGCCCGCAACGCCGGCCAGCGCGGCCACGAGCAGCACCCAGACGGGATTGACGCGCGTAAAGGCGAGCGCGGCGGTCGCGACGAGCGTCAGCGCGAGCGCGCCCGCCGAGCGGTCCGCCCCCCGGGCAAGCGTGTAACCGCTCGCCAGGATCAGGCCGATGGCGAGCGGCGCGAGCGCGCGCTGCACGATGCCGCGCCACGCGGAGCGTTGCAGCCGGTCGACCCACTGCCACGCGAGGAAGCACGCGATCGACGAGGGGCCGCATGCGGCCAGCGTCGCGATGAGTGCGCCCGTCACGCCCTGCACCTTCCAGCCGACGAGCGCGACCACCAGCGCATTGGGTCCCGGCGCGAGCTGGCCGAGCGCAAAAAGCTCGGCGAATTCGGCGCTCGTCATCCACTTCTCGACGTCGACGACGACGCGGTGGATCTCCGGCACGATGGCGTTGATGCCGCCGATCGCGACCAGCGACAGCGCGCCGAAGCGGGCCGCGATCTCGGCGAGGACATGCGCGTCGAGACTCACCGCTCGACGCCCGGCGCGCGGGCTGCCCGCCACTCCGCGGTGACGGCGACGACGATCAGGACGGGCAGCACCGACAGCAGCGGCCATTGCAGCAAGCCCACGGCGACGAACGCCAGGCCGCCGGTCACGAGGCCGCGCAGCGGCGGTTGCGCGTGCACCAGCAGCCGCAGCGCGGTGCCGAGGATCAGGCCGGCCGCCGCCGCGGAGGCGCCGGCGATCGCGTCTTGCGCCAGCGGCTCGTGGGCGACCGATGCATAGAAGGTCGCGATCACCAGCACGACGCCGACGGGCACGAGCAGGATGCCGGACACGGCGATCAACGCGCCGGCGACGCCATGCGTGCGCGCGCCGATGATGACCGACAAATTCACGACGTTCGGCCCGGGCAACACCTGGCAGAGCCCGATCAGCTCGGCGAATTCGCGATCGGTGAGCCAGCGACGCTCGTCGACGATGACGCGCCGCGCCCACGGCAGCACGCCGCCGAAGCCGAGCAGGCCCATCTTGAGGAAGCTCGCGAAGAGCGTCTTGCGCGTGATGTGCGCAAGCGATGGCGGCAACGCGGGATCGGCCACGGGCATGGCGGATGGATGCGGGGGGAAGGCGGCGATTCTACTAGCGGCACCGCGTTTGCCGCGCGCCGCGTCGACCGGCACAATCGCGGCGGACCTTCCAACGAGAGTCGACCACGATGAGTCGCAAACGTCACGTGCAGCCTTCCGGAAACGTCGTCGTGCTGGAGTACGACTCGAAAATGCTCGCCGGCAATCCGCTCGGCGACCCGCACGTGCGCAAGCTCGCCGTGTGGCTTCCTCCGGGCTACGACACGGGCGCGATGCGCGGACGCACGAGCGGGCGCGGCCGCCGCTACCCGGTGCTGTTCGACCTCGTCGGCTTCACCGGCTCGGGACTGGCGCACGTGAACTGGCGCCCGTTCGACGAGAACGTGCCGGAGCGCGCGGCGCGCCTCATCGCCGAGCGCCGGATGGGGCCGGCGATCATCGTGTTTCCCGACTGCTTCACGTCGATGGGCGGCAACCAGTACGTGAACTCGTCGGCGATCGGCCGCTATGCCGATTACCTGACGCGCGAGCTCGTCCCGTTCGTCGACCGCGAGTTCCGCACGCTCGCCTCCCGCGATCATCGCGGCTGCTTCGGCAAGTCGTCGGGTGGCTACGGCGCGATCGTCCACGCGATGCGCTATGCGCCCTACTGGGGCGCGGTCGCCGATCACTCGGGCGATGCGCTGTTCGACTTCTGCTATTTCACCGATTGGCCCCGCACGCTGAACGAGCTCGACAAATACCGCAAGCGTCCGCGCGCACCGGGGCGCGTGGACGTCCTGCGCGACGAGGGCCACGCGGGACCTGGCGTCGACGATGGACGCGTGCGCCGGTTCCTCGAGCACGTCTGGGCGAAGGACAAGCTTTCCGACGCCGAAGTGCACGCGCTCATGAATCTCGCGATGGCGGCGACCTACGACCCCGATCCGAAGACGCCGCTCGGCTTCCGCCTGCCTTTCAACCTCGAGACCGGCGAGGTGATCCCCGCCCGGTGGCGACGCTGGCTCGCGCACGATCCGGTCAATCTCGTCGCATCGTGCAAGCGCAATCTGCAGTCGATGCGCGGCATCTACATCGACTGCGGCTGGCGCGACCAGTATCACCTGCACTACGGCGCGCGCCTGCTGTCGAAGCGGCTCGCACAGCACGGCATCGCCCATCTCTACGAGGAGTTCGACGACAACCATTCGTCGATCGACTACCGGATGGACGTGAGCCTGCCGTTCCTCTACCGCGCGCTCAAGCCGTAACCGCCCGCGGCCGTATAATCGCTGCGAGCGCCGCCTTGCTGCGCCTTGCTTTCCCACTCGAAGGAGCGAAGAACGATGCGGTGGGGCGATTTCCGGCGTAGCGAAAACGTCGAGGACCGGACGGGCGGCGCGCCGGAAGGCAGCGGCGGCGGCTTCCCGCTCGGCGGAATGCGCATCGGCGGCGGAGCGCTCGTCATCCTGGTCATCGTCGGGATGCTGTTCGGCATCAATCCGCTCGAGATGCTCGGGCTCCTCGCGGGCGGCGGCGGCACCGTCGAGCAGCAGCAGACGGCGCCGGAGTACGGACCGCAGGGCAATGCGCCTGCATCGTCCCCCGCCGAGGTCAACAAGGACTTCTCGCGCGCCGTGCTGGGCGACACCGAGGATGTATGGGGGGCGATCTTCAAGTCGCTCGGCCGCCGCTACGATCCCCCGAAGCTCGTGCTCTATCGCAACGTGACGTCGTCGGCGTGCGGGCGCGCCGTCGCCGCCGTCGGCCCGTTCTACTGCCCGGCCGACCAGGACCTGTATCTCGACACGTCGTTCTTCAACGAGCTTTCCACGCGCTTCGGCGCGCCGGGCGAATTCGCGCAGGCGTACGTCGTCGCGCACGAGGTCGGCCATCACGTGCAGAACCTGCTCGGCACGATGGAGAAGGTCCAGGCGCGGATGCAGCGCACCGACGAGCGCACGGCGAACGCGCTGTCGGTGCGTCTCGAGCTGCAGGCCGACTGCTACGCCGGGGTATGGGGCTTTTATGCCCAGAAGCGCAACCTGATCGACGCGAAGGATGTGGAGAGCGGTCTCGCCGCCGCCGCCGCCGTCGGCGACGATCGCATTCAGAGAAAGACGCAGGGCCACGTCGTCCCGGACTCGTTCACGCACGGCTCCGCGCAGCAGCGCGCGCACTGGTTCGGCACCGGGCTCGGCTCGGGCGATGTGCGCGACTGCGATACGTTCGCAGACGCGACGCGCTGACGTCGATCGCATGGACCGGATCGAGCGCGCGGCGCGCCGCGAGCATAAGGAGATACGTTGGGTCCACTGCCTGCGCGCGACGCTGCGCGTCGCGTCGTAGCGGTCGCCGTCGCGACGCCGCGCGTGCCGCCGCTGCGCCGGCCAGGACCGCGAGCACGATGGCGCCGTTGACCTGCCCCGGCTGCGCGCAGCCGATGCGGTCGCTCGCCTTGCCGCGCGACCCCCTCGCGCCGCTTGCGATCGACGCCTGCGACGATTGCCAGGCGCTGTGGCTCGACGCCACGGAAAGCCAGCAACTCACGCCCGGCGCCGTGATCGAGGTGTTCCGCGCGATCGCGGCGTCGCGCCCCGAGCAGCGCGCGTCGTATCCCGCGTTCCTCCCCTGCCCCCGCTGCACGAGCGCGTTGACGCTCACGCGGGACGTGCAGCGCACCACGCGCTTCACCTATTACCGGTGCCGCTACGGCCATGGGCGCTTCACGCCGTACGTGCAGTTCCTGCGCGAGAAGAGCTTCATCCGGCCGCCCGACCCGGCCGAGCTCGCGCGGCTGCGCGCAGTCGTTGCAACGGTGCGCTGCACGAGCTGCGGCGCACCGGTGCCGCTCGATCGCGACGCCGTATGCCCCTACTGCGGCGCGCCGGTCATGCTGCTCGACCCCAACGCCGTGCGCCAGGCGCTCGACGGGCTGCGGGCGGCGGAGGAAAGGCGCGCGGCGCCGCGACCCATCACCGGCGATGCGTTGATCGCCATTGCGAACGTCGAGCGCGAGCTCGCGCGCAATCGGCGCGACTACGAAGGCGCGAGCGGCATCGACGTCTTCGCCGCCGGCCTGCGCGCACTCCGGCCGCTCTTCGGGTTGTAGCGCCCGGGCGCGGTCGGCGTTCGCCGTGCGCGGTCGCGGTGCGGTGCGGTGACCGGTATGATCCGCTCGCGCCGTTCGCCTGCGTGATGTGCGCGGTCGCCGGGTGATGGGCCGCGTCCGTGAGCGGACGAGCGGTGAGGGTTCGATGAGCGGCGCCCTCACTGAGGGTAGAATGCGGCCGCACCATTCCTTGGAGGCCTAAATGATGCATCGGTCCGTTCCCGCATTCGCCGCGCTCGCTCTCGCGGGCCTCGTCTCGTGCGCATCGGCCCAGACG
>JBLMWW010000203.1:0-22363 GCA_050257435.1 Rudaea sp.
ACGCGAACGAGCACGGAGGCGGCCGCGGCGATCGGTTGCTCGGTGGCCGAGATCGCCAAGTCGATCGTCTTCCGGGGCAAGAACAGCGGGCGCGCCGTCGTCGTCGTGGCGAGCGGTGACCGGCGCGTCAGCGTGCCCAAGGTCGAAGCGCAACTCGGCGAGCCACTGGCGCGTGCGGAGGCGGAATTCGTTCGCGTCGCGACGGGCTATGCGATCGGCGGCGTTCCCCCGATGGGTCACGCGCAGCCCGCCAGCGTGTTCCTCGACGAGGGCCTGCAGCGCTTTGCCGTCGTCTGGGCGGCGGGCGGCACGCCGTTCTCGGTATTCCCGATTCCGCCGAACGAGCTTCCCCGTATCACGGGCGCCGCGTGGGCGGACGTCGGAGAATGACCCTTGATCTCGCGCAAGGCGGCGCGCGCCGCGCTCGTCTAATCTGACACCGTCGCGCAGGCATGGGCTACGCGGCGACTCCGGCGGACTCCTCCTCGCCGTGAGGTCTCTTGGGGGCGCATCCATCGGGTGCGCCCCCTCTTTTTGCGGCTGCCGAATGGCGGTGCGGCCGCCGCGGCGCGCGCAGCGGCCGCCTCACCGCGCGCAATAGGCGGAGGACCGCTCCTTGGCCACGACGCTGACCGGCGTGCCGGCCTTGACCACGAACTCGCTCGGTCCGACATGGTTCGAGTCGGGCGCCCAGTCGTACGCGTAGCCGAGCCCGGTCCAGGGGCGCCCGCCGGGCTGCCCCTCGGCGTCGCCGACGTGGTAGCTCGTCACCATCTGGCGTGCGACCCATGCCTCGTGCTCGACGGGCACGTCCTTCGGAAACGCGCGGCGGTCGCACGTCGTTCGCGTCACGTCCGGATCGAGGCACGGGCGAAATATCGCTGCCACCGGCGCGCGCAAGGTGACGAACACGCGCGACTCCGCCGCGGGCGGCAGGCCGAGCAATTGCTGCAGCCGGGTCGTGAGCCCCGCGTCGTTCCGATGATCGTAGCGGCGACAAAGCTCGCGTACGTCGCCGTCCAGCGTGACCCATGTGTCATATGCCAGCGCGACGTCGCCGAGCGGAAGGTCGCGCTCCGCATCCTGGGCGCGCATCCACGTCACGACGGTCGCGCTCGCGTCTTCGTTGGCGATCGTCCGCAGGACCGCCCGATTCGCGGGATCGAATATCGCCGCGTCGCGGATCGCCGCTTCGTAGAGCGCGCTGAGCGCCGTCGCGTCGGGCGCCGGCTCGACGATCGCGCATGCCACGATCAGCAGGCATACGCACCACCCGGCCGCAATGCCCACGCGCGTCAGGACGCGATGCATGGGAGCAAGCGCCGCGACGCGGCGCGCCGACCTCCGCCTACCCCCGCGCGAATCGACGCGCGGACGCCTCGCGCGGAACCGTCGGCAACGTACGGCGCGACACCTGGTCAGTCACCCATTTCGCCGACTGCCGCGCACGCGCCACGACGAGCGCCGGCGGAATCTGCTTGAAGTCGTCGTTGAACACCTCGAAGCTGTAGTTGCCGCGATAACCCATCGTGTCGAGCTGCCGGACGAGCTCGGCGAGCTGCGTGTTGTGCACGCCTTCGCCCGGAAAGACGCGATAGTGACGCGCCGTCTCGACGCGGTCCTCCGGCGTGCGTATCTCGCTCCAGAGGAAATCGGAAAGCTGCACGAGGAAGATCTTCGCAGGATCGATCTCCTCCAGCGCGTCGAACGGCGTCCTGCGGGCGAGGATATGGTACGAATCGAGCGCGAGGCCGAGGTTCGACCGGTCCGCTGCCGCCACGACGTCCCACGACTTGGAATACTCGTTGATGTAGCGCCCCCACGACAGCGCTTCGTACGCGATGCGGATGCCGAGCGGAAGGGCGAGCATGGCGAGCTTGCGCAGGTCGCGCACGATGTGCTCGTCGTCGCCCGACGCGTGCGCCGACGTCGACGAGCAGGCGAGAAGCACGTTCGAGCCGAGCGCGCGACACATCCCGAGCATCGCCTTCGCGATGCCGACCTTGTAGTCGTGCAGGTGCCCGGACAATCCCTCGAAGTCGCGCAGCAACTGGAAGCCGGTCGGGCACAGGCCGCTTTCGCGCACGTCGTCGACGGCCGCCTGCTCGCCGCCCGGGTGCCCGGCGATGTCCGCCGCCATCAGCATGACCTGCCGGAAGCCGCCGCTCTTCATCGCGGCGAGCTTTGTCTTAAGCGTGCCCGCCAGCGTGATCGTTTCCATCCCGAAGTGGTCGAGGTTCATGCCGTCCCCGCTTAAGGCGTCAAGTGCGACACGACGAGCTCGAACATGACGCCGCCGAGATAGACCTGCGTCAACGCGCCCTTGTCGCTGGGCTGCACGGCGCCGCGGTCGATGAAGACGATGCCGCGCTCGCGGAGCGCGCGCGTGGCGGCCGGGACGTCGGGTGCACCGAGGCCGACGCGTACTAGCCCCTCTTCCCAAACGATCTCATCCGCGCCGGGCGGCGGCTCGATGAGCTGCAGGTAGAACTTGTGACAGGGGCTCTCGAGCAGCGTGCCTTTGGGCAGGATGCCGAAGTACTGCCCGCGCGGCAGCACGGTGAAGCCGAAGAGCGTACGGTAGAAATCGATCCAATCCTGCGTGCGGTCGTTCAGGATCGTCTGCACGACGCCGAACCAGTGCAGCCCCGCGAGCGCCGGCGGATGCGGATCGGTCCCCGAGAGGGCGATGAAATCGACGTCGTAGATCGAGAAATCCCTGTAGCGGTCGACGAAGTAGATGAGGCTGTCGCCGACGCCGTTTATGCCGGGAATGTGGAGCTCCATCGCCGCGGCGCGCGTCGGCATCTCCCACGCACCGAGGTCGAGCGAATGGCGAAACGCCTCCCCCGCGTCGCGCACGCGCAGCGCGATCGCGGCCACGCGCGGCGTCGAATCGGTGATCGCGTGCGAATTGACGATCAGATTCATTCGCCCTTGCCGGTAGAGCATGACCTCGCGCGAGCGATGGCGCGCGACGGCCGCGAAGCCCATCTTCTGCAGCAGCGCGCCGAACGCCTGCGGCTGCGAGGTCGCGTACTCGATGAACTCGATGCCGTCGATGCCGATCGGATTGGACGGCTCGGGCAGGCTTTCGGGAAGGGACATGGGCGTTGCCTCAAATTGGCGATTCTGTTAAATTTACCTTGCGATGTTGTCAATTCCAAGAGCCCACGCCCCCGCCGCCCGCTCGGCGGCAATGCGCAAGCCGAAAGCGCCCGAAGCGAACCGCGCGCGCATCCTCGCGGCCGCGATCGACGAGTTTGCGGCACGCGGCTTCAAGGGCGCGAGCATGGACGCGATCGCGGCACGCACCGATACTACTCGGGCGCTCATCAATTATTACTTCGGCAGCAAGGAGAAGCTCTACGTCGCGGTGCTCGAGCGCGTTTATGCCGAGATCCGCGACGCCGAAGCCCGGCTCGACCTTGACCATCTCGATCCCGAGGACGCGGTGCGTCGCATCGTCGCGTTTACCTACAACTATTACATCACTCACGAAGGTTTCGTGCGCCTCGTCGTGGCCGAGAATCAGGCGCGCGGGCGGCACCTGAGGAACTCGAAGGCGATTCGCACGCTGAACCGTCCGATCATCGAGCTTCTCTCGCGCGTCCTCGCCCGCGGGCGAGCCGAAGGACGGTTTCGCGACGACGTCGATCCCGTCGAGATTCACAAGGCGATCGCGGCGCTCGGCATCTTCAATGTCGCCAACCGCTACACGTTCGGCGAAATCTTCCAGCGCGACATGGGCGCCGAAGGAAACGTGGCGCGGCGATGCGGCATCGTGGCGGAGATGATCTTGCGTTATCTGCGCCGGGATGAGGCTTGAATGGCAGCAGGTTGGCTGCGGAGCGCTGAGCGCTGCGCATCGATGCGGCGGCGACCCGACGAGGACCGGAACTTCGAGGTCCAGGAGCGAGGACGAGTTTCCCGATGAACGCCGGCACGGTTCGATCGATACAGGTCGCAGGCACGCCGCTCGCCGGCGGCGCGGTTCCCGCCATCTGCACGCCGCTCGTCGGCCGCGACCGCGGCGACGTACTGGCCGAGCTTGCAGCCGTTCTGCCGAAGCAGCCCGACATCATCGAGTGGCGCGTCGACTTCTTCGCCAGCATCGCCGACACCGGCTTGGTCATCGAAACGGCGCGAGCGATGAAAGCTGCGGCGCCGACCCTGCCGGTGCTCTTCACGCGCCGCAACGCGACCGAAGGCGGCGAGCGCGTGCCGATTTCCGAGCCGCAGGTCGTCGCGCTGTACGAGGCCATGTGCGCGGCGCGCTGCATCGATCTCGTCGACTACGAGCTCGCCAATCCGGCGGGGCAGTTCTCCCGCATTCGCGCGGTGTCGCGCGAATTCGGCATCGGCCTCGTCGGCTCCTACCACAACTTCCAATCGACCCCCGACGTCGCGACACTCGTCGGCAAGTTCCGGGACGCCAAGATCCGCGGCGCCGACGTGGGCAAGGTGGCGGCGATGCCGAAGTCGCGCGGCGACGTGCTCGCCCTGCTCGCGGCGACCGACGAGGCGAGCCGAACGCTCGACATTCCGCTGATCAGCATGTCGATGGGGCCGTTCGGCTCCGTGTCGCGCATGGTGGGCGGCGTATTCGGCTCGGCGCTGACGTTCGCCGTGGGCAAGAGCAGCTCGGCGCCGGGACAGATTCCGATCGAGGAGCTGCGCAGCGTGCTCGCCACGGTGCGCCGCGCGGCCGGGCAGTGAAGCATAACGGACGGACATGAGAAGGCAGCGATGGCGACGACGACCGAGACGAAGAAGGGCATCACGGAAGAGCAGCAGCAGGAGCTCGACCAGGCGTTCGAGCGTGCGCGCAAGGCGCTCGCGATCATCGAGACGTACGATCAGGCGCGCGTCGACCGGCTGTGCCAGGCGGTGGCGTGGGCAGTCGCGAACAAGAAAACGTTCTCGCGGCTCGTCGAGATGGGCATCGAGGAGAGCGGTCTCGGCGACGCGGTGTCGCGCATGGGCAAGCGGATGAAGATCCGCGGCGTGCTGCGCGACGCCCTGCGTCAAAAGAGTGTCGGCATCATCGAGGAGCTTCCGGCCAAGGGCATCGCCAAGTACGGCAAGCCCGCGGGAATCGTCGCGTGCATCGTGCCGACGACGAACCCGGACCTCACGCCCGCCGGAAACGCGATCTACGCGATCAAGGCGCGCGACGTCGTCATCTACTCGCCGCATCCGCGCTCGAAGAAGACCTCGTTCGAGACGGTGCGCCTGATGCGCGAGGCGCTGGAGCGCGAAGGCGCGCCGGCGGACATCCTGCAGTGCCTCACGAAGGTCAACATCCCGATGTCGCAGGCGCTGATGGCGCGCGCGGACCTGATCATCGCGACCGGCGGCCAGCCCATGGTGCGCGCCGCGTACAGCTCGGGCACCCCGGCGTACGGCGTAGGCGCCGGAAACTCGACGATGATCATCGACGAGACCGCCGACATCGAGGAAGCGGCGCGCAATACGCGGATCTCGAAGACGTCCGACTTCGGTTCGGGCTGCTCGGCCGACGGCAACCTGATCGTTGAAACGTCGATCTTCGACCGCATGCTCGCGCAGCTGCAAAGGGAAGGCGGCTACCTTGCGAACGACGAGGAGAAGGCGGCGCTGCGCAAGGTCATGTGGGACGACGAAGGCCATCGCACGCCGAACACCGTCGCCATCGCCCCCCAGCAGCTCGCGAAGATCGCCGGCTTCACGATTCCCGCCGATCGCAAGTTCATCGTCGTCCACGGCGATGGCATCGGCAAGGAGCACCTGTTCTCGAGCGAAAAGCTCACCACGCTGCTTGCCATTTATAAGTACCAGGAATTCGACCAGGCGCTCGCGATGATGAAGGCCGTCTACGAGGTCGGCGGCAAGGGCCACTCGTGCGGCATCTATTCGTTCAACGAGGACCGCATCCGACGGCTCGCGCTCGCGGCACCGGTGTCCCGGATCATGGTGCGGCAGCCGCAATCGAAGGCGAACGCGGGCGCGTTCAACAACGGCATGCCGATGACCTCCAGTCTCGGATGCGGTACGTGGGGAGGCAACATCGTCTCGGAGAATGTGCACCTGAAGCACTACATGAACACCACGTGGGTCTCGGTGCCGATCAAGGAGGACAAGCCGTCGGACGAAGAGCTGTTCGGCCCGTTCTACGACCCGGCGCTCGAAGAGGACTTCGAGACGATCACGACGTGATCTCTCGAGAGCGGTCATGACGACGAAGACACCCGAGGAGCTCCTCGCCGACGCGAGTGCCTGGTGGGATACGTCGATCATCGACATCCACCCGGGCGAGATCGCGATCCGCGGCTATCCAATCGAGCAGCTGATCGGCCGCGTGCGCTTCGCCGAGATGATCTGGCTGATGCTGCGCGGCGAGTTGCCGACGCCGGCGCAGGCGGACCTTCTCGAGGCGGCGCTCGTACCGGGGGTCGACCACGGCCCCCACGCGCCGTCGATTGCCATCTCGCGCATGGCGGTCACCTGCGGTCTGCCGGTCAACGGCGCGATGGCCTCCGCGATCAACGTGCTCGACGACGTCCACGGCGGCGCGGGCCAGCAGTGCATGGAGCTTTATCGCGAGATCGACGCCGAGGCGGACGCCGACGGCGACCTGGTGCAGGCGGCGACGACCGTCATCGAGCGTCAGCGAGAGGCGGGCGAGAAGATCGTGCCGGGGTTCGGCCACCGGTTCCATCCGGTCGATCCGCGCACCGCGCCGCTGTTCGAGCTGGTCGCGAAGGCGGTCGAGCAGAACGCGGTGTCGGGACGCTGGGCGGCGATCGGGCACGCGGTCGAGACGGCGCTCGCCGCGCTCAAGAAGCGGCACATCCCGATGAACATCGACGGCATCACCGCGGTGATCTTCTGCGAACTCGGCTTCGAGCCCGAGCTCGGGCGCGGCTTGTTCATCCTGTCGCGCTCGGTCGGGATCCTCGCTCATGCCTGGGAGCAGAAGCAACGCGACCGTCGGATCATGGGGCCGATGCCGCGTGAGATTCCCTATCGCTACAGCGGTCCGGCACGTCGGGACGTGCCGCCGCGCGATGGCACGGCGGAAACGACGAAGACAGCCACAATGGCAGGCGCGCGCCGCTGAACGTTCGGCGCCGCGGCGACGTCACGGCGCGGAGGGATCGACATGAAGGACCTGATTTCGCACCAGCTCGTCAAGTACCTCGAATGGCGCGGCGTTGAGCACGTCTTCGGGTTGTGCGGGCACACGAACATCGCGGTGCTCGCGGCGCTCGCGAAGAGCCGCATCGAGTTCGTCAGCGTGCGTCACGAGCAGATCGCGGCGCACATGGCGGACGGCTACGCACGCGCGAAGAAGCAGACATCGGTGCTGCTGTCCCACCTCGGACCGGGCCTCACCAATGCGTCGACCGGCGTCGCCAACGCCGCGCTCGACTCGATCCCGATGGTCGTGATCGCAGGCGACGTGCCGACGCACTATCACGGCAAGCACCCGCACCAAGAAGTGAACCTGCACGCTGACGCGTCGCAGTCCGAGATCTACCGGCCGTTCGTCAAACGCGCGTGGCGCGTCGACCAGCCGCATCTCTTTCCCGAGATCATCGAGAAGGCGTTCGCGCTCGCCGAGAGCGGACGACCGGGGCCGGTGCTCGTCGACGTGCCGATGGACATCTTCAGCAAGGAGGTCGACGTCGCGCTGTTCGACCGCATCCGTCTCAATGCGAAGTCGCTGGTGAAGCCGTCGATCGACGAGGAGACGGCGGCCGAGATCGTGAGGACGCTCTTGTCGGCCAAGCGGCCGGTGCTGTACGTCGGCGGCGGCGTCCTGCTCGCCGACGCGGCCGCCGACTTGCGTGAGCTGGTCGACCACCTGCAGATCCCCGTCGCGCACACGCTGATGGGCAAGGGCGCGCTGCCCGACGACCATCCGTTCGTGCTCGGCATGACGGGCTTCTGGGGCACGAAGTTCATCAACGACCAGTGCCGCAGCGCTGATTGGATCCTCGCGCTCGGCACGCGCTTCTCGGAAGCGGACTGCAGCTCGTGGGAGCGCGAGTACACGTTCAGCATTCCACCCACGAAGCTGATGCAGATCGACATCGACCCGGCGGAGATCGGGCGGAACTATCCGGTCGAGCTTGGCGCCGTGGCCGATCTGAAGCAGGCGCTGACCGTGCTCAATCGCGTCGCCCGCAGGCTCCTTCCCGAAGGCGTGCGCCGACCGGCGCTCGCGAGCGAGATTGCGGCGGTGCGTGCGGCGTTCGTCGAGGGCAACCGCAAGCACATGGAAAGCGACGCGTATCCGATGCGCCCGGAGCGGATCCTCGCCGACGTGCGCGCGGCGCTGCCGCGCGATGCGCTGATCACGACCGACGTCGGCTGGAACAAGAACGGCGTGGGCCAGCAGTTCCCGATACTTGAACCCGGCACGATCTACACACCCGGCGGCTACGCGACGATGGGGTTCGGCGCGCCCGCCGCGCTCGGCGCGAAGATCGCGCGTCCCGACAAGGTCGTGATCGCGCTCGTCGGCGACGGCGGCTTCGGGCAGAACCCGGCGCTGCTCGCAACCGCGTTCGAGCGAGACATCGGCGTCGTGTGGGTGATCATGAACAACTTCGCGTTCGGCACGATCGCCGGACTCGAGAAGGCGCACTACGGCACGACGTACGGTACCGTGTTCGAGAAGGACGGCAAGCCGTACTCGCCCGATTATGCGGCGATCGCGAAGGCGTACGGTGTCGACGGCGTGAAGATCAACGCCGCCGCCGAGTTCAGGCCGACGCTCGAGCGCGCGATTGCGTCGGGCAGACCCTGCGTGATCGACGTCGTCATGCAGAACGAGCCGGTTCCGACGGCCGGTCACTGGAACATCATGGACATCTATTCGCCGGGACAGAAAGTGCATCACGTCGCGACCGACGGGGCGGTGCACGCATGACGCAGGAGGTGGCAGATGAGGCACGATTATTCGCTCGGACACCTGACGGTTCTGTCGTTGTCGCCGCCGGAAGTTGTCGCCGCAGCCGCACGTGCCGGTTACGAGTACGCCAGCCTGCGGATGACGCGTGTCACGCCGGCCGAGCCGTTGTACGATCTCGCGCGCGACAAGGCGCTGATGCGCGAGACGAAGGCCTGCGTGTCCGCCACCGGCGTTCGAATCCACGACATCGAGCTCTTCCGCATGGATGCGAACATCGGCCCCGAGGCGTTCCGGGCAGAGCTCGACGCGACTGCCGAACTCGGCGCACGGGACATCATCGCGCAGCTTCCCGATCCGGATTCCGCGCGCAAGATCGATCACTTCGCGAGGCTATGCGACCTCGCGAAGCCGCTCGGCATCTTCGTGAGTCTCGAGTTCCCGCACTGGACCGAGACGGGCAATCTCGTCGAGGCGGCCCGCGTGCTGCGCGCGGCGAGCCGCTCCAACGCCTGCATCCTGATCGACATGCTGCACTTCGCCCGCAGCGACTCGAGCGTCGACGAGCTGCGCACGCTGCCGCGCGAGTGGTTCCGATTCGCGCACGTCTGCGACGCGGAAAAGACGTGCCCGGCCACGCTGGAGGGCATCGTCCGCACGGCGCGAGACGAGCGACTGTTTCCCGGCGAAGGCACGATCGACGTGCGAGGAATCCTCGCATGCCTGCCGCCGCAAATACCCTACTCGCTCGAGATTCCGCGCAATGCCCTGAGTAGGGCGGTCGGACCCCATGAGACGGCGCGTCTGGCGCTCGCAGTATCGCGGGACCAGCTCGATGGCCCCGAACTCGGCGAGCGCGCGACGGCGGAGCCTGCGCTCGAACGGGTATAGCTTGGTGATGCCACGTCCCTTCCGCACTTCCCGCCATCAAAGAGGAGGAAACATGAAGTTTCGCGTCGACCGCCGATCCGTTCTGAAAGCAGGCGCCGTGCTCGCGGCTTGGCATGCCGTTCCCGGCTGGGCGCAAGAAAAGCCGACCTTGCGCTTCGCCGCGGTGTTCTCCGATAAGGACATCCGCGCGAACATGATCCACATGCTGGCGCAGGATGTCGCAGGCGACTTCAAGATCGAGCCGTACTTCGGCGGAACGCTGTTCAAGCAGGGGACCGAGCTCGTGGCCCTGCAGCGGGACAACCTGGAGCTCGGAAACATCGCGCCGCAGGACATCAGCAAACAGCTGCCCCCGTGGTCCGTGTTGACCTCCGCCTATAACTTCCGTGATGCGCACCACGTTCTCGCGTTTTTCGCGAGCGACATCGGCGCGCAGATGAAGAAGCAGGCGGAAGATCAGCTCAAGATCAAGATCATCGGACCGACGTTCTACGGCACTCGCCAGGTGGGCCTCAAGCCGAAGAAGAAGATCGACACGCCTGCGGACATGGCGGGCATCAAACTGCGCATGCCGCCCGGCGAGGCGTGGCAGCTCCTCGGTCGCTCGCTAGGGGCCAATCCGACGCCGATGGCGTACGCCGAGACGTACACCGGTCTGCAGACGGGCGCGATCGACGGCCAGGACAATCCGCTGCCGAACGTCCAGAACATGAAGTTCTACGAGGTGATGTCACAGATCGTGCTGACTTCCCACCTCGTCGCCTTCGACGTGTTGTGCATGAACCAGAAGACATGGAATGCCATGGGCGCGGCGAAGCAGAAGAGCTTCCAGGCCGCGGCGGACAAGGCACTGGCGTGGAGCGTGCAACAGCACCTCAAACAGGAAGCGGACCTCGCGGACGAATTCAAGAAGAAAGGGCTGGACGTGTATACGCCGGACGTGAACGCGTTCAGGGCCTATGCGCACAAGGTGTACCTGGCCTCGGACGACGCCAAGACCTGGGCGCCGGGAATCCTCGACAAGATCGCCGCTGTCAAGTAGCCGGATGAGGTGCAAGGTCGCGGGCCGATCGTGCGGCCCGCGACCGCCGCGCGCCTAGGGTTCCGCCCTTGCGCGTACACTCGCGCGGCGACGATGGTCGGTGTGCGACCGGGCCAGGGAGAGCATGAGCTCATTCATCCGTGGGGTGGCAGGCTGGGTGCAGCGCCGCTCGGAGAACGTGATCGCCGCGTTGCTCGGCATCATGTTCGTCGCCTTCCTCATCCAGATCGTCTTCCGGTACTTCTTGAATCTTCCGACGGGTTGGACGACCGAGCTGTCGCTGATCACGTGGCTTTGGATGGTGCTCTGGGGCGCAGCCTTCGCGCTTAAAGAGAAGGACGAGATCCGCTTCGACATCTTTCTCGCGGGCGCCGGTCGCGGAGCGCGCCGTGCGATGGGTATCGTCATCTCGCTGGCAGCCGTGGCACTGTACGCGCTCTCGCTTCCTGCGACGTACAGGTACGTGGCGTTCATGAAGGTCGAGCGATCGTCGTACATGAGCATCCGCCTCGACTACCTCTATTCGATCTTCGTGATTTTCGTGATCGCTGTCATCCTGCGTTATTTGTGGCTCCTGTGGCAGGCGGTGCGTGGTGATGCCGACGCCGAAAAGACGGACGAAGAGGCGGCGCCATGAACCTGGCGAGCCCCTTCGCCCTCGCGCTCATCGCCATCGTCGCCCTGAGCCTGCTCGGACTGCCAATCGGGCTCGCGATGATCGGCGGCTCTGTGCTCTACCTCTTCCTCGCCGGCCTCGACGTGGGAACGGCGGCCGAACAAGTCCTGAACGGCATGATGGGGAGCTTCCTGCTGCTCGCCATTCCGCTGTTCATCCTCGCCGCCGAGTTCATGAATGCCGGCAGCATCATGGATCGGCTCGTGCGGTTCTGCAACGCAATCGTCGGGCGCTTCCGTGGTGGCCTCGCGCTCGTCAACGTGGCGCAGGCCATCGTCTTCGCCAGCATGTCGGGTTCCGCGCTGGCGGACGCCGCCGGCGCCGGCAAGCTGATGCAGTCGTTGATGACGCGCGAGGGAAAGTACACGCGCGCGTTCGCCGCGGCGCTGAGTGCCGTCGCCGCGATCATCGGGCCGATCCTGCCTCCGTCGATCCCGCTCGTCGTCTATTCGATCGTTTCCGACGCCTCCGTGGGCTACCTGTTCCTCGCCGGCATCCTTCCGGGCTTGCTGATCGGCGCAGTGCAGATGGGATTGATCATCGCAATGGCGAAACGCCGCAACTTCCCGCTGGAACCGCATGTCCGGCTGAGGGAGCTGCCCCGCATCACATTGGATGCGTTTCCCGCGCTGCTGATGCCGATCATTCTCTTCGGTTGCCTGTACAGCGGCATCACAACGCCGACCGAAGCCGCGGCCCTAGCGGCCGCCTATGCGCTGCTTATCGCGGGCGCCCTCTATCGTAGTCTCACGTTCGGCGATATCTACCATTCGCTCCTTAGCAGCGCGCGCACGACGGTTTCCATCGGCATGCTGATCGCCGGCGCGATGGCCTTCAACTATGTGATTACCGTCGAGAACATCCCGAAAGTCGTCAGCGCCATCCTGACCGCGACGAAACTGTCGGCTGTCGGCTACCTGCTGCTGGTAAACATCATCCTTCTGGTTCTCGGCTGCTTTCTCGAGGGCACGACCATCATCCTGGTCATCCTTCCGGTGCTGCTGCCGACCGCGGAGGCCCTCGGCATCGACCGGGTGCACTTCGGGGTCATGGCGGTCACGAACATCATGTTCGGCCTGGTCACGCCGCCGTACGGCCTGTTGCTTTTCATGATGACCAAGATTGCGAACGTTCCCTTGCGCGACATCGTGCGCGAGGTGTTGCCTTTTCTGGGGGTCATGCTGGTGGCGCTGATGCTTATCACCTACGTTCCGGACTTCGTGCTGTTCGTGCCGCGCCTCTTCGGCTACACGGGGTAACTCGGTACGCGGCCTTCTCCGTTCGTCGAACCTGCGCGACCTCATGCAGCCGATGGGCCCGCATCCGCGCGACGGTCAAGCGAGACAACGATGATCAGTGGCAAGACGGCGCTCATCGCGCACATCGGCTACCCGACCGAGACGTTCAAGGCGCCACTGATTTACAACCCTTGGTTCGACGCCCGCGGCATCGACGCGGTCGTCGTGCCGATGGGCGTCAAGGTCGACGACTACGCCGAGGCGCTCTCGGCGATCCGCCGGTTCACCAACTTCCACGGCGCGCTGATCACGATGCCGCACAAGGTCACGACCGTTCGCCTCGTCGACGAGACGACGACGACGGTGAAGATCGCCGGCTCGTGTAATGCCGTATTGAAGCGCCCGGACGGGTCGCTGCTCGCCGACATGTTCGATGGGGTCGGTTTCGTCCGCGGGCTTCGCAGGCAGGGATTCCGTTTCGAAGGCGCCCGCTGCCTCGTCGTCGGCGCAGGCGGCGTCGGATCCGCGGTCGCGGCGTCGCTGGCCCAAGCGGGTGTCGCGTCGATCGCGCTCTGCGACATCCTGCGGGAATCCGCGCGCGCGCTTGCCGGCCGTCTGCGCGAGCACTATCCACGACTCGACGTCACGCTTCACGACAACGATCCCGCCGGCTACGACCTCGTCGTGAACGGCACGCCGCTTGGCATGAAAGCCGGCGACCCGCTGCCGTTCGAACCGTCGCGGCTCGCGCCGTCGACGTTCGTTGGCGAGGTGGTGTTGAAGCAGGAGATGACGCCAATGCTCGTTGCCGCCCGGGCGCGGGGCTGTCGCACAATGGTCGGCACCGACATGCTGTTCGAGATGATCCCCGCGTACCTGGAATTCTTCGGCTTCGGCACCGCGACGCCCGACGAGCTTCGCACAGTCGCGAAGGTCGTGTATTGAGGTGCATTCTCCAGCTGGATCCATTGCGATGCGTGCGGCGTGACCGAGCGCCGAGAGTACGGCATGACGAATGCACCACCCGGAGCAGCGATGCTGCTGCTGTTCGATGTCGCAACGGAGGCATTGGTCGAGCACGACGACTGGCATACGCACGAGCACATGCCCGAGCGGCTGGCGATTCCCGGCTTCCTCCGCGGAACGCGCTGGGTCGCACAGCAGGGATCGCCGCGATACTGCGTGCTCTACGAGGTGAGCGAGCTTGCCGTGCTGGACTCGGCGGCGTACCGGGAGCGACTGGACCATCCGACCCCGTGGACCGCGGCGATGATGCGCAACTATCGCCGCATGCGCCGCACGCTTTGCGAGATCGCCGCGCGGTCGGGACGCGGAATGGGCGCCAGCGCGCTCGTCGCGCAGGTCGCGGCGGCGCCGGGGCGCGAGCACATCCTCGACTCGTGGCTCTCGGGCGACGTGGTGCCGCGGCTCTCGCGGCGCCCGGGGCTCTGCAGCGCCTGGCTACTTCGCAACGCGCTGCCTGCGCCAATGACCGGCGAGCAGCGGATTCGCGGCCGCGACGCCGCGGTCGATCGCGCACTCTTCGTCACTGGCTACGACGACGACGCGCTGGTCGGGCTCGCAAGGAACGAGCTTGCGGCCGAGCGCTTCGCCGAGCAGGGTGCGGCGCCGGCGGATTGCGAGCGTGGCCTGTTTCGACAGGCTTTTGTGCTTGCGTCGGCAGACACGCTCGCGGATGCGCCCTGAGGGGTCCGCACGCTCGGCTTGGTCAGGAACGATCGACGCGAGGCCGCAGCTCCGCTTCGCGCGTCCGCGCGGTACGGACCTGCCAATGCACGGAGACTCATCGCAGGAGCCCGACTGTCCCGTCGTAGAGCAGCTTCGCCCCGATGCCAAGAAGACCCCAATAGCTCACCCGGTAGAAGATCTTTTCGTCGAGTCTGCCTTGGATCACGACGCCGAGCTTCACTCCCACGGGCACGAGCGGCAGCAGCACCAGCGCAGTCGTGAGGTTGCCGAGATCGAGCTGACCGAGCAGCGCATAGGGCACGATCTTCGCGTAGTTTGATGCGAAGAAGAACCAGACCGTCGTGCCGACGTAGACGGTTCGATCGAGTCGTTGAGGCAGCAGGTACGCCATGACCGGAGCCGACCCCGCGTGGGCGATGAAGCTCGTGAGGCCGGACACACTCGACCAGAACACGCCACGTGGCCATGATGGGCTCGCCGGCGGCCTATTGCGCGCCCAGCCGAGGAGGTGGTTCAGCGCAAACGTCACGGCGATCACGCCGATCACCAACCGCATGTGGTCGCCAGGGACAAGCGTGAAGACGAGCCATCCGACCACAATCCCGAGCGCAAGGCCCGTCAGCAGGATCGGCATGTTGCGACGGTCGTACACACCGCGAAATGCCGCGAGGCCGAAGAGATCGATGCAGCAGAGGATCGGCAGCATCAGCGCGGCCGCCTGCAGCGGCGGAACGACCAGCGACAGGAGCGGCACGGCCATCCCGCCGAAGAGCCCCGGAATTCCTGTCTTCGAAATGCCGCTCAGCAGTACGACGGGCACGGCGATCGCATAGAAAGCCGGATCGCTGATCATCGTGGTGCCGGCGAGCGCGCTCATCGTTGGTGTCTATGAAGTTGGGGCGAGGATCGATGGTCCGCCGGAGCGCTCGCGATGCGACGCGCATAAACGCGAACGACGATCATGCACGACACGCGCTCGTCGGAAGCGCCGACGGCAACGTCCGGGTCGCCCCTCGCGAACGCCGCAGCGCACGATGGTCGGAATTACAGCGCTTGTGAACGCCAGCGGGACCACTGAGTTTGTACGCACGCAACGCCGCCATTCGGGCAAAAATGATGTAATTGACATGGAAGTCGTTGCCGCCGTTCGCGAACCAGCGGAAGCGGGAGCCCCGCTTTCGAACCTTGCTTTGATAGCAAGCATGAGCGTACAACTGTGCTGTCGGTGGTTTCCCGACGTGCCGCAAGTGCGCGAACGATACGCCGTCGTGAACGCGAATCGATGAATGCTCAGATATGAACGACTCCTGCATGATGCGCTAGGGCGGCCGTGCACGGCTCGCGATGCCGGGATTTCTTCGCGACACTCGCTAGATCGCGTCGATGTGCTCAAGATGTTTGCCGGGCCGATCGTCGAAGTGCATATCTCGAACATTCATCGGCGTGAGGAGCACTATCGCCATTCGTACGTGTCGAAGGTTGCTACCGCCGTGATCGCGGGCCTCGGCCCCGCCGGCTACCGCTACGCCGTGCGCGCGATCTGCGAGATAATGGGTTCATAGACGCAAAAACAGCCACGGAGGAACCGACGATGCCAAAGCCGCGCAACGTCCTGATCCTGGGCGCCTCGTATGGCACGCTCCTCGCCGTCAAGCTGCTCGCCGCCGGCCATTCGGTGCGGCTCGCCTGCCTGCCCGCCGAGGCCGAGCTGATCAATGCAGAAGGCGTCCGCGTGCGTATGCCCGTCAGGGGCCGCACCAACCTCGTCGAGATCGATTCGCGCCGCCTGCCGGGCGCGCTGTCGGCCGCGGCGCCCGCCGACATCGACCCCGCACCGTTCGACCTCGTCGTGCTCGCCATGCAGGAGCCGCAATACCGGGCCCCGGCCGTGCGCGGCCTTCTCGCGCGCGCCGCGCACGCGCGGCGCCCCTGCATGTCGATCATGAACATGCCCCCCCTGTCGTATCTCGCGCGCATCCCCGGCGTGGACGTGGCTGCCTGCCGCGACTGCTATACCGACGCGTCGGTCTGGGACGTGCTCGACCCGGCGCTCGTCACGCTGTGCAGTCCCGACCCGCAGGCGTTTCGTCCTCCCACCGAGAAAACGAACGTGCTGCAGGTCCGGCTGCCGACGAACTTCAAGGCGGCGCGCTTCGCGTCCGACGCGCAGACCGAGATGCTGCGCGAGCTCGCGGCCGGAATCGACGCCGCGCGCTTCGACATCGACGGGGAATCGCTGGAGTTGCCGGTCAAGCTCCGCGTGCATGATTCGATCTTCGTGCCGCTCGCCAAATGGAGCATGCTGCTCGCCGGCAACTACCGCTGCGTCGGCAGGGACGGCATGCTCTCGATACGGGACACCGTGCACGGCGACCTCGCCGCTTCGCGCGCGGTCTACGACTGGGTCGCGACGCTTTGCGCGACGCTGGGCGCCACTCCGAGCGACCTCGTGCCGTTCGACAAGTATGCGAACGCCGCGCTTTCGTTGATGAGTCCTTCGTCGGTGGCGCGGGCGCTGGCGGCAGGCGCCACCGACGTCGAGCGCGTCGACCGCCTCGTGCAGTTGCTCGGAGGGCAGAAGAACATGCACTCCGACGCCGTCGATGCCATCGTCACGCGCGTCGACGGCTGGCTCGCCGCCAATCGCGCGCGGGCCGAGGCGGCAACGCCCGCCCGCGTCTAGCCCACGCCTGGGCCGGGCTGGCGCTTCCGTTCCCGGCCGCCCCACGGCCGTGCGGCGGGATGCGCCAAAGGCGCGACGCCATGCCCGCCGAATCGTCGGAAGAGCTGCTGCGCGGGCACGTCGAGCGCCTCGCAGGCGACATCGGCGAGCGTCACGTCGGACGGCCGACGGCCCTGCATGCGGCGGAGGCGTTCATTGGCGACGCCTGGCGCAAGCTCGGGTACGACGTGCGCCGGCAGGTCTACGACGCCCACGACGTCGAATGCGCGAACCTCGAGATCACGATACCGGGAATCCGCGGACACTCACCGATCGTGCTCGCCGGGGCGCATTACGACACGGTGCCGGGCAGTCCCGGCGCGGACGACAATGCGAGCGGCATCGCCGCGCTGATCGAGCTCGCCCGGATGCTGAGGGACGTCCGGCCCGCGCACCCGATCCGGCTCGTGGCCTTCGTGAACGAGGAGCCGCCGTTCTTCTACTTCGGCGAGATGGGAAGCGGGGTCTACGCGCGCGCTGCACGCCAGCGCGGCGACGACATCCGCGTCATGCTGTCGCTCGAGATGCTGGGGTATTTCCAGGACGCGCCGCGCAGCCAGCGTTATCCGCCGTTCCTGCGTTACTTCTACCCGGATCGCGGCAATTTCGTCGCCTTCGTGTCGAACCTGCGATCCCGCGGGGTGCTGCGCGAAGTGACGAACGCGTTCGCGGAACGCTGTGACGTTCCCGCCGAATCCCTCGCCAGTCCGGCCGTCGTGCCGGGAGTTTCCTGGAGCGATCAGCTCTCGTTCTGGCGCGCCGGCTACCGGGCCGTGATGGTCACCGACACGGCGTTCTATCGCAACCCGCACTACCACACCGCGGGCGACACGCCCGACAAGCTCGACTATGCGCGCATGGCGCGGGTGGTCGAGGGACTCGCTCGGATGCTCGTCGCACTCGCCGCAGGCGGCGGACGCGGGCCGTGATCGCAGGGGTCCTGGACCGGTCATTCCAGCATGGCGAACGCCCTGGCGAAGAAATCGTCGGCGCCAAAGTTCCCGGACTTGAGCGCGAGGTGCAGCGCGATCGGCGGTTCGTCATCGGTCAGCGCGTAGCACCAGGGGACGCCGGGATCGATCTGCGTGCCGATCTTCATCTGCGTGACGTTCAGCGCCTGCACACAGGCCCCCGACGTCTCCCCCCCCGCGACGACGAGCTGGCGAACGCCGAGTCCCACCAGGCCGCGCGCCACCGCGGCGAGCGATCTCTCGATCAGTGCGCCGGCCACATCGGCGCCCAGCCGTTGCTGGACGGACCTGACGGTGGCGGGATCGGCTGTCGAATAAATCAGCACGGGGCCGTCAGCCAGGCGTGGCGCACTCCACGCGAGTGCGCGACTCGCCGCGTCGCCGGACGCGATCTCCATCGCATCGACGGCGAAGGCCGCACCGCCCGCGTCGATGAACCGGCGCACCTGCCGCTGCGTCGCCTGCGAGCAACTGCCCGCGATCACGCCTTTCGTCCCGCTCGCCTTCGGCAATCGGCTCGCGGCGTTCGCCGGCACGATGCCGAAGTTGGCCGGCAGCGCGATCGCGACGCCGGAACCCGCAGTGACGAGCGGCATGCCATCGAGTGCGGGTCCGAGCCGCATCAGGTCGGCGTTCGAGATCGCGTCGACGATCGCGATCCCGACCCCCTCTGCACGCAATGCATCGAAGCGTGCGCGAATCGCAGCGGTTCCCCCTGCGACGGCCCGATAGTCGACGAGACCCACCTTGCGGTGACATTGCGCCTGCATGACCCGCACGAGATTGGCGTCGGTCATCGGCGTGAGCGGGTGATGCTGCATGCCGCTTTCGTTCAAGGGGAGGTCGCCCACGAAGAGATGCCCCTTGAAGACGGTCCTGCCATTGTCCGGGAACGCCGGCGTCGCGATCGTGAAATCCGCGCCTGGCACGTCGGACAGCGCGTCCATTAGCGCCTCGGTCACCGGACCGATGTTTCCCTGCGGGGTGCTGTCGAACGTCGAGCAGTACTTGAAATAGATCTGGGTGGCGCCCTGCGCGCGCAGCCATTGCAGGGCGGTGAGCGACTGGGTAACGGCCTCCTCGCTCGGAATGGTGCGCGTCTTGAGCGCGACGACGACCGCGTCGAGATCCGGATCCGCCGCGCGCGCCGGCACTCCGATCGTCTGCACGACGCGCATGCCGGCGCGAACGAGGTTGTTCGCGAGATCCGTCGCCCCGGTGAAGTCGTCCGCGATGCAGCCCAAGTGGATCATTGGCGAGTCGCTCTCACGCGAGTGTGACCGCCATGGTCGCGCCGACGCACCAAAGCACGACCACGAGCGCGGAGGCGCGCCATGCGGCGAGCAGCGTAAACGCGATGGCGACGAGAGCGGCGCACGCGCCCACGAGGCCGCCCTGCCCGCCTGGCGGTCGCGCGCCGAGATAGGACGCGAGCGTGAACATCGGACCGGGCACCGCCTGCGCGGCGCCGTAGCCGCTCGACGAATTCGCGCCGGAAATAACCGATGTGGGCGATCGGCCCGCCGAAGGACGTAAGCCCGAGTCTGAGGAAGGCGCCGAAGACCTCACCGGCGCTGCCCCTCGCGATCGCGCCGTCCGTTGCGAGGTCGTGATTGCCCATTCCTCCGATTTTATTCGGCCGCGATGGCGCCGCCGTGCATTGCGCGCCTTCGCCGGCCGGGGAGCGTGGGCTGCGGGCTTCTCTCCGTCGCCTCGGACGGGACGCGCGAAAGGATGCCCACAAGGCGCATACCATCACAGGTACCGCACGCCGGTATGTCGAGCTCCAGTCGCCGCGCGTGGCGGGCCCCTTTCCCGCACGCGTCCGGTGCGGCTGCGCCGGCGTCGGCCTGGAAGTGAGGAGTGTGACGAGGGCGAAGGGCGGTTTATGATTGAATTGGACGAGCCCAAGGTCGATGGTCGCAAGGAGGATCGGGGGAGGAGCCATGTCGCTGAGAACCGTACTGCTGCTGCTGCTGATCATCGCGCTGGCGGTCTTTGTCGTCGCGAACTGGGCGGCGTTTACGGCGCCCACGACGCTGTCGCTCCTGGTCGGCACCATCGAGGCGCCGCTAGGCCTCATCATGCTGATGATCACCGCCGCGCTTGCGGCCGTCTTCCTGGCCTATGTTTTCTACCTGCAAACGTCGGTCTTGCTGGAAACGCGTCGCATGACGCGTGAGTTGGCCGCACAGCGCCAGCTCGCCGATGAGGCCGAGGCATCGCGTTTCACCGAGTTGCGTGCCAACCTCGAGGCGCGGCTCGACCGGCTGGAGGAAGGGGTGCGGAGCGCCTCCGCCGGCGGTACGCCCGACCTCGGTCGGCTGCGCGACGAACTGCGCCTCATCGTCGATCAGGCAGCGAACGGCATCGCCGCGCAGATTGCCGAACTCGATGACCACCTCGGCCGCAGGTGACCGGGTCGGCTACGGCGCCGTCACGAATCGAGGCGCACTCGAACGATCTACGCGTCGTCAAACGGCGGGGCGTGGTCCGACACCTCGCGACAGTAGGTGGGCCGTAGTGTCGACGACCTCGACGCGCTCGGTCGACGCCACCGCGATTTTGCGCGCTGAGTGATCCAATGCCGCGGCGAAAGAACAGTCGCTCTGTGAGCGCTCCGACACCCGCGACGGCCGAGAACGACGGCACACGCGCGGAGCTCGATGCACGATTGCGGCAGGCGGAAGAGCGCTTCCGCCTGTTCATGGAAAACGTCAAGGAGTACGCCATATTCATGCTCGATCCGTCGGGCCGGGTGGTGGACTGGAACCTTGGCGCCGAGCACGTGCTTGGCTATGGCCCGGAGATTCTCGGTCAACCGTTCGCCATTTTCTTTCCCCCGGACGACCGACGCGACGGCGTGGCGGAGCTCGAGCTGAAGAGAGCGGCGGAGACGGGTCAAAGCAGCGACGACCGCTGGCACGTTCGCAAGGACGGCAGCTACTTCTGGGCGTTCGGCATCACGACCGCGATGCGCGACGAGCAAGGCACGCTCAAGGGGTATGCCAAGGTCCTGCGCGACAGCACCGAGCGAAAGCGCTTCGAGGAGCAGCTCCGAGAGAAGAACCAGGCGCTCGAAGAGGCGGACCGCCTGAAAAACGAGTTTCTCGCGATTCTTGCGCACGAGCTGCGCAATCCGCTCGCTCCCATCTTCAATGCGGTTGCCGTATTGCGGCACGAGCAGATGCCTACCCCAATGGCGGAACAGTGCCTATCGATCATCGACCGGCAGGCTCGCAGCCTCGCGCGGCTGGTCGACGACCTGCTGGATGTCAGCCGGGTCAGCACGGGAAAGATCGAGCTCAGGAAGGGCCTGGTCGACTTCAACGACGTGGTCAGGAACGCTGTCGAGGCATGTCGCGCGGCCCTGGAAGCGCGCCAGCATCGGCTGACGCTGTCCCTTCCGCCCGTTCCGCTCTGGATCGACGCCGACGAGACGCGCATCGAGCAGGTGGTGATCAATCTCCTGAACAATGCCACGAAGTACACACAGGACAGCGGCGCCATCACCCTGGCCGCAATCCAGGAGGGCGATCGCGCCGTGCTGCGCGTATACGATACCGGCATTGGCATACCGCCGGATTTCCTCCCGCGCATCTTCGATATGTTCACTCAGGGCGATCGTACCTTGAGCCGCGCAGAGGGCGGCTTGGGCATTGGCCTCACGCTCGTTCGCAAGCTGATCGAGATGCACGGCGGCACGGTGCAGGCGGCCAGCAGAGGCATCGGAGAGGGAAGCGAGTTCGTCATCAGCCTGCCGATTCAAGACCAGCGTGGAACCGCCATGCTCGAAAAGGGCGTTTCGCAGGCATCGATGCGTGGGGAGGGCCCGTTGCGCATCGTCGTCGTCGACGACAATGTCGACGCGGCCGAGAGCCTGGCGATGGTTCTTTCAATGGGCGGACACGACGTGCGCACCGCCCGCAGCGCAACGGAGGCCATCGAAATCGCCGCACAGCACAGGCCGGACGTGATATTCCTGGATATCGGGATGCCCGGCATGGACGGGTACCAGCTCGCGGCGGAGTTGAACCAAACAGCGGATCGCGAGAATGCCGTGCTCGTCGCGACGACGGGCTACGGCCAGGACGAAGCAAGACTGCGCGGGCTCCAGACAGGAATCGCTCACTACCTGGTGAAGCCCGTCGATCCCCAGACCGTCGAAGATCTCCTCGCGTCGATAACCCGTCGGCGAGAAGCGTAGGCCGCGT
>JBLMWW010000204.1:0-10047 GCA_050257435.1 Rudaea sp.
CAGGCACCACCACCACCTCGCCCCCCGTCCTCAGCACGTGCTCGGCGAGATCGTCGAGCACGTCGTCGACGTCGGGGCGCGCGAGGTCCGCGAACACGACCGCGCCGGTGCGCGTGTCGAGGCGGCCCGGCACGTGGCGGTCCGCTTCGAGCAACAGCGTGTCGACGCGACCCGCCACGGCCGCTGCCGCGACCTCCGCCAGGCGATCGTCGCCCCGGCCCGCGCTGCGCGCGGCGCCGAAACGCTCGACCAGCGCGGCGAGGCGTTTGGCGTAGGCCGGCTCCATCACCTCCCAGGCGCGGCGACGCAGCTCGTCGCCGGAAAGCGCGTCGGCATTGGCGTCGATGCCGGCGTCGACGAGGTGCGGGTTGCGACTGACCGAGCGAAACGACGCGTGATACTCGGCGAGCGCCGCGAGGATGAGCGGGAGGCCCGTCGGCTTGGAATGGTGCTCGAGCACGGCGCGATCGACAGCGCGAAAGAAGCGCTCGGTGTCGTCGTCGATCTCGTCCTTCTTCGTTCCCTGGCCGTGGCGAATGCCGCCGGTCTTCGCGCCGCCCGCCCCGCGACTGCTGCCGGCGCCGACCGAGGAAGGCCCGGTCCCGTACGAATACGTCTGGCGCTCGGGCGAAGTGAGCTCCTCGCCGAGCGCCTCGGTGATGGTGCGCGGTACGCCGGGCGCCAGGGCGATTTCGTCGAGTGCGTCGCGGTTGCCTTCGAACAGGCGCACCTCGCGCCGGTTCAACGCGAGCACCTGGTATCGATCGGCCGACTGCACTATGCGCAGCAGCGGCTTGACGTGAAAGCTCTCGGCCACAACGAGCAGCTCAGCCACTGGCCGTTGCAGGCGGATAACTCGAAACAGGCCCGCGGCGCCGAACACGGCAAGGCCATCGGTCGTGTGGTTCCAGAAATCGACGTCGTCGGCGAGCGCGCGATAGGGAGCAAGGAAGGCCTCGACTTGCTGCTCGCGCCACGCGGTGCGCAGCGACGCCTGCGCCTGCTTCACCAGGTTGCGAAACCGGATCGGGTCCTGCTGGTTCTCGGGGTGGCGACGGTAGGTCGGCTGGTAGAGCGAAACGCGGGGACCCTCGCCTTCCGGGGCCAGCAGCATCTCGAGGTCGCGACGATCGATCATGGGGCGGACTCCTGGGGTCGGGCATGGCAGTCAGACTGTTTGCGCCTCGCCGGGTTGCACGCGACGCTCGGCCGGCGTGCACGCCAACCGCGAACGCACGTGTCGATACGCGGAATGGTCATGCCGTGCTAACGTCGCATCGACGGCGCCGGCCGCTCGGCTCGACGCTCGGCTGCAATCGAGGCGCACGCAGCGTTCGTCGCGTTGTGCCCGTCGCCGCCGGCCGGCAGCGTCGGCTTCGTTTCCGACCACCCGCCCGCCCGGCCGCCTCGTCCCGCACGCCTTGTTGGCCCCTTCCCTCGCCGCCATCGTATCGCTTCCGCTGATCGCGGCGTACCTGCCGGTGGCGGCGGCGCGCAAAGGACGCGTCTTTGCCGCGTGGACCGCCGCCGCCGTGCTGGCGTCGCCGCTCGCCATCGCCGCGGCGCTCGGCCCCCACGTGCTCGCCGGCAACGTGCCCGAAGCGCGGTGGATGTGGCTTCCGGGCGCGGGCCTCGACCTGTCGCTTCGTCTCGACGGTCTCGCGCTGCTCTTCGTGGTGTTGATCCTCGGCATCGGCCTGCTGATCGTCCTCTACGCGGCCTACTACCTCGCCGAGGACGACGCGATCGGCCGCTTCTTCGCGTACGTCCTGCTGTTCGCGGGCGCGATGCTCGGCGTCGTGCTCGCCGACAACGCGCTGCTCCTGGTGGTGTTCTGGGAGCTCACCTCGCTGAGCTCGTTCCTGTTGATCGGCTTCTGGAATGATCGCTCGGACGCGCGCCGGGGCGCCCGCATGGCGCTCGCGATCACCGGCGCGGGCGGTCTTTGCCTGCTCGCCGGCGTACTGCTCGCAGGTCACGTCGCGGGAACCTACGAGCTGTCGCAGATCGTTCGGCGCGGTGCCGCGATTCGCGAGAGCCCGCTCTACGTTCCGATCCTCACGCTCGTCCTGCTCGGCGCCTTCACCAAGTCCGCGCAGGTCCCGTTCCATTTCTGGCTGCCGCAGGCGATGGCCGCCCCGACGCCGGTGTCCGCCTACCTGCATTCCGCGACGATGGTCAAGGCGGGCGTCTTCCTGCTGGCGCGTTTCTATCCCGCGCTCTCGGGCACCGACGCGTGGTTCTACACCGTCACGACGGTCGGCGCCGTCACGCTCGTGTTCGCCGCCGGCACCGCGCTGTTCCAGCACGACCTCAAGGGCCTGCTCGCATATTCGACGATCAGCCACCTCGGGCTCATCACGCTGCTGTTCGGACTGGACACGCCGCTGTCGGCCGTCGCGGCGGTGTTTCATATCATCAATCACGCGCTGTTCAAGGCCTCGCTGTTCATGGCGGCCGGGATCATCGATCACGAGACCGGCAGCCGCGACATGCGCAAGCTCAACGGCCTGTGGAAGTACATGCCCTATACGGCGACGCTCGCGATGGTGGCGGCCTCGTCGATGGCGGGCGTGCCGCTGCTGAACGGCTTCCTGTCGAAGGAGATGTTCTTCAGCGAGGCGCTGCTGCTGGAGCGAGGGGGGTGGATGGAGGTCGCCATACCGCTCGCGGCCGGCATCGGCGGCATGCTCGGCATTGCGTACAGCGTACGCTTCGCCCACGACGTCTTCTTCAACGGCGAGCCGGTCGGGCTGCCGCGCACGCCGCACGAGCCGCCGCGCTGGATGAAGGTGCCGGTCGAGGTTCTGGTGGCGATGTGCCTTCTGGTCGGCGTCGCGCCCGTCTACACGGTGCGGCCGCTGCTCGACGTCGCGGCGCGTGCGACCCTTGGCGACGGCTTGCCCGCGTATTCCCTTGCGATCTGGCACGGGTTCAGCCTGCCGCTCCTGATGAGCATGCTCGCCACCGTGGGCGGCATTGCGATCTACTTCTCGCTGCAGCGCTTCTATCGCCTGCACGAGCACGTCCACTCCCCGCTCACCGCCGCCTCGGCTTACGACGCGCTGCTCGATGGAACGATCCGCTTCGCCGCCATCGTCACCCGCGCCGTGGAAAACGGATCGCTGCAGCGCTACGTCGCGTGGGTCGTCGCCGCGGCGCTCGCGCTCGGCGTCGCCCCGTTCGTCGCGTCCGGCTACGCGCCCGGCCCGACGACGACGGCGGCGACGCCCGTCGCCGTCGTCGGGCTGCTGCTCCTCTTCGCGGCATCGGCGGGTACCGTCGTGCTGCATCGCGAGCGCCTGGCAGCGCTGGTCATGTCGGGCGTCGTCGGGCTCGTGTGCGTGCTCTTCTTCGCGTATTTCGCGGCGCCAGATCTCGCGCTCACCCAAGTCGCCGTCGAGGCGGTCACCATCATGCTGCTGCTGCTCGCGCTGCATTACCTGCCGCAGCGCACGCCGGCGGAGTCGAGCGTGTCGCGCAAGCTGCGCGACGCGGCGCTCGCCGTCGCCGCGGGCGGCGGCGTCGCGGCACTCGTCTACGCCGTGCTCACGCGCCCGTTCGAATCGATCTCGGACTTCTACCTGGAGAACAGCGTCTCGCAGGCCGGGGGGCGAAACGTCGTGAACGTGATCCTGGTCGACTTCCGCGGCTTCGACACGTTCGGCGAGATCATCGTGCTCGCGATCGCCGCGCTCGGCATCCACGCGGTGCTCGCCGGCTTCGCGGGTGCGGGTCGCGACGACGACCGCGCATGGGCCGCCGACCGTCATCCGTTGATGCTGCGCGTCCTCACCAGCGTCCTGCTGCCGCTGATGCTGCTCGTGTCGATCTACATCTTCCTTCGCGGCCACGATCGGCCCGGCGGCGGATTCATTGCCGGGCTCGTCACCGGCATTGCGCTGATCCTGCTGTACGCGGCGCACGGCGTCGCGTGGACGGCGTCCCGGCTGCGCGTCGACTACCAGCGCACGATCGGCATCGGCGTGCTCGTCGCGGGAGCGACCGGAATCGCGAGCTGGTGGTTCGGCCAGCCGTTTTTGACCAGCGCTTTCGGACATCCCCACCTGCCGTTGCTCGGCGAGGTGCCGCTCGCCAGCGCGATGGCGTTCGATCTCGGCGTCTACCTGACGGTCGTCGGAGTGGTGATGCTCGTGCTCGCGCGGCTCGGCGAGCTCTCGGCCGCGCCCGCCGCAAACGCCAGCGCGCCGTAGGATGAAACCTCCCCTTGCGCTCGCTCCGCTCGCTGCCCCCGAGGGGGTATGTCGGTGGCTTGGGATGGCCCGGCGCGACTAGGATGAAACCTCCCTCCACGCTCGCTCCGCTCGCTGCCCCTCGGGGGGCGCGTCAGTGGCTTGGGGCGGCCCGGCGCCACTGACATGGAAAGCGTCGTCGCGATCGGAATCGGCGTGCTGGTGGCCTCGGGCGTCTACCTGCTCCTGCGCGCGCGCACGTTTCCCGTGGTCCTGGGACTCACGCTGCTCTCGTATGCGACGAACCTGTTCATCTTCGTGATGGGCCGGCTCGCGGCCGGTGCCCCGCCCATCGTCTCTACCGCCGCCAGCCGCTATACGGATCCGCTCCCGCAAGCGCTCGTGCTGACGGCGATCGTCATCGGCTTCGGCATGACGGCGTTCTGCGTCGTGCTCGCGTTCCGCGCACGCGCCGCGCTCGGGAGCGACCACGTCGACGGCCGGACGGATGGCGCTTCCACGACGAGCGAGGCGCCATGAACCATTGGATCGTCGTGCCCGTCGTGCTGCCCGCGCTCGTCGCCGCCGCGCTGATCGTGCTGCCGGGCCGCATCGCCTGGCAGCGCGCGCTCGGGCTCGTTGCGACGATCGCGCTCCTCGGCACGACGATCGCGCTCGCGCGATACGCCGCCGGCGGCGACTACGCGACCTACGCGCTTGGCGACTGGCCGCCGCCGTTCGGCATCGTGCTCGTGCTCGATCGTCTCTCCGCATTGATGCTGCTTCTGACCGCGGTGATCGCAACCGCGAGCCTCCTCTACGCGCGAAACGGCCTCGATGCGCGCGGACGGCATTTCCATGCGCTGTTCCAGTTCCAGCTGATGGGACTGAACGGCGCCTTCCTCGCCGGCGATCTCTTCAACCTGTTCGTGTTCTTCGAGGTCCTGCTGATCGCCTCCTACGGCCTGCTGCTGCACGCCGGCGGCGGCGAGCGCCTGCGCGCCGGCATTCATTACGTCGTCCTGAATCTGACCGGTTCGGCGCTGTTCCTGATCGCCGTCAGCCTGCTCTACGCGCTCACCGGCACGCTCAACATGGCCGACATGGCGCGCGCGGTCGCCGCGGCGGATCCCGCCGACGCAGCGCTCATTCGCGCCGGCGGGCTGCTGCTGTTCGTGGTGTTCGCGCTCAAGGCCGCGGTCGTGCCGCTCGGCTTCTGGCTGCCCGCCACGTACGCGGCGGCGACCGGGCCGGTCGCGGCGCTGTTCGCGATCATGACCAAGCTCGGCGTCTACGCGATACTGCGAGTCGCCACGCTCGTCTTCGCGCCGGTGGCCGGCGGCGCGGTCGAGCCGTGGCTCGTGGGAGCGGCGATCACGACGCTCGCATTGGCCACGCTCGGAACGCTCGCCGCCCGCACGTTGAGGGGACTCATCGGCTACTGCACGATCGCCTCGGTCGGCACGCTGCTCGCCGGCATGGCGGGCTTCAGCGCCGCGGCGATCGCGGCCGTCCTCTACTATCTGTTGCACAGCACGCTCGTCATCGCGCTGCTCTTCCTGCTCGCCGACCTCGTCGCGCGCGCGCGCGGTGCCGCGGGCGACCGGCTGCACCCCGCGCGGGCGCCGTCGCGGCGGGCGCTTCTCGGCGCGCTGTTCTTCGTCGCCGCGGTCGGGGTGGCCGGCGTGCCGCCGTTGTCCGGCTTCCTCGGCAAGGTGCTGCTGCTCGAAGCGACGCAAGGCGCGCCGGCGGCCGCCTGGATCTGGATCGCGTTGCTCGTCAACGCGCTCGCGACCCTCGTCGCGCTGTCCCGCGCAGGCAGCACGCTGTTCTGGAAGACGGCGAAGGACAGCGATCCGTCGGCGCGCTCGCCCGCCACGACGCGCGAGACCGCGCCCGCGATGGCGCTCGTCGGCTGCCTCGCCGCGCTCACCATCGCCGCGGCGGCGACAACGGCGTACACGCGCGCGGCCGCCGAGCAACTGCTCGACCCTTCCCGCTACGTCGAAGCCGTGCTCGGGCACGGCGACGGCGGGCCCGCAAGCCGCGGCGCGCGCCGATGAACGGATTCTCGCGCCTCCTGCCGCACCCGCTCGCGTCGCTCGGTCTGTGGGCGGTGTGGCTGATCGCCAATTACTCGCTCGCCTTCGGACACGTCGTCCTGGGCGCGCTGCTCGGACTCGCGCTGCCGGCGCTGACGCGCCCGCTGTGGCCGGAGCGCTTGCGCTTCCACCACCCCGGCAAGTTCGTTCGGCTCCTCGCGGTCGTGCTCTACGACATCGTCGTGGCCAACGTCCACGTCGCGGGCCTGATCCTGCGCCGGCGATCGCGCCTGCGGCCGGCGTTCGTCGCCATACCGCTGCGGGTGACCAATCCCTACGCGATCTCGGCGCTCGCCAGCATCATCACGCTCACGCCCGGGACGGTGTCGGCGGACCTCTCCGCCGACCACCGAACGCTCCTCGTGCACGTTCTCGATCTGTCCGACGAGGCGGCGATGGTCGCGCAAATCCGGTCGCGCTACGAAGCACCGCTGATGGAGATCCTCGAATGCTGAATGCCGCCCTGTGGTTCGGCTCGGGCGCGATGAGCCTCGCGCTCGTGCTCAACGTGTATCGGCTGCTGCGCGGTCCCGACGTGCTCGATCGCGTGATCGCGCTCGATACCGCGTACGTCAACTCGATCGCGCTGCTCGTGCTGTTCGGCGTGCAGCAGCGGAGCAGCGTGTACTTCGACGTCGCCATGCTGATCGCGACCGTCGGCTTCGTGAGCACCGCGATGCTCGCCAAATACCTGCTGCGCGGAGACATCGTCGAATGAATGCCGACGCGTTGCCGGCCGTCGCCGAGGTGCTCGTCGCGCTGTTCCTTGTCATCGGCAGCAGCTTCGCGCTGATCGGCTCGTGGGGCCTCGCGAAGCTCCCCGACTTCTACACGCGGCTGCACGGCCCCTCCAAGGCATCCACGCTGGGGGTCGGCGGCATGCTGCTCGCGTCGATGATCTATTTCACCGCGTACCAGCACACGCCGAGCCTCCACGAGATACTGATCACGCTGCTGCTCTTCGTGACCACGCCGGTCAGCGCCCACCTGGTGGCGAAGGCGGCGTTGCACCGAAAGCTGCGTTCGGTCTGTGGGCTGCCCGGCGATTCGCCGGCGGCGGATGACCCCGAACACCCGTAGCTTACGGGACCGGCGCGAGGGGCTTTCCCCATCGATCTGCCACGGCTGGTCCAGCACCCTTTGAGTCAGGGGGCCGGCGAGCGCGCTCGGCCGAACCGCACGTCCGGCCAGCGCCGCTCACTCGCTTGGCGTCGAGGACATCGGCGGCAGCCGCTCGCCACAGCGCCGGCAATAGCGCGCCGCGGCTTCGTGACCGGTCGACCCGCATGCGGAACACGTGCGCGACGCCGAGAGACCGATCGCCCGGCGCGCGGTCATCTCCGCGGTCACGATGCCGGTCGGGACGGCGAGGACACCCCAGCCCAGGAGCATCATGAGGCTCGCGATCAGGCGCCCGAGGTCGGTTTGCGGCGTGATGTCGCCGAAGCCCACGGTGGTCATCGTGGTGACCGCCCAGTAGACCGACAGCGGGATGCTGGTGAAGCCGTGCGTCGGCCCTTCGACGACGTACATCACGGTCCCGCCGACCAGCACCGCCGTGAGCACGGCGCTCAAGAATACGAGGATCTTGCGCCGGCTGTCGGCGAAAGCCTGCGCCAGGAAGCTGAACTCGTCCATGTACTGCACGAGCTTGAGCACGCGGAAGATGCGCAGCAGTCGCAGCACGCGGATGTCGATCAACAGCGCGAGCTCGGGCACGAACGCGGCGACGTACGTCGGCAGCACCGCCAGGAGGTCGACGACGCCGAAGAAGCTCGTCGCGTAGGCGAAGGGACGCCGGACGCACGACAGGCGCAGCGCGTACTCGATGGTGAAGAGCACGGTAAAGACCCATTCGAGGCCGTCGAACAGCGGACCGTAGCGCAGCACGAGCGGCTGGACGCTGTCGAGCATCACGACGAGCACGCTCGCGACGATGAGCAGCATGAGACCGACGTCGAACGCGCGCCCGGCCGGCGTGTCGACGCCGAAGATGATGTCGTGAAGGCGCCCGCGCCAGGGACCGGTCGGACGGCCCAGATCGCGCTCGCGCGTTGCGAAGGTGAAAGACCCGGGTCGACGTTGCATGGCGGCCCCTCCCGAGGGCGATGAACAGGTCCCGGCCGGTCCTCTGGCGCGCTCGGTCGGCTCCGACGATCAGTGAGCGGATGAGGCGGCGCCAGGGAAGCGCGAGGACGCGAGGGTACCGCGGGGTGCGGCGGAGCCGAGCGCCGGGAGATAGAACAGGCTCGGATAGTCCATGGCCATCGGCCGGGCCCTCCATGCCGCACCGGTCCGCGGCCGCCGCGTGGTCTTGACGCGGCCACCCGATTGACCTAATCTGAGTAGACCGGTCGGTCTATCTGGCGCGCCGTGACTAGTGCAACCAAACAGCAGCTTCTGGAGGTCGGGACAGCCCTGCTCCTGCGGCATGGCTACGGCGACCTCGGCATCGCCGCGCTGCTGGAGGCGACCGGGATCCCGAAGGGGTCCTTCTACCATCACTTCGCCTCGAAGGAGGACTTCGGGCTGCAGGTGATCGACCTCTACATGAAGCAGGCGCACGCGGGTCTCGACGAGTGCCTGGGCGATCGTACCCGGCCACCGCTCGAGCGCGTGCGCCGGTTCTTCGAGCTGACCGAGCAAAAGTATCGCAGCGAAGGCTACCTCGGCTGCCTCCTCGGCGGTCTCGGGCAGGAGCTCTCCGGCGTCAGCGAGACATTCCGGCGCAAGGTCGAGGAGTGCTTCCGGGAGATCGCGCACCGCATCGCCGGGTGCCTCGAGGAGGCGATCCGCGAGGGCGCGCTGCCGAAGGGCACCGACGCTAAGAGGATGGCCGAGCTCCTGGTCAACTGCTGGGAGGGCGCTGCGCTGCGCACGCGGCTGCGCACCGATCCGGCGCCACTGCGGGAAATGCTCGACTTCTATTTCGGCGCCGTTGCCGACAGCGCCCGAGCGGCCGACGGCCCGGTGAGCCGAAGCAAGGGCGTGCGGCGCGCCCGCCGGTCGATCGAAGGCTAACCACCCCAGCAAAGGAGGATCACATGGACGGCAATTCCCTATTCCAACGCCTCGGCGGCTCGCCCGGCATCAATGGCCTGGTCGAGCGCATCGTGTCGCTGCACATGGACAATCCGGCCATCCGCGCACGCTTCCAGCCCTATCGCGAAACCCCCGACAGGCTCGAGGCGACGAAGAAACACCTCTGCGCGTTCATCGAGGCCGGAAGCGGCGGCAGCGTGCAGTACACCGGCCGTGGCATGCGCGAGGCGCACCGTGGCATGAACATCAGCGAGGCCGAGTACATGGCGGCGATCGACGACATCCTGACCGCGCTGCGGGAGCGCGACGTCGACGACCAGACGCAGAAGGACGTGCTCGCGATCGCGTACGCGCTGAAGAACGACATCCTGCACGTGTAGCGCGGTAGGGCGAGAACCGGTTCCGACGTGGCTCTTTTATTTTTTGGACAGCGGTCCGCTCGTAACCCACCAAGATTCACCGGAGGAGCCGTTCTCTGGCGCCGGCGCGCGGCGCGATAACGCTTGACGTTCGCCTCATGCCGCACCCCGCATGGTCAGCAGTGCGTCGCCGAGCCAGTCCTCGGCGCGCGTTCGCATCGCATCGTCGTCGAGCGCGTGTGCCACGGGTGTGCCAGAAGATGCGCTCGCTCGCCTCCCGCCACGCCGATCTCGACAGCGTGTAGCAGGGCGGCTCAACCAATCCAGAAACAACCTCTTGACGCTTCACCC
>JBLMWW010000205.1:0-7785 GCA_050257435.1 Rudaea sp.
CGATCGCCAGCGCGTCGAGCTCGCGCGCCGCGTGCTTCATCACGTCCCAGTCGCTGTCGCTGCCCATCACGATCCCGACCAGCGGCGCGGCCTTGCGCTGTGCCATTCGAGTCTGACCCCGTCCGGGCTAGAATGCGCCACCTCGTTGGCAACGCAACGCGACACGCGGAGAGCACGCATGGCACAGCGCAAGGCCGCGCCGCTGGTCGGGATCGTGATGGGCAGCGACAGCGACTGGGACGTGATGAAGCACGCGGCGCGCGAGCTCGACGCGCTGGCGATCGCCTACGAAGCGCGCGTGCTGTCCGCGCATCGCATGCCGGACGACATGTTCGAGTACGCGGAGGACGCTCTGCCGCGAGGCTTGCGCGCGATCATCGCCGGCGCCGGCGGCGCGGCCCACCTGCCCGGCATGCTGGCGGCGAAGACGCTCGTCCCGGTGCTCGGCGTGCCGGTGCCGTCGAAATATCTCCGGGGCGCCGACTCCCTGATGTCGATCGTGCAGATGCCAGCCGGCATTCCGGTCGCCACGTTCGCGATCGGCGAAGCGGGTGCTGCAAACGCCGCGCTCTTCGCTGCCGCGCTGCTCGCTGCGGGCGATCCGGCGCTGGCGCGCAAGCTCGCGGCGTTCCGGCAGAAGCAGACGGCGCTCGCTCGCGCGAAGCAGCTGCCGCCCTAGGGCCTGTGCACGCCATGTCCGCCGGGCGCCGCACAGCGGATTCGACCGGAGCCATCCCGCCTGGAGCGTGGCTCGGCCTGCTCGGTGGCGGCCAGCTCGGCCGCATGTTCTGCATGGCCGCGCAAAGCCTCGGCTACAAGGTGGCGGTGCTCGATCCGGGCGCGGAAAGTCCCGCCGGCAGTGTCGCCGACCGTCACATCGCCGCGGATTACCTCGACACCGACGGCCTTGCCGCATTGCGCGACCTCTGCAGCGCGGCGACGACCGAGTTCGAGAACGTTCCCGCCGCCGCCCTCGAGTACCTCGCGAACGCGCGCCGCGTGACGCCGGGCGCCGCGAGCGTCGCGATCGCGCAGGACCGCATCCGCGAGAAGACGTTCGTTTCCGGGCACGGGTTCCCCGTCGCGCCGTTCGCGATCCTGCAGGCGCCCGCCGACGCCGCGTCGGTCGACGCGAGCCTCCTGCCGGGGATCGTGAAAAGTGCGCGCTTCGGCTACGACGCGAAGGGGCAGGTGCGGGTCGCAACGCTCGACGACGTCGCCGCCGCATTCCTTTCCATGGGAGGCGCGCCGTGCGTCCTCGAGCGCCGGCTCGAGCTCGCGGCGGAGGTGTCGGTGATCGTCGCGCGCGACGACGACGGCCGCATCGCGACGTGGCCGGTCGCCGAGAACCATCACCGCAACGGGATCCTCGACGTGTCGATCGTCCCTGCGCGTGTCGCCGCGGCGACGGCGCAGGAAGCGCGCGCGATCGCCACCGCGCTCGCCGCGGCGCTCGACTACCGCGGCGTGCTGTGCGTGGAGCTTTTCGTCGTCTCGGGCAGCGCGCTGGTGGTCAACGAGATCGCGCCGCGCCCGCACAACAGCGGTCACTACACGATCGACGCCTGCGTGACGTCGCAGTTCGAGCAGCAGGCGCGCGTCCTCGCCGCGCTGCCGCTCGGCGATCCGCATCAGCACACGCCCGCGGTGATGGTGAACCTGCTGGGCGACGTCTGGTTCGACGCGGGCGGCACGACGCCGCGCGACCCCGACTGGACGCGCGTGCTCGCGCACCCGCGCGCCAAGCTGCATCTGTACGGGAAGCGCGAGCCGCGGCGCGGCCGGAAGATGGGGCATGTGACCTGCCTCGGCGAGACGCTCGAAGCGGCGCTGGCCACGGCGCACGCGATCCGGCGCGAACTCGGCATCCCCGGCACGTTCCCATGACGCCCGTCGCACCGCCGCTTGCGGGCGTGCGCGTCCTCGACCTGACGCGGCTTCTGCCGGGGCCGATGTGCACGCTCTACCTCGCCGACCTCGGCGCCGACGTCGTCAAGATCGAGGACACCGCCGCGGGCGATTACGCGCGCACCCTCGCGCCCGTGCCCGGTGCACGCCCCGGCGACGGGTCGCGCATGACGGCGTGGTATCGCGCGATCAACCGCAACAAGCGCTCGCTCGCGATCGACCTCAAGGCAGCCGCGGGACATGCCGCCTTCATGGCGCTCGCGCGCGAGGCCGACGTCGTCGTGGAGGGATTCCGGCCGGGCGTCGTGCAGGCGCTTCGCGTCGATTACGGTCGCGTGCGCGCCGTCAATCCGAAGGTCGTCTATTGCGCGCTTTCCGGCTACGGACAGACGGGACCGCGCGCGCAGGCAGCGGGGCACGACGTCAATTATCTCGGCTATGCCGGCGTGCTGCATCACACCGGGGTGCGCGGCGGCGCGCCGGCGCTTGCGAGCCTCCAAATCGCCGACCTCCTCGGCGGCGCGGCAACGGCGGCGATCGGCATCCTCGGCGCGTTGTTCGGCGCGGCGCGTAGCGGCGCGGGGCGCTACGTGGACGTTGCGATGGCGGACGGGGTGCTTGCGCACCAGGTGTTTGCGCTCGGCGCGCTCGAGGACGCGGGCGCGGTCGCCGCGCGCGGCGAAGACCTGCTGACCGGCGGCGTTCCCTGCTACGGCGTCTATCCGACGCGCGACGCTGGATGGCTCGCGGTTGGCGCGCTCGAGGCCAAGTTCTGGCGCGCGCTCTGCGACACGCTCGGCCGCGCCGATCTCATCCCGCTGCAGTTCGCGACCGGCGCGGAAGGCGCGGAAGTGCGCAGCACGCTCGAAGGGATCTTCGCGACGGCCACGCGCGACGAATGGACGGCGCGCCTCGCCGGCGTGGATTGCTGCGTCACGCCGGTGCTCGATTTCGTGGAAGCCCTCGCCGATCCACAGTTCGCCGCGCGGGGGGTGGTCGTCCATCGCGGCGACGGCACGCGCCAGTACGCGCCGCCGTTCGCGCTATCGCCATCGGCGTTCGCCGTGACGCGCGACGCGCCGCGACAAGGCGAGCACACGCGCGAGGTCTTGCGCGAGGCCGGCTACGCGGATGCGGCGATCGACGAACTCGTGGACGCGGGAATCGTCAGGACCGCTTCGCCGGCGGCCTGACCGGCACGTTCGCGCCGGCGCGCACCGCCGCCGCCGGGAGATCGGCGACGCGGTCGTATTCCGGATCGTCGTAGCGACCGGTGCGTGCGTACGAAAGCGCCATGTCCGTCGCATCGACGCCCCAGAAGAGCTCGCTGCCGATGGCGAGGGTCGGCACGCCGAAAACGCCGCGCGCGATCGCGGCGTCGGTCTCGCGGCGCAACGCTTCCTTCACGTCGGCGCGCGCGATGCATGCGTCCGCGTCGGGCACGCCGAGCCGGTGCGCGAGCTCGGCCCATTCGAGCGGCAGGTCCGGCAGGCGCCCGTCACGCCACACGAAGCGGAAGATGCGCGTGATCGCGTCGAGCCGCGCGCCGCAGGCGAGCGCGAGCCGCAGAAGCGGCAGCGGATTGAACGGATGCGCGTGCGGGAACTTGAGCGGAATGCCGAGCGCCTTCGCCTGCCACAGGACGAAGCGATACGTGAACCGCCGCTTTGCCGCGATCTCGGCCGGCCCCCTCTGTCCGTTCGCTTCCAGGATCGCGGCGAACAGCACCGGGTGCGGACGTATCGCATGCGAGTGCGCCTGCAGGCGCTCGCACTGCAGGTACGAGAACGGCGAGACGAAATCGAAATACCAGTCGGCGATCATGGCCGGGGTCCTCACCTTCCGCCGGAATCGGGGCCGGACTCACCCCATTCGGGGCCGCTGAAATCGGGGTCAGACTCGAATTTCTTCACGTCGAATTTCGAGTCTGACCCCGATTTGGGCGACGACCCCGATTTGGGCGGCGTCGCGCTGGCCCGCCCGCCCCGCCGCTCGCCGATCGCCTGCCAGACGGCGCGCCGCGCATCGTCGTCGAGCGTCGCCCACGCCGCGATCTCGTCGATCGTGCGCAGGCAGCCGATGCAAAGGCCACTCGTATCGTCGATGCGGCACACGCTGATGCACGGCGACGCGACGGTACCGGTGCTTCGCACCGCGCGGCTCATCGGCCGCGCCGCCGGGCGCGGCTCGCGCATGCCGCTGGAAGACGGCGCGACACGCCGCGGGCACGCCTCGTTGGATCACCGTGCATCGGGCAGCGGCGCCTTCGCGTCGAGCGCGCGCGCCACGCGCGACACCGGCGCGCGCCGCAGGAAATCGGAGATGTAGCGGCCGGCCCGGCGCAGCTTCGTCATGTCCACGCTGGTCTCGATCCCGAGCCCGTCGAGCAGGTAGAGCACGTCCTCGCTCGCGACGTTGCCAGTCGCGCCCTTCGCATACGGGCAGCCGCCGAGCCCGGCGACTGCGCAATCGAACGTCGCGACGCCGAGCTCCAGCGCGGCATAGAGGTTCACGAGCGCCTGTCCGTACGTGTCGTGGAAGTGACCGGCGAGCGCTGCGATCGGCACCTGCCGCGCGACCTCCTCGAAGAGCGCCTTCGTGCGGCCCGCCGTGCCGGTGCCGATCGTGTCGCCGAGCGAGACTTCATAGGCGCCCAGCGCGTAGAGGCGCGCCGCGATCGCCGCGACCTGCGCCGGCGCGACGTCGCCCTCGTACGGGCAGCCGAGCACGACGGAGATGTAGCCGCGCACGCGCATGTTCGCGGCCCTGGCCGCCGCGAAGATCGGCGCCGCGCGCTCGAGGCTTTCGGCGATCGTGCAGTTGATGTTGCGCCTGGAGAACGCTTCGGTCGCCGCGACGAATACCGCGACCTCGTCGGCGCCCGCCGCGTGCGCGGCCTCGAAGCCCTTCATGTTCGGCGTCAGCACCGGATAGCGCACGCCGGCCTTGCGCCGGATGCGCGCCATCACTTCCGCCGCATCGGCCATCTGCGGCACCCACCTGGGCGAAACGAACGACGTCGCCTCGATCGCCGGGAAGCCCGCATCGGTCAGCATGTCGATCAGGGCGACCTTGACGTCGGTCGGCACCGTCGCCTGCTCGTTCTGCAGGCCGTCACGCGGGCCGACCTCGACGAGGCGCACCTTGGCAGGCATTCCGGCCGGCGGGTCCGCGCTCATGAACCCTCCTCTTCCTCGAGGTCGACGAGATCCGCGCCCTCCGAGACGCGATCGCCCGCGGCGAAATGCACGGCGACGACACGCCCCGCCGCGGGCGCGGTGATCGTGTGCTCCATCTTCATCGCTTCGAGGACCATCAGCGCCGCGCCCTTGGCGACCTCTTCGCCGGGCTGCGCGAACACCGCGACCACGGTGCCCGACATCGGCGCCATCAGGTGGCCGCCATGCTCGTCCTCGTCGTGCGTCGAAGCCAGCGGGTCGACGCGCACGAGGCGCACCCGCGCGCCCGGCACGAACACGTGGCGCACGTCGCCCTCGGGCACGACGCTCGCCCGATGCCCATCGTGATGCTCGCCGCCCCCCGGCTCGCGCGTCGAGATGTGAAGCGCGTCCCCTCGCGGTCGCGCGCGCGCCTCGACACCGAGTCCCTCGCCCGCGATGGCGACCCAGCCGTCCGGGCGCCGCCGCACGTCGAGCGCGTGACGCGTGTGGCCGTCGTCGAACGTGAGCGAGACGCGATGCGACGCCGTGCCATTCCACCACGCATCCGTGAGGTGCCACGGCGAATGCGGATCGGCCGATTGCGAGGCGGCGGCTGCGGCAGCGGCCTCGAGCGCGCGATATTCCGCCAGCGCCGCGGCGATCAACGCGCGGCGCGGTGCAGGAGGCGCGGGGCCGAACAGCGCGTCGCGATGCGCGGCGATCAAGCCCGTGTCGAGGCGCGCGGCGGCGAACGCCTCGTGCGCGAGCAGCCGCTCGAGGAACGCGAGGTTCGTCGTCACGCCCGTCGCCTCGCAGGCCGCGAGCGCGTGCAGCAGTTCCTCGCGCGCGCCGTTTCGGTCCTCGCCCCACGCGATCACCTTCGCGAGCAGCGGGTCGTAGAACGCGGTGACGTCATCACCTTCGCGATAGCCGGTATCGACGCGCACATGCGTCGTCGCATCCGGCATCCGCCAATGCGCGATGCGCCCGACCGACGGCAGGAAATCGCGTTCCGGGTCCTCGGCGTAGATACGCGCCTCGATCGCATGGCCGCGCATCGCGATCTCGTCCTGCGCGAGCGGCAGCGCCAGGCCGGCGGCGACGAGCAATTGCCATTCGACGAGGTCGAGGCCGGTGATCATCTCGGTGACCGGATGTTCGACCTGCAGCCGCGTGTTCATCTCCATGAAGTAGAACGCGCCGTCCTGCTCGGCGATGAACTCGACGGTCCCGGCGCCCACGTAGCCGATCACGCGGCAAGCGGTGATGGCCGCCTCGCCCATCGCGCGCCGGCGCCCCGCTTCCATGCCCGGCGCGGGCGCTTCCTCGACCATCTTCTGGTGGCGCCGCTGCACCGAGCAATCACGCTCGAACAGGTGCACGACGTTGCCGTGCGTATCGGCGAACACCTGCATCTCGATGTGCCGCGGGACGCTCAGATAGCGCTCGATCAGCACGCGATCGTCGCCGAACGACGCGCGCGCCTCGCGCTGCGCGGATGCGAGCGCCGCCGCGAACTCACCGGCGCGGCCGGCGACCTTCATGCCCTTGCCGCCGCCGCCGGCCGTCGCCTTGATCAGCACCGGATATCCGATTCGCGCCGCCTCCTTCGCGAGCAGCGCCGCGTCCTGCTCGTCGCCGTGATAGCCGGGCACGACGGGCACGCCCGCCGCGCTCATGATCGCCTTCGCCGCCGACTTGGAACCCATGGCGGCGATCGCGGCGGGCGGGGGGCCGACGAACACGAGGCCCGCGTCCGCGCACGCCCTGGCGAAGGCCTCGTTCTCGGACAGGAAGCCGTAGCCCGGATGGATCGCCTGCGCACCGCTGCGCCGTGCCACCGCCATGATCGCCGCGCCGTCGAGGTAGCTCGCGCGCGAGGGCGGCGGACCGATCCGGTACGCCTCGTCGCAGAGCGCGACATGCAGCGCGCCCTCGTCGGCATCGCTGTACACGGCGACCGTGCGCACGCCCAGGCGCCGCGCGGTGCGGGCGATGCGGCACGCGATCTCGCCGCGGTTGGCGATGAGGATCTTGTCGAACATCAGTGCGGCAATGCGCTCACGGGGTCGGGCTCATGGCCGCTCCAGGTCGCGCGAGCGGGCGCCGGGATAACCGAGCAGGCCGCCCAGCCGGCCCGCCATGCGCCGCCCCATCCGCCACACCTTCGGCAGCAGCCACAGCATCAGCAGGATCAACAGCACCATCGCGATCGCCGCGGCGAGCGGATGCGCGAGCGCGAGCCACAGCAGACCGCCGACGGCGACGTCCTCGGTCAGCGACGCGCCCCAGTTCGAGAACGGCTCGGGAGAGGTGTTGATGAGCGCGCGCGTCGACGCCTTCGTCAGGTGACTGCCCGCGGCGAGCGTGCCGCCGAGGATCGCGGCGGCGAGCATGGCCGCCGACGACGAATCGCCGAACACGCTCGCGGCGAGCGCGGCGCCGGCTGGCACGCGCAGCAGCGTGTGCACTACGTCCCAGAGCGAATCGACGCCCGGCACCTTGTCGGCGAAGAATTCGACGAAGCACATGAACCCGGAGGCCGCGAGGACGAGCGGGTGCGACAGCACCGCGAGCCCCGGTGGCAGTTGCACCCAGCCGAGATAGCCGGCCGCGCCGACGACGAAGAGCACCGCGTAGAGGCGCAGGCCGCTCGCGAAGCCGAGCGCGGCGGCGATGGCGACGAGTTGCCAGGTGTCGAGTTGCGAGAACGATT
>JBLMWW010000206.1:0-4446 GCA_050257435.1 Rudaea sp.
TACGAGGAGCAGCCTCATGAACCAGCCACCATCGATCGGTTTCGTCGGCGTGGGCCTGATGGGCCACGGCATCGCGAAGAACCTTCTCGCGAAGGGATTTCCGCTCGCCCTGCGCGTTCACCGTAACCGCGCGGCGGCCGAGGACCTGCTCGCTGCCGGTGCGACCGAGGCCGCAAGCTACGCCGAGCTCGCGCGCGCCGCGGATATCGTGATCCTCTGCGTCACCGGCGCGCCGCAGGTCGAGGAGGTGGTCGCCGGGCCGGACGGTCTCGCGAGCGGCGCGCGGCAGGGATCGATCGTCGTCGACACGTCGACGAGCGAGCCGGCGATGACCTCCCGCATGCGGGAGCTGCTTGCCCGGCAAGGCGTCCGCTTCGTCGATGCGCCGCTCGCGCGCACGCCGGTCGAGGCCGAGCAGGGCCGGCTCAACATCATGGTCGGCGCCGACGAGGCGACCTTCGCCGAACTGCGTCCGGTGTTCGCGGCGTTCTGCGAGAACATCGTGCACGCCGGGCCGCCGGGGCACGGCATCGTGCTGAAGCTCATCAACAACTTCATCGCGCAGGCGATCTGCACGGCGACGGCGGAGGCGTGTGCCACCGCCGCGAAATCCGGCCTGTCGTTGCGCAAGCTCCACGAGGTGATCTCGGCCGGCGCCGTCAACTCGGGCCTGTTCCAGATGATCGTCGGCCGCATCCTCGAAAGCGGCGACCTGACCGGGCTCAAGTTCACGCTGTCGAACGCGGCGAAGGACCTGCGCTACTACACGCATTTCACCGAGTCGATGATGTTGCCGTCGATCGTCGGCGAGGCCGTGCACCAGAGCCTCGTCACCGCGAACGCGCTCGGTTTCGGCGAGCGCTACGTGCCTTCGCTCGTCGAGGCGCAGGAGAAGCTGACGGGCGTGTCGATCGTGCAACGCTGATGGCGCGTGCATCTCCCGGCGATCGCGAGGCGGGCGCACGCGATGCGGCGTTCGCCGAGTTCGCGCTCGCCGCCGCGCGCGACGCCGGCGCGGTGATCCTGCCGCACTTCCGCGCGCCGATCGACGTCGACGACAAGGGCGGGGCGCGCGGTTACGACCCGGTGACCGAGGCCGACCGCGCCGCCGAGGCGGTCGTACGCGATGCACTGCTTTCGCAGTACCCGGACCACGGCGTCCACGGCGAGGAGCATGGCCGCCGCGCGGGGACGTCGCGCTTTACGTGGGTGATCGATCCGATCGACGGCACGCGCAGCTTCATCCTCGGCCAGCTGCACTGGGGGACGCTGATCGCGCTGAACGACGGCGCGCGGCCCATCGTCGGCGTCATGCACCAACCCTACGTGGACGAATCGTTCGTCGCGGTCAACGGTCGGTCCGAATGGCGGCGCGGCGACGCGCGGCGGACGCTTCGAACGCGGCGCTGCCCGCAACTCGCGAAAGCGGTCGTGGCGACGACCGACCCGCGGCACTTCAAGTCGGCGCGACAGATGGCGGCGTATGCGGAGGCCACGCGCGGCGTGCGACTGGTCCGCTTCGGCGGCGACTGCTACTGCTACACACAGGTCGCGATGGGCCTCGTCGACATCGTGATCGAAACGGGGCTCGCGCCCTACGACATCCAGGCGCTGATCCCGCTGATCGAGAACGCGGGCGGCGTCGTGTCGAACTGGGAGGGCGGCCGCTGCGACGCAGGCGGCGACGTGCTCGCCTGCGGCGATCCCGCGCTCCATGCGCTGCTGTTGCGCGCCATCGCGAAGGCGACGTGAAGCTCCTCGTCCTCGGCGGCACGCGCTTCCTCGGCCGGCACCTGGTCGAAGCCGCGCTCGCGCGCGGCGACGACGTGACGATCTTCACGCGCGGGCGCACGCCGGTGCCCTGGCCGGGACGCGTCGCGGCGCTCACCGGGGACCGCGACCCGCGCATCGCGCCGGGTCTCGCGTCGCTCGAGGCGGGGACGTGGGACGCCGTCGTCGACTGCTCGGGCTACGTGCCGCGCGCGGTCGAGGCGGGGGCGCGCCTGCTCGCGCAACGCGTCGGGCGATACGTGTTCGTCTCGTCGATGTCGGTCTACGTGAAGACCGAACGCCCGGGCATGGACGAGACGACGCCGCTCGCATCGCTCGCGGACCCGGCGGCCGAGGCGGTCACGGGCGAGACCTACGGTGCGCTCAAGGCCGGCTGCGAGGCGGCCGTCGAGCGCGTCTTCGGCGCGCGCGCGACGAACGTGCGTCCCGGGCTCATCGTCGGTCCATTCGACCCGACCGATCGCTTCGGCTATTGGGTCGCGCGCTTCGTGCGCCCGGACCTGCTCGGCGATCGCCCGGCGCGTGCCGTCGTCCCGGCGCCGCCCGAACGGCCCGTGCAGTTCATCGACGCGCGCGACCTGGCGGCGTGGCTTCTCGACATCGCGGCGCGCGACCTCCCCGGAGCCTTCAATGCCTGCAGCCCGGCGTGGCAGTGGCGGATGAGCACGCTCGTGCAGGCGTTGCGGGCGGCGGCGCCGGCCTCGCCGCGGCCGACATGGATCGACGACGACGAGCTCGTCGCGCACGGGGTCACGCCCTGGACGGGGCTGCCGCTATGGCTGCCGTCGAGCGAGCCCGACAGCGGCGGCTTCATGACGATGGATTGCTCGCGGGCGGAGCGGGCCGGCCTGGCCACGCGCCCGCTCGCCGACACGGTGCGCGACACGGCGGACTGGCTCGTCGCGCGCGACGACGCCGGGGCGTGGAAGAACGTCCTGACCGCCGACGCCGAGCGGGCGATACTCGCTTTGTAGGACGAAACCCGGGGGAATCGGCCAGCGATTTGCGCTAGCATCGAGCGATCACGCGGCGAGGCTTCGCATCGATGGCGGGCGCGAACGACGGCAACCTCTGGGACAACCCGCTCGGCACCGACGGGTTCGAGTTCATCGAGTACGCCGCCCCCGATCCGCAGGCGCTGGGCCGGCTCTTCGAGCAGATGGGCTTCACGGCGATCGCGCGTCATCGCGCGAAGAACGTGCTGCTCTACCGGCAGGGCGCGGTCAACTTCATCGTGAACGCCGAGCCGCATTCGTTCGCGCAGTCGTTCGCCCGCGTGCACGGCCCGAGCATCTGCGCGATCGCGTTTCGCGTGAGGGATGCGGCGAAGGCGTACGCCCAGTGCGTGGCGAACGGCGCGTGGGGCGTCGAGGCGCACCCGGGGCCGATGGAGCTCAACATTCCTGCGATCAAGGGCATCGGCGATTCGCTGATCTACCTCGTCGATCGCTACCAACGGCCCGACGGCAGCGGCGTTTCCATCTACGACATCGACTTCGTTCCATTCGAGGGAGTCGACCAGCACCCGACCGGGGCGGGATTGACGTCGATCGATCACCTCACGCACAACGTCCATCGCGGGCGGATGGTCGAATGGGCGAGCTTCTACGAGCGGCTGTTCAACTTCCGGGAGATTCGCTACTTCGACATCGAGGGCCAGCTGACGGGCCTGCGCAGCAAGGCGATGACGAGCCCGGACGGCAGGATCCGCATCCCGATCAACGAAAGCGCCGACGACCGCAGCCAGATCCAGGAGTACCTGATCGACTATCGCGGCGAGGGCATCCAGCACGTCGCGCTCGCGACGGACGACATCTACCGGACCGTCGAGGCGCTGCGCGCCCAGGGGGTCGCCTTCCAGGACACCCCCGACACCTATTACGAAGCGCTGCCGGAGCGCCTTCCCGGGCATCGCGAGGACGCCGCGCGGCTCGCCCGCAACCGCATCCTGCTCGATGGGGCGCCGTCGGGTGACGCGATGTTGCTGCAGATCTTCACGGCCACCGTCATTGGGCCGATCTTCTTCGAGATCATCCAGCGCAAGGGCGACCAGGGTTTCGGCGAAGGCAACTTCCGGGCACTTTTCGAATCGATTGAGCAGGACCAGATCCGGCGCGGGGTGCTGAAGCCGCGGATGCCGGAGGCGTGACCGGGGTAATTGGGGTCAGACTCGAATCTGTCGACATTCGAGTCTGACCCCAATTACCCGAGTCTGACCCCGCCTCGGAGACCGGCGATCGCCGGGGTTGGAAAGCAACGAACCGGCCGCACCTGAGACGTCGCGGCGATCAGGAGCGACCGACAAAAGCGCGTGCATTTGCACGCTCGGTCTGTTAGAATTTCGTGTTTCCGACGGGGCGCGTAGGTTAGTGCTTACTCCTCTTGGTTTCTCGCTTCTGCGCCAACTTTCCGATGGCGCATTCCACTCGGGCGAAGATCTCGCCGCGACGGTGGGATTGACGCGTGCCCGGGTTTCGCAACTCCTGAAGCAGGCCGAAACCGCCGGGCTCGCGCTCGAACGCGTGCGCGGCCGCGGCTACCGGCTGCTCGCCACGCCCGACTTCCTCGACGTCAACGAGATTCGCAAGGCGCTTGCGTCGTTCGGAGTCGAGGTGGCGGCGGCCGACACGAAGGCTCCGCTTCTGCCGGCGGCGA
>JBLMWW010000207.1:0-10189 GCA_050257435.1 Rudaea sp.
GCGGAGTCGGGCGTGGAGGAGGCGCGGCCGACGCTCGATGCCATGTTCGCGCACGCGGGACGCGCGCACGTCGTCGGCGTGACCGGCGTGCCGGGAAGCGGCAAGTCGACGCTGGTCGCGAAGCTTGCCGCCGCGATTCGGCGCGGCGGCCGCAAGGTCGGCATCGTCGCCGTCGATCCGTCGAGTCCGTTCTCGGGCGGATCGATCCTCGGCGATCGGATTCGCATGGGCGAACTCGCGGGCGACCCGGGCGTCTTCGTGCGCAGCATGGCGACGCGCGGCGCGCTTGGCGGACTGGCGCGCGGCACCCTCGAGGCGGTCGACGTCCTCGACGCGGCGGGCTTCGAAGTCGTCATCATCGAAACGGTCGGCGTGGGACAGGACGAGGTGGACGTGGCGCGCGCGGCGCATACGACGGTCGTCGTCTCCGCGCCGGGGCTCGGCGACGACATCCAGGCGATCAAGGCGGGCATCCTGGAAATCGCCGACATCCACGTCGTGAGCAAGTCGGACCGGCCCGACGCGAACAAGACGATCGTCGACCTCAAGACGATGCTGGCGCTGGGGCTCACGCGCGTCGACACGGAGCGATCGGGAGCGATCGCGGTGCCATCCGGGTCGCGGATGCATACTCCCGAGGACGCCGCGGGCGCGGCGCGCATTCCATCGACGAAACGCGTCTGCGACCCGGGCGTCTGGCGGCCGCCGGTCATCCCGACGAGCGCGGTACGCGACGACGGCATCGAGGCACTGGTCGCCGCGATCGACAGGCATCGCCGCACGCTCGAGGAAACCGGCGAGATCGACGCGCGGCGCGCCGCGATCGCCGAGCGCCGCCTGCTGGTCGCAGGCGAAGCGATCCTGCGTGACGAGTTCGCCCGTCATCGCACGGGGCGGATGTCCGCATTGCTCGAACAACTGCGCGCGCGCAGCGTTTCTCCACATGCCGCCGCGCGCCAACTGCTGCGCGAACTGCAGCTCGGAGGTGAGGCATGAACGATTCGACGATTCCCCCGCCCGCCGGCCTCGATCCGCGCGTGCGCCGAGCGCTCGCCGAGCAGGTCGACGCCTGGGAGCGCAACGAGGTGGCGAGCTTCGTCGCGCGCGCGCCCGAGCGCCAGGAACGGTTCGCGACGCTGGGCGGCTTCCCGCTCAAGCGCACGTACACGGCGCTCGACGTCGCCGACACGCCGCTCGAGGACATCGGCCTGCCGGGGCAGTATCCGTTCACGCGCGGCCCGTATCCGACGATGTACCGCGGCCGCCTCTGGACGATGCGCCAGATCGCGGGCTTCGGCACGGCCGAGGACACGAACCGGCGCTTCAAGTACCTGATCGCGCACGGGCAGACAGGGCTTTCGACCGACTTCGACATGCCCACGCTGATGGGCTACGACAGCGACCACCCGATGAGCGAGGGCGAGGTGGGCCGCGAAGGCGTGGCGGTCGACACGCTCGCCGACATGGAGCACCTCTTCGACGGCATCGATCTCACGCAGATCTCGGTGTCGATGACGATCAATCCGAGCGCGTGGATCCTGCTCGCGATGTACGTCGCCCTCGCCCGGAAGCGCGGGTACGACCTCCACCGGCTTTCCGGCACGATCCAGGCGGACATCCTCAAGGAATACCAGGCGCAGAAGGAATGGGCGTTCCCGGTCGCGCCGTCGGTGCGCATCGTCCGCGACTGCATCACCTACTGCGCGCGCAACATGCGCCGCTACAACCCGATCAACATCTCGGGCTACCACATCTCGGAAGCGGGCGGCTCGCCGCTCGACGAGGTCGCGTTCACGATGTGCAACCTGATCGCTTACGTCGAGGAGGTCCGCAAGACCGGCATGCACGTCGACGAGTTCGCGCCGCGGCTGGCTTTCTTCTACGTGTGCCAGGCGGACTTTTTCGAGGAGATCGCCAAGTTCCGTGCAGTGCGCCGGGTCTACGCGAAGATCATGCGCGAGCGCTTCGGCGCGACGAACCCCGAGTCGATGCGGCTGCGCTTCCATTGCCAGACCGCCGCGGCGTCGCTCACCAAGCCGCAGTACCGTGTCAACGTCGTGCGCACCAGCCTGCAGGCGCTCGCCGCGGTGCTGGGCGGTGCGCAGAGCCTGCACACGAACGGGATGGACGAGGCGTTCGCCATTCCGACCGAGGAGGCGATGAAGATCGCGCTCCGCACGCAACAGGTGATCGCCGACGAAAGCGGCGTGCCGAGTGTCGTCGACCCGCTGGGCGGCGCGTATTTCGTCGAGAACCTGACGACGCAGTACGAGCGGGCGATCTTCGCCGTGGTCGACGAGGTCGATCGCAACGGCGGGACGATCAAGCTCACGCAGGAAGGATGGTTCCAGCGGCGCATCGCCGACTTCGCCTACGAGACGGCGCTCAAGAAGGCGAACGGCGAGAAGCCGGTGATCGGCGTCAACAAGTACGTCGATCCCGAGGAGAAGTTCGACATCGAGCTCCACCCGTACGATCCGTCGACCGCGGAGCGCCAGATCGCGCGCTTGAATCGGGTGCGCCGCGAGCGTGACAACGCCAAGGTCGCCGCGCTCCTCGAGCGCCTCGTCGCCGTGGCGAAGAACGAGGACGAGAACATCATGCCCGTGACGATCGAGCTCGTCGCCGCCGGCGCGACAATGGGCGACATCGTCGAGAAGCTGAAGGGGTTGTGGGGGACGTACCGGGAGAGTCCGGTGTTTTAGGGAGGGGCGAGGGACGAGGGGCGAGGGACGAGGGAGCGTCAGCGGCCCCCCGCGCTTCGGTGCCTCGCGATGTAGAAGCTCTCGCGCTCCCTCCCGACGTCAAAACGGTTGGATTCTGTAAGAAGGTTGCTCGCCCCTCGTCCCTCGCCTCTCGCCCCTCGCCCCTCGTCCCTCGTCCCTCGTCCCTCGTCCCTCGTCCCTTCCCATGGCTTCCACCGTCGCCGACTGGACCGCCCGCTTCCTCCAGGCGCGCGGCCCCTCGCGCATCTTCGGTCTGCAGGGCGGCCACATCCAGCCGATCTGGGACCGGCTGGTCGCGCATGGCATTCCGATCGTCGACGTGCGCCACGAAGGCGCGGCGGTACACATGGCCGCTGCGCACGCGCTCCTCACCGGCGAGCTGGGCGTTGCGCTGGTCACGTCGGGGCCGGGCGTCACGAACTGCGTGACGTCGGTCGCGAACGCCGATCTGGAGGGCGCGCCGGTGCTCGTCATCGGCGGCTGTCCGCCGGCGCGGCAGGACCACATGGGACCGCTCCAAGGCACGCCGCACGTCGCGATCATGCGGCCGATCACGCGCCTGGCGCGCACGCTGCGCATTGCCGATCAGGTGCTGCGCGAACTCGATCACGCGGTGGCGCGCGCCTGCGGTGCGGGCGCAATGCCCGGACCGGTATACGTGGAGATTCCGACCGACGTGCTGCGCACGCCGATTGCGCAGGCGGCGGCGCTTCCCGAGTTCCTCGCGCGCCGCGTCGTGCCGCGCACGCGGCCCGATCCCGAAGACGTCGAGCGGGCCGCGCAAATGCTGCGCGCTGCGCAACGCCCGCTCGTCATCAGCGGCCGCGGCGCCCGCAACGCCAACGAGGCGCTGACGTCCTTGCTCGACGCGAGCGGTGCAGCGTATCTCGACACGCAGGCATCGCGTGGGCTCGTGTCGACCGGCCATCGCTCCTACGTCGGCGCCATGCGTGCCGCCGCAATGACGCAGACCGATCTCGTGCTGACGATCGGGCGCCGGCTCGACTATCAGCTGGGCTACGGGTCGCCCGCCGCGTTTCCGCGTGCGCGCTTCGTCCGCATCGCCCGGCATGCGGGCGAGCTCGACGACAATCGGCCGGGTGAGGCGCAAATCGAGGGCGACGTGGCGTCGGGGTTGGCGATGCTCGCTGCGGCCGTCCGCGGCCAGCCGTCCAGGCTCGATGCGACCTGGCGCGATGCGCTGCGCCGCGAGCACGTCGAGCGCGCCAACCGCTATGGTTTCGAGCTCGATGCGGCGCCGCCCGGGAACGACGGGCGCATGCACCCCAACCGAATCTTCGCCGCGCTGCGGCGCGTGCTGCGCGACGATGCGATCGGCATCGCCGACGGCGGCGACATCCTGAGCTTCGCGCGCCTGGGCCTTGCGACGACGACGTATCTCGATTCGGGCGCGTTCGGCTGCCTCGGCGTCGGCGTGCCGTTCGCGAACGCGGCCGCGCTGGCGTTTCCCGACCGGCAGGTCGTCGCCATCTGCGGCGATGGCGCGTTCGGGCTGCACGCGATGGAAATCGACACCGCCGCTCGGCACGGCTGCAAGGTGGTGTTCGTCGTCGCGAACAACGCGGCGTGGAACATCGAGCGGGTCGACCAGGAGCGCAACTACGGCGGCCGCGTGAGCGGCACCACGCTCGCCGACTCGGACTACGCCGCGATGGCGCGCGCGTTGGGGCTGCATGCGGAACGCGTGACCGATCCGCGGCTTCTCGACGCGGCCCTCGCACGCGCGTTGGAACGCGCGCCGGCGCTGCTCGATGTCGCGGTCACGCGCGACACCGTGTCGTCGGACCTGGCGAAAGGCTTGAGCGTCGTGCCCGACTACCAGGCGCTCACTGCATGGGACAATGCGGAGCGCGAACGCTTCCGCATCGACGAGCCGCGATGAGCGCGCCGGGCCGTCCCACGGCGTTCGCTCCCTCCATGGGAGGGAAGGCTGACACCGCAGCGGTCGGCTTCGGAGGAAGTTCGCCAGTGACGCAAGGCCTCATTCTCGATTACCTCGAATTCCACCCTGCGATCGCGCCGGAGCTGCACCTTGCCGAGCACGGTGCGGTCATCGGCCGCGCGCGCGTCGGCGAGCATGCGGCACTCGCCGACTACGCGACCGTGCGCGCCGACGGCGAGAACATTGCCATCGGCCCGGATGCCTGGCTCGGCGAGCACGCGACGGTCCACATCGCCGACCAGATCCGCGGCTCGGTCGTCGGCCGCGACGTCACCGTCGGCCGCTACGGCATCGTGCACGCCTGCACGCTCGGCGACGGCGTCGTCATCGGCGAGTCGGCGATCGTGATGGACGGCGCAAGCGTGGGCGACCACGCGCTTCTCGCCGCCGACAGCGTCGTTCCTCCCCGCAAGGCGCTTCCCGGCGGCTTCGTCTATGCCGGCCATCCGGCCAAGCCGGTGCGCGAGATTCGGTCCGACGAAGTCGCCGTCGCCGCGGCCGCGCTTCGCAATGGCGAGCCGCCCGAGGAGCTGCGTTCGACGCGGCTGCCTGCATGGTGGGCGGCCGTGCAGGGACTCATCGATGCGCCCGGCGGACCGCTCCATGCGCTGCACGGGCGCACGCCCCGCGTCTTGAACGCGTTCGTCGCGCCGACCGCGGTCGTCGCGGGGGACGTCCGCCTCGCCGAGGATGCGAGCGTCTTCTTCGGCTGCGCCGTCGTGGCCGGGGATGGGCGCATCGTGATCGGTCGGCGCACCAACGTGCAGGACAATTGCATCCTCGCGACCGACCGCCGCCGCGGCGATCTCGTGCTCGCTGAAGGCGTGACCGTCGGGCACAACGTCGTGCTCGGCGCCGGCCGCATTGGCGACGACGCGCTGGTGGGCATGGGGTCGCGCGTGGGCGACGGCGTCGTCGTGGAGCCGGGCGGTTGCATCGGCGCCGGTGCGTGGGTCGAGCCCGGGACCGTCGTGCGCGCCGGCTGGATCTGGGCCGGCCGCCCGGCGCGCGAGTTCCGGCCGCTCAGGCCCGAAGAGCGCGCGGAGTTCGCGCGCGCTCGCGACATCTACGTCACCTACTCGAACGACTACCGGCGTCGCGCATAGCGTCGGAGGGACTGGAGGGCCAGGGTCTGGGGATCGCCGGTGGTTGGGATCGGTCGGTGGCTGGCGACGAGCATAGGACGCGAGTGTCGGCCATCGTCAGGCACCGAGCCTGCGCCAATACGATGCTCCCTATTCCCTGGTCCCTGGTCCCGTTACGGCAGCACGACCTGCACGTTCACGGCAGCGTGCTCGAGATGGGTGCGCGCGAGCGCGGACGCGGCGTCGCCGTCGTGCTCGACGAGCGCGCGCAGGATCCGCTCGTGCTCGCTCCAGATCGCGTTGCGGTATTCGCGATGCTGCAGCACCTCGCGCATCGCGCGACGCAGGTGATTCCACAGGTCCGTCATCAGGTCGACGAACAGCCGGTTCCCGGACAGCTCGTAGAGGAACATGTGGAAACGCATGTCGGCGGCGATCAGATCGGCGATCGACCCTTCGCGCACCGCGTGCTTGCCCGCGGCGATCAGCGCTTCGCCGCGCGCGAGATCGGCGGCCGTGGCGTGGCGTGCGGCGAGCGCGGCCGCGAGCGGCTCGATGCCGAGCCGCAGTTCGTAGATCCAGCGCATGAACTCGCGATCGAGCGGCGCCACCATGAGGCCGCGGCGCCCCGCTTCGCTCACGAACTTCTGCTGCTTGAGCAGCATCAGCGCCTGGCCGACCGGCTGGCGCGACACCGAGAGCTTCTCGGCCACCGATTCCTGCGTCAGGCGCTCGCCCGGCGCAAGCCTGCCGTCACAAATCGCGTCTAGGATCGTGCGGTAGACCTGCTCGACTATCGTCGGCGGCGGCTGCAGCGACGCCATGGCGGGCATCGGAGGCGAAGCGTTCATGCCGCGATGATACGTGCGCGGCGTGCCGATCCGCGACGTCGGTGCACCGCTCGGTATAATCGGCCGCTTCCTGCTTCGCGCCTCGGATACCCAGGAATCGGATGAGCCTCGACCGCGTGCCCGCCGGCGCCGACGTGCCGAACGACTTCAACGTCGTCGTCGAGATCCCGATGCATGGGGAGCCGATCAAGTACGAGGTGGACAAGGCGACCGGCGCCGTGTTCGTCGACCGATTCATGTCGACGTCGATGCACTATCCGTGCAACTACGGCTACATCCCGCAGACGCTCTCCACCGACGGCGATCCCTGCGACGTGCTGGTGCTCTCGCCGGTGCCGCTCGTCACCGGCGTCGTCGTGCGCTGCCGGCCGATCGGCATGCTGCAGATGGACGACGAGGCGGGCGGCGACGCGAAGATTCTCGCCGTGCCGATCGATCGGCTGTCGTCGATGTACCGCGCGATCGAGACGCCGCGCGACCTGCCCGAGATCCAGTTGTCGCAGATCGTGCATTTCTTCGAGCACTACAAGGACCTCGAATCCGGCAAGTGGGTGCGGCTCACCGGCTGGGTGGGCCCCGAAGAAGCGAAGCGGGAGATCGTCGACAGCGCCAAGCGCTATCGCGACGCCCGGCCGGGCCCGTAACCTGGCCGCGCGCGCGAGCCCGGTCTTGCCCGGGCTCTTCGTCGTTCTCTGGAGCACCGGCTTCATCGCGGCGAAGTACGGCTTGCCGTACGCGCCGCCGCTCAAATTCCTGCTGGTTCGCTTCTCGCTCGTCGCGGTGCTGATGGCGCTCGTCACGCTCGCGACTCGCGCGCCGTTCCCGCGCAGCGCGCGGCAGGTCGCGCATATCGCGATCGCCGCATGGCTCGTCCACGGCGTGTACCTCGGTGGCGTGTTCATGTCGATCGCCGGGGGCATGCCGGCCGGAACGAGCGCGATGCTGGTGGGCCTGCAGCCGATCCTCACCGTCCTCCTCGCCCGCGCCTGGCTTGGCGAGCGCATCTCGGCGCGCCAGTGGTGGGGCCTCGCGCTCGGCCTCGCGGGTGTCTATTTCGTCGTCCGCCGCAAGATCGCGCTCGAGGGCGATTTCACGACGCTCGCGCCGATCGTCGCCGCGCTCGTCGGTATCAGCATCGGGACGCTGTACCAGAAGAAGTTTTGCCATCATGTCGATCTGCGCAGCGGCGCCGTGATCCAGTTCGCGGCCTGTGTCGCGGTCTACGCGCCGATCGTCGCGTGGTTCGAGCCGCAGCCGATCGCTTGGACGCCGGCGTTCACGTTCGCGCTTTCGTGGTCGGTCCTGGTGCTTTCCGTCGGTGCGATCAGCCTGCTGTACTGGCTGTTGCGGCACGGCGCCGCGGCGGACGTCGCGCGCCTCTTCTACCTCGTGCCGCCGGTGACGGCGCTGATGGCGTTCGCGCTCTTCGGCGAGCGGCTCGATGCGCTCGCGCTCGCGGGCATGGTGCTGATCGCGGTCGGCGTCGCGCTCGCGCGCCGGCGCTGAACCGGCCCTGACTAACGGCTCAGGATCAGGCGCGTCCCGGCGATCCGATCGTGCAGGAACTGCCGATCGCGATCGACGAGCGCGAAGGCGTAATTGAGCGCGAAAAGCGCAATCGCTTCCGGTGCGTGGCCGAACGGCCGCAAGGCGGCATAGCCGGCCATCGCCAGCGCCGGACCGATCCATCCCGCGGCGTAGCGCGCCAGCGCCCGGCGCCAGGTGACCCGGCCGCCGCCGGGGACGACGAGCCGAAGGCGCCACGTCTTCTGCGGCAGCGTCCGGCGGCCGTCGCTCCAGCACCATGCGTAATACACCGCTGCGCCGGCGACGAGCGCGCAGAACAGCATCGCGCGCGCGAAGAGCGGCGGCACGCTGAGCGCGGCGTCGCGTGCGGCCGACGGCGAAACGAGCGGCAGGAAAAGGAAGCCGACGACGAACGCCATCGCAACCAGGAGCAGTGCTTCATAGAGGAGCGCGCCGAGGCGCCGGGCGAGGCCCGCAACGGGCAGCGCCGGCGGGCTGGTGTCGGCTGCGTGCGCGAGGCCCGGAACGCTGGGAGAATGCGGGCGCGCGCCGCTCCCGGTCTTCACTGCACCGGCCGCGGCGGTCCGGGGGGTGGGGCGGGCGGCGGAGCGAGGGACGGAGCCGGGCCGCGTGCGGGCGGCGGGAGCGGCGGTGCGGCCGGGGCGCGCGCCGCACCGTTGGGTCGCGGAGGCTTCGCGGCCAGCTCGCGCTTCTTCTCGGGCGGCAGGCTCTGGTATTCCCGCCACTTCTCGCGCATCTCGCTCTTCTTCTCGGGCGGCAACGACTTGAGCGACTTGTAGCGCTCGCGCGCCGCTTTGCGCTGCTCCGGCGTAAGCCGCGCCCATTCGCGCATCTGCGTCTGGATGCGCTGCTGCTGATCGGGCTGCAGCGTCGAATAGCGCTGCGCTATTCCGAGCCATTTCTGCTTGCGCGGCGCGTCGAGGCGGTCCCAGTCGGAGGCAAGCGGTGCGAGCACCTGGCGGTCGTGCTCCGACAGGTCCTTCCACGCAGGCGACTTGAGCGCGATCTGGCCCTGTGCCGTAGACGCGGCCAGGGCGAATGCAACGAGGATCCCGATCAGCGCTCGAAGCTGGTGCGAAGCCAATTCTGGAATCCCCTGTCCAGATAGGCGTCGATCGGCAGATCCGACGCAAGCAGATGCAGGTCGATCTCCTCGAACTCGCGCACCTCCTGCACGGCGTGCCATTGGTGATAGCCGAGCCCCGCCGCGGCGAGAAGCAAGGCGAGGCCCAGCCAGCGGATGGCGCCCGGCCGGCGTGGCGCCCGGCGGTACCCGGCAACGCCGGCGGCGACGAGCTCCGGCTCGGGAATGCGCTCCGGAATGGCGGCCAGGGCCGCCTCGCGCGCCTGTTGGAGGCGATACAGCGTGCCGGCGGGCATGTCGGCCACGCCGCGGTCGAGGCAGCGGGTCAGCTTCCGCGCGAATTCGGATTCTGGATCGGTCATAGCGTTATTCCCCTTGCCTTCAGCATCTCGGCCAAGGCGCGCACGGCGCGCGAGCAGTGCGTCTTCACGCTGCCTTCGGAGCAGCCCATCGCGGCGGCGGTTTCCGCGACGTCGAGCTCCTCCCAGTAACGTAGCAGAAACGCCTCGCGTTGACGGGCCGGCAGGCGGGCCAGCGCCTGCTCGATCAACCCGATCATCTGGCTCTGCTCGGCATGGATCGCGGGATCGCCGGGCGCAGGCGCTCCGGTCGCGGGCCGCAGCGTCTCGAGCGGGTCGTAATCGTCGTCCCGGTCCTCTTTCTGGCCGAGCGTCGACAGCACCGTCGTCCACGCCGAGCGCACCTTCTGGCGCCGGAAATGATCGTGGATCGTGTTTTGCAGGATGCGCTGGAAGAGCATTGGCAGCTCGCCCACGGGCTTGTCCGCGTAGTTCTCCGTGAGCTTGAGCATCGCGTCCTGCACGATGTCGAGCGCGCCGTCCTCGTCGCGGACGGCGTACATCGCCTGCTTGAACGCGCGTCGCTCGACGTCCGCGAGAAACCTCGAGATTTCCTTCGGGTGGGCCAGTTTG
>JBLMWW010000208.1:0-6081 GCA_050257435.1 Rudaea sp.
TCGAGGACGGCGTGGTGCGCGTCGTCTCGCCGATCGAGGACACGCCGGCGTTCAAGGCCGGCATCAAGTCCGGCGACCTGATCGTCAAGATCGACGACATGGCCACGCGCGGCATGCCGCTCGGGAAGGCGGTCGAGAAGATGCGCGGCAAGCCGGGCACGCCGGTCAACCTGACGATCGTGCGCAAGGAGGTGGATACGCCGCTCACCTTCACGCTGGTGCGCGAGGAAATCAACGTCAAGAGCATCCGTGCCAAAGCGCTCGAGCCCGGCTACGGCTACATCCGCGTGCGCAAGTTCCAGGAGGACACCGGCGTCGACCTCGCGAAGGCGATCCGCGAGCTCTACGCCAACGGCCCGCTCAAGGGACTGGTGCTCGACCTGCGCAGCGACCCGGGCGGCCTCCTCAACCAGGCGGTCGCAGTATCGGCGGCGTTCCTGCCCAAGGATGCGCTCGTCGTGTACACCGACGGTCGCACGCAGGATGCGCACATGCGCCTGACGGCGAGCCGCGAGAACTACGTGCGGCGCGGCGACGATTACCTGCGTGATCTGCCGGCCGGCATCAAGACGGTGCCGATGGTCGTCCTGGTCGATGCCGGCACGGCGTCGGCTTCGGAGATCGTCGCGGGCGCGCTGCAGGATCACAAGCGCGCGACCGTGCTCGGCGCCCAGACGTTCGGCAAGGGATCGGTGCAGACGATCCTGCCGCTCGGCAACAACACGGGCCTCAAGCTGACGACGGCGCGCTACTTCACGCCGTCGGGCCGCTCGATCCAGGCGAAGGGCATCGAGCCCGACATCGCGGTCGACGACGGGCGCGACTCGCCGAACCGCATCCGCGAGGCGAACCTCGAGCACCACCTCGACGTGCCCGGCACGGGCGCCGTCGGTGCGAAGCCGAGCTCGGCGTCGGCGAGAGGCCTGCCCGCACCCGACGCGAACGCGATGCCGAAGAACAGCGGGCACGTGGACGCCCTGCCGCCACGGCTCGATTTCGGATCCGACGACGACTTCCAACTCAAGCAGGCGATGAATCGGCTGAAGGGCCTGCCGGTCATCCAGTCGGTCAAGTCGCTGTCGGCGGAAGCGAAGACGCAATAACGGCCGGGGGACTCGAAGAACAGGCCCGGCCGAGCGCCGGGCTTTGTTTTTCGATGGGGCTAAGGGACTAGGGGGCAGTGGTGGATTGCCAGTTGTCAGTTGTCACCGTGAAGCATGACTCGGCCGGCGCTCACGTCCAGCGATAACGGATGCACATCACGACGCCCCCTGGACCCTAGCCCCTAGCCACAGCCCCTTCCCCGCCATGGACGACTCCCATCTCCTCCGCTACAGCCGCCACATCCTGCTCGACGAGCTCGGGCCGGAGGCGCAGGCGAAATTCGCGGCGGCGCAGGCGCTGGTGATCGGCGCGGGCGGGCTCGGGGCGCCGGTCGCGCAGTTCCTCACCGCGGCAGGCATCGGCACGGTCACGCTTTGCGACGGCGACAGCGTCGACCTCACGAACCTGCAACGCCAGATCCTTTACGCGACCGCCGACGTCGGACGCCCGAAGGTCGAGGCCGCCACGGCGCGCCTCGCGGCGATCAATCCGGATGTCGCCCTCGAGCCGATCCACGCGCGCGTCGGCGAGGAAGAGCTGCGTGCGCTCGTCGCTCGCGCGGACGTGGTGATCGACTGCTGCGACAATTTCGAGACCCGGCACGCGGTGAATCGGGCGTGCGTCGCGGCCGGCAAGCCGCTGGTGTCCGGCGCCGCCGTGCGCTTCGACGGCCAGGTCGCGGTGTTCGACACGCGCGATCCGGCGAGCCCCTGCTACCACTGCCTCTTCGGCGAAGGCGACGAGCTCGAGGAGACGCGTTGCGCGACGATGGGCGTGTTCGCGCCGCTCGTCGGAATCGTCGGTGCCACGCAGGCGGCCGAGGCGCTCAAGCTCGTCGCCGGGGTGGGCGAATCGCTCGCCGGTCGCCTGCTCATCCTCGATGCGCTCACCATGCAATGGCGCGAAGTGCGCGTGCCGCGCGATTTGGCGTGCGCGGTGTGCTCGGGGCGGTAAGGCGCAGATCCATTACGCGCGGCAAATCGCGATCACACATCCAATTCGCGACGCATCGCCGGAAGGTCGGCACGCGCACCCGCGATGCAATTACCAAGAATCGAGTCGGCTTTCCGCCTTCGGCGCCTCGATCCTCGATCCTCGATCCTCGGATCCCGATCTACTTCCGCGCGCGCTGGCACGCGCCGACTTCGCCGTCCTTCGCTTGCGCGCTCGCCCACGCGGCAAACCGATCGACCGCTCGCGCTCGCGCTGCCGGCATCGACGACTCCAGGCCCGTCTCGAAGTCGGGCTGCGCTTGCGCGCATTGGGCCGCCGCCTCGAGCACGCGGGCATTCCCGAGCTGCGCCGCGGCGCGCGCCTTGGCGTCGGGCGCATTGATCTCCGCGACGCGCGCGCCGGCCCGCTGCAATGCGAAGGTCGCGCCGCGCGTCATCATGGCGGTGCCGAGCCTCTCGCACGCGGCCTTCATGCGGTCGCTGCGGCCAACGCGCTCCGCGCACAGCGCGCGTAGCGGCGCCGCCCAGGCGAGATCGCGCTCGGACGCATAGTTGGCCGCGGCCTTCGCCCTGGCCGCGGGTTCGGCATCCAGCGGCGCGGTGCGAAGGTAGTTCCACCAGAGCGCGGCACCTTGCGACCAGTAATCATCGAAGCGCGGCGCCGCCGCCGCCTCCTCGACGTAGCTCGCCGCGGCGTCCAGCTCACCGCGCTGCCGCGCGCGATCGGCGAGCAGCACCTCCGGGAGGCCATTGCCGGTGTCGCGACGCGCCCAGTCGGCGAGGCGATCGACCGCCTCGCACTGCGCAAGCGGCGGACGCACGTGCGCGAGGCACGCTATCGCGAGCGACGCCTGGTAGAGAGCCTCGCCGGGCGCGGCCGTCCGCGCGGCGGTGTAATGGCGAACCTTCGACTCGATGTCCGTCGCATCGAGCTCGCCCGCGAGCCACGCCTCCGGTGGATGGTCGGCCGTCAGCAGGCGCAGGCGCAAGTCGGCGTCGAGCCGGTCGAGCGCGCCCTGCCAGCGCGAAGCCGATGCTTCGCCGGCACGCGCCTCCGCGCCGCGCGGGGACTGCGTCAGCGTGCCGGTCGATGGGGATGGGCGTGGCGGCTGCGCCGCCGGCGCCTGCTCGGGCGGAGGCGGGGGCGGTGCCATGGACGGCTGCGCGAGGGCGCACGATGCCGCGATGGCGGCGGCGAGCGCGAGCGCACGATGCGTGAACGTGATCATCATCCGAAGAGGAATTTCCGCTGAAGTGCCCAGCCTTCCTGCGGTGAGCGTTTGAATCCGGATTTGGCGAACAGTTGCCAGCGGCCGATCACGTAGGCGATCAGCACGCCCGCATCCGCCACGGCATCGCCGTGCCACGCGTTCGCCGCCTGCGCGATGCGCAGCGATTGCCGCAGCGTCGCCTCGAGCTTGTCGATCAGCTGGTTGATCCGCGCCTGCAGTCGCTCGTCCTCGTTGACGAGCGCGTCACCGATGAGGACGCGCGTCATCCCCTGGTTCTTCTCGGCGAAGCGCAGCAGCATCACGACCGTCTGCTCGGCCTGCGCGACGCCGTCCTCCGACTCGGACTGGATCTTGTTGACGAGCGAGAACACCGTCGACTCGATGAACTCGATCAACCCCTCGAACATCTGCGCCTTGCTGGCGAAATGCCGATACAGGGCGGCCTCGGACACGTCGAGCTTCGCCGCCAGCGCGGCGGTCGTGACCCTTTCCCCGCGCGGCGCCTCGAGCATCGTCGCGAGTGTCTGCAGGATCTGCAGCCGGCGCTCGCCGGGCCTGGTCGCCATCCGGGTCGCGTCCGCTTAGGCCGCCACCCGCGGCGGTGCGTCGTCGGCGCGGATCATCGTGCCCACGCCCTCGTTGGTCAGCACTTCGAGGAGCAGCGCATGATCGACGCGGCCGTCGATGATGTGCGAGGTCTTGACGCCTTTCCTCACCGCGTCGAGCGCCGACCCGATCTTCGGCAGCATGCCGCCGTGGATCGTGCCGTCGGCGAAAAGCGCGTCGATCTCGCTGGCGGTCAGGCCGGTGAGGAGCTTCCCGTACCGGTCGAGCACGCCGGCCGTGTTGGTCATCAGGACGAGCTTCTCGGCCTTGAGCGTCTCGGCGAGTTTCCCCGCCACCAGGTCGGCGTTGATGTTGTAGGCCTCGCCACTCGCGCCGACGCCGATCGGCGCGATCACCGGGATGAAGTCGCGCGAATCGAGGAGCGCAATCAGCTCCGGGTCGATGCGCTCGATCTCGCCCACGAGGCCGATGTCGACGAGCTTGCCCTCGTCGGCCTCGCTCTTGAGCAGCATCTTGCGTGCGCGGATGAACGCGCCGTCCTGGCCGGTCAGCCCGACCGCCTTGCCGCCCTGCTGATTGATGAGGCCGACGATCTCCTGGTTCAACTCCCCGAGCACCATCTCCACGACGTTCATCACGCGCTCGTCCGTGACGCGCATGCCCTGGCGGAATTCGCTCTCGATGCCCATCTTCGCGAGCAGGTCGCCGATCTGCGGCCCGCCGCCGTGCACGATGACCGGGTTCATGCCGACGAGCTTCAGCATGACGACGTCGCGCGCGAAGCCCGCCTTGAGATGCGCTTCGGTCATCGCGTTGCCGCCGTACTTCACGACGATCGTGCGATCGTGGAAACGCCGGATGTAAGGCAACGCCTCGGCGAGAAGCTGCGCCTTGACGGCGGCGTTGACGGCGTCGATGGGCATGCGGGGATGGACGGGCGGCGGGGTGCGGCGCGATTGTAACCCCAACCACGAAAGCCGCCTGCCACGCGCGCCGCCGCACGAGTGAGCGCTGACCAGAGCGTCCGCCCGCCGCGGGCGATTTGCTATTGTTGCCGCCCATGCCGAGCTACCTGCCGGACGCCGTCCCGCTGTCCGAGATTCGCCGCGTGCTCGTCACGAAGCTGCGCCATCACGGCGACGTGCTCCTGACCTCCCCGGTGTTCTCCACGCTGAAGCGCGTCGCCCCGCACGTCGAGATCGACGCGCTGGTCTACCGCGCGAGCGCGCCGATGCTCGCCAATCACCCGTCGATCGCGTGGGTCCATTCGATCGATCGCGACTGGAAGCGCCGTGGCCTGCGCGCGCAATGGGCGGCCGAATGGGCGCTGCTGCGCGAGTTGCGCGCGCGGCGCTACGACTTGCTCCTGCATCTCACCGAGCATCCGCGCGGCGCAACGCTCGCGTACCTGCTGCGGCCCCGTTTCGCCGTCACGCGCGAGCGCGCGCAAGGCGGTCTCCTCTGGAAGCGGTTCACGCACTTCTACCGCCTGCCGAAGCGCACGCCGCGCCACGCCGTCGAGGCCAATCTCGACGCGCTGCGTCGCATCGGCGTCTACCCGGAGCCCGACGACAAGAAGGTGGTACTCGTTCCCGATGACACGGCGGTCGCGCGTGCCGAGACGCTGTTGCGCGAGCACGCGCTCGCGGCCGGCGGGTTCGTGCATGCGCATCCGGGATCGCGGTGGCTCTTCAAGTGCTGGCCCGCCGCCAGCACCGCCGCACTCTTCGACCGGATTGCGGGGGGCGGGCACGCGATCGTCCTCACCGGCGCGCCCGACCCGCACGAGCGTGCGCTCGTGACGTCGGTCCTCGGCTGCGTCGCCGAATCGACGCGGCGGCACATCGTCGATCTTACCGGCCAGTTGACGCTGCCGGAGCTCGCGGCGCTGACCGCGCGCGCCCGCGTGTTCGTCGGTGTCGACTCGGCGCCGATGCACATCGCGGCCGCGATGGGGACGCCGACGCTCGCGCTGTTCGGTCCCTCCGGGGAGCACGAATGGGGACCGTGGAACGTGGCGCAGCGTGTCGTGGTGTCGCGGAGGCATCCTTGCCGGCCGTGCGGCATCGACGGCTGCGGCGGCGGCAAGGTGTCCGAATGCCTGACCACGCTGGCGGTCGACGACGTGTTCGCGCAGTTCGCGGCGCTGCTCGAAGAGACCGCGCCCGGAGATCGGGGTCACGCAGATCGGGGTCAGACTCGAATCTCGCCGTCCGGCGAGATTC
>JBLMWW010000209.1:0-23998 GCA_050257435.1 Rudaea sp.
TGCGCGCTTCGCGCTACGGGGCTGGTTCGCGCTTGGGGGCGGCCCTGCGCGCGCAATGGGCTTCCCTGCGCGCTTCGCGCTACGGGGCTGGTTCGCGCTTGGGGGCGGCCCTGCGCGCTCACGCCACTCCCGACAGCGGCTCGACCCCGAGCGACAGGGTGCCGCCGGGGTCTCGCGACAACACGATCGAGCGGTCGCGCGCGACGGCGAGCCGCACGCCGGTGTAGGTGGGCTCGATCGGAAGCTCGCGGCCGCCGCGGTCGACGAGCACCGCGAGCTCGATGCGCTCCGGGCGCCCGAAGTCGAAGAGCTCGTTGATCGCGGCGCGCACGCTGCGGCCCGTGTACAGGACGTCGTCGACGAGCACGATCGTCGCGCCGGACACGTCGAAGGGCAGCGCCGTGCGGCGCGTGTTGGGCTTGAGGCCGGAGAGCGCGTAGTCGTCGCGGTAGTAGGAGACGTCGATGAAGCCGAGCGGATGCTCGCCGGGAAGCACGGCGGCCAGGCGCTCGGCGATCCAGGCGCCGCCGGAGTAGATGCCGACGAGCGCCGCATCGTGCGCGACCGCTCCGCGCATGCGCTCGACCAGCGCGGCGAGCGCCGCTTCGGCGTCGGGCAGCGGGTCAGTCATGATGCTCGTCGAACCACGCCTGCAGGATGATCCCGGCGGCGACCTGGTCGCGCAAGCCGCGGGACGCGCGCCCGCCCCGGCCCGACGCGACGAGCGCCTGCCGCGCGATCTCGCTCGTATGTCGCTCGTCGACCAGCGCGACCGGTCGCGCGAAGCGGCGCGCCAGCTCGGCCGCGAAGTCGCGTGCCCTTTGCGTCATCGCGTGCGGCGTGCCGTCGGCGTGCACCGGCAGGCCGACGACGAGGCGATCGGGGCGCCATTCGTCGACGAGCGCAGCGATCGCGGCGAAGCGCGCGTCATCGCGTGCCGCTTCGATCGTCTGCAACGGATGCGCGGCGCGCGTCAACGTATTGCCGACGGCCACGCCGATGCGGCGCGTGCCGAAATCGAACGCGAGCACCGTCGCGTTCGCTTCGCTGCGCACGCGCGCTTCACCCGTGTCCGGCGGTATCGGAAAGCCGCGAGATGTCGATGCCGAGCAGGCGCACCGCGGCGGGAAGCCGGCGCTCGGCCGGCAGGTCGAAGAGGACGTCGGGATCGGCCTCGACGGTGAGCCATGCGTTCTGCGCCAGCTCGTGCTCGAGTTGCCCCGCCGACCAGCCCGCGTAGCCGAGCGAGACGAACATGTCCCTCGGCCCCTCGCCGCGCCCGGCGGCCTCCAGCACGTCCTTGGACGTCGTGAGGCCGAGGTCGTCACCGATCGGCAACGTCGACTGCCAGTTGCCGAGCGGGCGATGCAGCACGAAGCCGCGGTCGACCTGCACGGGGCCGCCGAAATGCACGGGCGCTTCGCGCAGCGTGGCGTCGTCGAGGGGAATCTCGATCTGCTCGAAGAGCGCCGAGAGCGTCATGTCGATCGGCTTGTTGACGACGATGCCGAGGGCGCCTTCCTCGTTGTGCTCGCAAACGTACGTGAGCGCGTTGGCGAAATGCGGATCCGCCATCGCGGGCATCGCGATCAGGAAATGACGCTTGAGGTTCACCGAGGCTCCGTTCCTCGATTGTAATCTGCGAGGGTTGACGGCACAATCGAGCGCCGCCCCGGCGTTCCCGTAAGCGCACGCACGCCACGCGTGGTTTCAGCCCTCCTCCTGCGCCTTCGCTCCCTTCGAGACGCTGGCGCGGCTTCCCGGTTCCGCTGCGTTCGCCGCCATTCCGTGCGCGCCTCGCGTCGCCCCCATCGCGCCGCCGCACGCAGCGTCTTCGCGACCGCTCTGCTGCTCGCCGCGGCCGTACCCGCCTACGCGCGCCTCGTCGTGATGCACGGCTACGCCGATTACACGAGCGCGCTGGTCTGGATCCAGACCGAAGCGCCGGGGACGATTCGCGTGCGCTGGCGCACCGAGCACGACGGCGTCCTGCATACGCTCGCGCTCGAAGCGACGGCCGACAACGACGACGTCGTGCTCGCGCGCCTCACCGGGCTTCTGCCCGGGACGCGGGCGACGTACACGGTCGACGGCGACGGGGACACGCGCGAGGGTGCGGTGCGCGCGCAACCCTATGGGTTCCCGCACGACGACGCACCCGATCTCACGATCGCGATCGGATCGTGCTTCTTCCTGGCGGCCGCCGAGCCGCCGTGGAACCGGACATCGTACGGCGGCGGCTTCGAGATCTTCGACGCGATCGCCGACAAGGCGCCCGATCTGATGCTGTGGCTCGGCGACAACGTCTACTTTCAGCCGCCCGACGAATTCGATCCGGCATCGATGGCGGCGCGCTATCGACGCCAGCGCGCGCACCCGTCGCTTGCGCGACTGCTCGTGACGGCGCCGCAACTCGCGATCTGGGACGATCACGACTACGGCCCGAACGACGCCGACATGTCGTACGGCCTGAAGGGCGAGTCGCTCGCGCTCTTCGCGCGCTACTGGCCGAACCCGAGTCTCGGCCTGCCCGGCACGCCGGGCATCTTCGGCCGCGCGCGCGTCGGCGACGTCGATCTCTTCCTGCTCGACGATCGCTGGTATCGCTCCGCGGAGCGTCTGCGTGACGGAGCGAGCAAGACGATGTTCGGCAGCGCGCAACTTGATTGGCTGCGCAACGCGCTCGCGCGCTCCCGCGCACCGCTCAAGCTGGTCGTGAACGGCTCGCAGATGTGGAACCGCGTCGACCGCTTCGAGGGCTTCAATCACTACCCCGACGAGCAGAAGGCGTTCTTCGACTGGCTGCTCGCGCAACGCGTCGAAGGGCTGCTCTTCGTGAGCGGCGACCGGCATTTCGGCGAATTGCTGAAAATCGACCGCCCGGACGCCTACCCGCTCTACGAATTCACGTCGAGCCCCCTGACGTCGCGCCCATGGGCGAAACCCGAGGCGGCGGAGCGCACGAACCCGGACGTCGTCCCCGGCACGCTCGTGGGCAAGCGGCAGTTCGGGCTGATCCGTGTGAGCGGCCCGGCCAAGGACCGGCTGATCGCGCTCGAAAGCTACGACCAGAAGGGGACGCTGCTCTGGCGGCACGAGTTGCGGGCGCGCGACCTGCGCTTTCCCCGCCGCTGAAGTCCTCGATCCTCGATAAGAACTCCGTCACTCCTCCTCGTGGCGGCGTTGCTTCGCATACTCGGCGGCCAGCTGGCTCTGCAGGTTCGGCGGCGCCTGCTCGTAGTGCGAAAGCGACATCGTCCACGCGCCGTGGCCGCCGGTCATCGACTTGAGCCGCGCGGCGTAGCCGTCGAGCTCGCCGAGCGGCGCGAGTCCGTTGACGGCGAGCGTGCCCGCCTGCAGCGTCTGCGTTCCCGTCACCTGGCCGCGTCGTGACGAGAGGTCGCCCGTCACGTCGCCCATCGTATCCGCCGGGCAGTTGATCTCGACGCCGACGATCGGCTCGAGCACGATCGGGCGCGCCTTGCCGATCGCATCGAGGAACGCCTTGCGCCCCGCGGCCACGAATGCCACCTCCTTCGAATCGACCGGGTGGTACTTGCCGTCGTAGACGATCACGCGCACGTCCTGCATCGGGAAGCCGGCGACCGGGCCCGCGGTCAGGACCTGTTCGACGCCCTTCTGCACGGCGGGAATCAGCGTGTTGGGGATCGCCCCGCCCTTCACCTGGTCGACGAACTCGAAGCCGCCGCCGCGTGGCAGCGGCTCGACGCGCAGGAACACCTCACCGAACTGCCCGGCGCCGCCGGTCTGCTTCTTGTGGCGGTGATGGCCCTCCGCCTTCGCCGTGATCGTCTCGCGATAAGGCACGCGCGGCGCGCGCGTCTCGACCTCGAGCTTGAACTGGCTCGCCATCCGCTCGAACACGGAGCGCAGGTGCAGATCGCCCAAGCCCCGCAGCACCGTCTCGTTGACCGTCGGATCGTGCGTCACGACGAGCGTCGGGTCCTCGGCCATCATCTTGTTCAGCACGTCGGAGATGCGCTGCTCGTCGCCACGGCGCTTCGGCGTGATCGCGAAGCCGTGCATGGGCACCGGGAACTCGAGCGGACGCATGTGGATGTGATCCTCTTCGTGCGAGTCGTGCAGCACGCAGTCGAACGCGATCTCGTCGACCTTCGCGACGGCGGCGAGATCGCCCGGCACGGCGCGATCGATCTCGATGTACTTGCCTCCCTGGAGCATGAAGAGATGGCCGACCTTGAACGGCTTGCGGCCGTCGCCGACGAAGAGCTGCGTGTCCTTCGTCACCGTTCCCTGGTGCACGCGGAACACGCCGAGCTTGCCGACGAACGGATCCATGACGACCTTGAAGACGTGCGCGAGGACGTGCTTGCCCGGGTCGGGTTCGGAGTGAAACTCGACGGCGCCGTCGCCTTCGCCCTTGATGAAAAGCGGTGGATTGCCTTCGAGGGGATTCGGCGCAAGCTTGACGAGCACTTCGAGCAGTTCCGCGACGCCGGCGCCGGTGCGCGCCGACGTGAAGCACACCGGCACGAGGTGCCCCTCACGCAGGGCCTTCTCGAACGGTGCATGCAACTGGTCGGGCGCGACCTCGCCCTGCTCGAGATAGAGCGACATCAATTCCTCGTCGACCTCGACGACCTGGTCGACGAGCGCGCCGTGGGCCTGCGCGACCGACGAGAAATCGGCCTCGCCCGACGGATTGAAGAAGCAATCGACGACGCGGCTGCCGCCGTCCGCGGGCAGGTTGATCGGCAGGCACTCCTTGCCGAACGCGCCGCGGATCGCCTCGAGGACGCCCGGCAGGTCGACGCCTTCCGCGTCGATCTTGTTGACGACCACGAGCCGGCACAGATGCCGCTCTCCCGCCCATTCCATCATCCGCGACGCGATCATCTGCACGCCCGCCGCGGCATTGACGACGACCGCCGCGGTCTCCACCGCGTCGAGCGCACCGATCGCCTGCCCGATGAAATCCGGGAAGCCCGGCGTGTCGATCAAGTGGATCCGCGTACCATTGGTTTCGAGATGGACGAGCGAGGCGCGCAGCGAATGCTGGTACGTCTTCTCCAGCGGATCGAAGTCGCTCACGGTGGTGCCGCGTTCGACGCTGCCGGCGACGGCGATCGCGCCGGCCTTCGCGAGCAGCGCTTCGACGAGCGTGGTCTTGCCCGCGCCCCCGTCGCCCACCAACGCTACAGTACGAATGTTTTCCGTCGCGTACTCCGCCATGACGCTCTCCTCCGTTGAGATGGAAGGAAATGTACCGCCGATGCCCGGCGCTGTCAGCCCGCGCAACGCCTGGCGGTCGCTCGCCGCATGACGACGCCGCGGGACGATCGGCGCAACGGCGCGACGCCAAGCGATGTGCCGCAAGCGCACGTGCGCCCTGCCTTCTCGCGCGCCGCGCAGAAGGTCGCGCAGGATCCGCTCGGCTTCCTCGCGCAGACGGTGCGCGCGTTTCGTGCGAACCAGGGCCTGCTGCTCGCCGGCGGCGTCGCATACTACACGCTGCTGTCGATCGTGCCGCTGATGATCCTGCTCGTGATCATCCTGTCGCACGTGATCGACGCCGAGCGGCTGATGGCGACGCTCGCCCGCTACATCGGCATCGTTGCGCCCGGGCAGTCGGCAGCGCTCATCGACGAATTGCGCTCGTTCATCGCGCATCGCGACGTGATCGGCTGGACGCTCGCGGTCACGTTGATCTTCTTCAGCTCGCTCGCTTTCTCCGTGCTCGAGAACGCGATGTCGGTGATCTTCTACCACCGCGTGCTGACGCGGCACCGGCCGTTCATGATCTCGGTGCTGATCCCGTACCTCTACATCCTGCTGCTCGGCATCGGGCTCCTCGTCGTCACGCTCGTCGCCGGCGCGCTGCAGGCGCTCGGCCTCACGACGCTCGACATCCTCGGCCACGACTGGTCGCTGTCGTGGGTGTCACGCGCGCTCCTGTACCTGATCGGCGTGGGCGGCGAGGTGTTCATCCTCACGTCGATCTACTTCGTGATGCCGGTGGGCCGCCCGTCGTGGCGCCACGCGCTGATCGGCGGCGTGGCGGCGACGATCCTGTGGGAGATCTCGCGCCACGTGCTCGTCTGGTACCTGGCGACGCTGTCGCAGGTGCAGACGGTCTACGGCTCGCTCACGACCGCGATCGTCGTGCTGCTGTCGCTCGAGCTCGCGGCGATCGTGCTGCTGTTCGGCGCGCAGGTGATCGCAGAGTACGAGCGGATCGAGTGGGAGCCGGTGGCGCGGAGGGCGGAGGGGATGCGGACGGGCTAGGGGCTAGCCACCACCTCCCGCAGATTCCGCAGCAACTCCTCCTCCTGATACGGCTTGCCGAGGAAGCGCTCGACGCCGAGCTCGGCTGCACGGTTGCGGTGCTTGTCCGCGGTGCGCGACGTGATCATGATGACCGGAATGGCGGCGGTGTTCGCGTCGCTCTTGATCGTCTTCGCGAACTCGAAGCCGTCCATGCGCGGCATCTCGATGTCGAGCAGAATCGCGTGCGGCGTGTGATCGGCGAGGAGCTTGAGGGCGTCGACGCCGTCGCGGGCCGTCACCACCTCGAATCCCTCCCGCGCCAACAGCCGCGAGGTGAACTTGCGCACGGTGAGCGAATCGTCGACGACCATGACGAGCCTGCGTGAGGCCGTGGCGCCGGCCGCGCGGCGGTCGGCGGCGAAGCGCTCGTCGGCGGCGGGGTCGTAGTGCGGCACGCCCGGGCGCTGCGCGAGCTGCACGGGATTGATGATGAGCACGATCTCGCCGGTGCCGAGCACCGTCGCGCCCGAGATGCCGGGCACGCGCGCGAGCTGCGGTCCGATGTTCTTCACCACGACTTCCTGATTGCCGAGCATCTCGTCGACGTGCACCGCGGTCGTGCCCTGGCCGCTTCGCACCAGCAGCACGGGGTTGTAGCGCCCGAGGTCGGGCGCCGAGTGCGTGTCGCCGAGCAGCCGCGGCAGGTAGTGGAACGGCCACGCACGTCCCTGCCAGTGCAGGCGCTTGTCGGAATACAACGAGCGCAGCACGTCCGGCTTCACCTGCTGCACCTGCGCCACCATCGGCGCCGGCAGTGCCCACAGCCTTCCGCCGGCGCGCACCAGCACCGCCTGCGCAACGGCGAGCGTGAGCGGCAGGAAGAGATTGAAGCGCGTCCCCTTGCCGGGCGTCGTATGGACGTCGACGCGGCCGCCGAGCGCCACGATCTCGTTGCGCACGACGTCCATGCCGATGCCGCGGCCCGAAATCTGCGTGACCTTCGAGGCAGTGGAGACGCCCGGCCGGAACAGGCATTCGACGAGCTCGTGGATCGTCGGATCGGCATCCTCGGCGAGGACGCCGGCCGCGATCGCGCGCTCGCGCACGCGGTCGAAATCGATGCCGGCGCCGTCGTCGGCGATGTCGATCGCGATCTCGTTGCCGACCTGCCGCACGGTAAGGGCGATCTCGCCGGTCTCCGATTTGCCCGCCGCGAGCCGCGAGGCACGCGCCTCGATGCCGTGGTCGAGCGCGTTACGCAACAGGTGCTCGAGCGGCCCGACGAGCTTTTCGAGCACCGAGCGATCGAGCTCGGTCTGCCCGCCCTGGATCTCGAGGTTCGCGCGCTTGTCGAGCTCGTGCGCGGTCTTGCGCAGCACGCGATAGAGCCGCTCGGACAGGCTGTTGAACGGAACGGTGCGGATCGCGAACAGCCGCTGCTGCACGTCACGCGACAGGCGTGCCTGCGCGAGCAATGCGGCGTCCGCCTCGTCGAGGTTCTTGAGCAGCGACTGCTGCACCGTCGCCACGTCGTTGATGCCCTCGGCAAGCGAGCGCGTCAGCTCCTGGAAACGCGTGAAACGATCGAGCTCGAGCGGGTCGAAGTCCTCCTGCGACGCACCGACGGCCGACATGCGCGACTGGATTTGCGTCTCCGCCTGCAACTCGATCTCGCGCACCTGGCTGCGCAGCCGGATGACGCTGTTCGTGAGCTCGAGCAGGTTCGCCTTGAGCGCGCGCAGCTCGCCCTCGACGCGCGCGCGAGCGATCGCCACCTCGCCCGCCTCGTTGACGAGCTGGTCGACGATGTCGGCACGCACGCGCAGCATCGCGCGGCCGGGCTCGCTCTCGAAACGGTCGGATGCGCGCCGGCGCGGATGCGCGCCGGGCTCGCGCAGGGTCGCTGCCGGCGCTTCCGCGGCGCTTTCGGGCGCAGCGGAGGCTTCCGCCGTTGCCGCGCCTGCGCCCGGCGCGGACGGTGCCCGCGGCGGCGCAAGCCACGGCAGGGGCACGTTCGCCTTGCCCTCGCGCAGCGCGTCGAGCAGGAAGCTCATGCGATCGAGATCGGTGTCGAGCGCTTCGAACAGCTCACCCGTCGCCGCGACCGGCGCATCGCCTTGCGTGAGCCGCGACTCCATCCGGTGCGCGACCTCGCCGAGGCGCATCGCGCCTGCCATCCGCGCGCTGCCCTTCAGGGTGTGCACGGTGCGGCGAAGCTGCGCCGTGGCGGCGGCGTCGTCCGGCGTGCGCCGCCACGCCCGCAACAACTCCCCGGCCTGCGGGAACAGCTCGGCCGCTTCCTCGAGGAAGATCGGGAGAATCGTCTCGTCGAGGTCGTCGGTGACCTCCAGGAGCGATTCCTCGGTCGCGGGCGCGGCCTCCGGTGCGGCGGCCGGCGTCGCCACCCACGACGCTTCGACCGACGCCGGCTCCTCGGGCATCTCTTCTGCGACGGGCGACGGCTGATCCGGCACGCGGGGGGCGTCGACGGCTTCGGTCGGGATGTCGACCCGCGCCGCTTCGCCCGGCTCGCTCGACGACGCACCGGCCTCCACCTCGATGGGAGGCAACGGCGTTGCCAAACCCTGCGGCTCGCCGGTCGCCGCGGGCGCGATGTCGGACGCGAGCGATGCCGTGTCGGCCGGCGTCGCGTCGCCGGCGCTCGCCGACGCGTCCTCGGCCTGCGGCTCGTCGGCAATGAGCTCGAGATGGTCGCTCGCCTCGTCGACCGGAATCAGCGGCTCGCCCGGCGGCGTGGTCGCGACCGCCTCCTGGCGCAGCTCGTCGAGCTCGGTGACGATCTCCGCCGCCTCGCGTTCGTCGGCCGGCGTGAAGCCCTCGCGCGCCTTCACCCGGCTCACGAAATGCGCGAGCCCGGCGGTCGCGCGCGCGAGCACCGGCTGTGCGATGCCGGGGAACGGCGCCCCGCGCTCCTCGAGCGCGAGCAGGGCCTGCTCGAGCGCGCGCGCGGTGGTCGCGATCAGAGAGATGCCGCCGGTGCGATGGATGCCGCAGAGCGTGTGGCTCGCGCGCACCATCGTCGCGATCGGCCAGTGCTCCGGGTCGAACTGCAGCACCGAGACTTCGTGCTGGAGCAGCGTGACGTGCTGGTCGGCCTCGTCGCACAGGATCTTCCACAACGACGCCGCCACCCGCACGTCGCCGATGACGACGTCGCCTTCGGTTGCGTCGGACGCCGGCTCGCTTCCCCGCAGGGGGTCGGTGAGGAGCGTGAGACCCGGCACGTGCACCGACGGCGGACGCGCGCGCGCTTCGCCGGCGTGGCCGGACGTGTTGTCGGCGACGACGCGCAGCACCGGCTTGCCGCCCTCGCGCAGATCGTTCGGCAGGCCGACGTCGATCGTCTCGCCGACCGATTCCTCGAGCACCGTCACCACGGGGGCCGCGTCGTCGGCGACCGGCGCGCCGAGCTCGGCGAACGTCACGAGCTCGAGGTCGGGAGCGCGCGCGTCGTCGGTATGCGCGCTTGCGGCGATGCCTTCCGTGGCGCCGAATGCCGCCTGGTCGATCGACGCATCATCGGTGGTCGTCGCGGGACGCCTGTCGGCAACGTCCGCCGGCGCGATCTCCGCTGGCGGCACGATCGGTCCGATCGGCTGCCCGGTCGATGCCGGCGCGGGCGGCGAAGGCGCATGCGCCGCTGACGTGACCGGCGGCAGCGACGCCCCGGCGCCGCCCGGCGATTCGGCATCGACGGCGCGCAGCGCCGACTGCAGCGCCGTGGGCGCCGTCGCGATGCGCCCCGACTCGCGCAGCTCGTGGACCCATTGCCGGAACGACGTTTCGGCGACGCCGATCAGTGCGAGCAGCGCCGGCGTGACGCGCCGCTCCTCCTCGAGGATGCGGTTGTGGATGCGCTCGACGCTCCACGCGAGCTCGCCGAGCTCGGTCAGGCCGACCATGCGGCCGCTGCCCTTCAGCGTGTGGAACTGGCGGCGCACGGTGACGAGAGCCTCGCGATCGTGCGGCGAGTGCTCGAGCGCGAGCCGATGCTCGCGCACGCGGTCCAGCACCTCGTCGGCCTCGGCGAGGTAGATCTCGAGGAGCTCGGCGTCGAGCGCACCCGCGTCGGTCGCGAGCAGGCGTTGCGTTTCCTCGGACAGCGCCGGCGCGGGCGCCGCACCCGACTCGACGATCTCGTCGACGCGGGCGGCGAGCGCGGCATCCTGCGCACCGGCGTCGATGTCCTTGAGCGCCGCATTGACCTGCGCGGCGAGCCCGGCGTCACCGATCAGGTCGGCGTCGTCGCGCAGGCTCGCGAGCTTGCCGCGCAGCTCGGCGCGCGCCGCCTCGCTCGCCGGCGTCTCGCGCACGTCGGCGAGGAGCCGCGGCAGCGCCGCACGAAGCTCCGCCACCGACTCTTCGACCGACTGCGCCTCAGGCGCGGCAGGCGGGGGCGCTTCGCCCAGGCGCTTCGCGATGAGCGGGGCGATGATCCGGTCGCGGTCCGGGCGCTGGTGCAACACCGCGTCGATGTAGAAGCCGAGTCCCGACAGCGACTCGGCAAGGAGCTCGAGACCCTCCTCGTCGACCGGCGTGTCCGGGTCGGCGTAGCTTTCGATCTGCGTCTGGCAGAGCGCGAGCAAACGATCGGCGTCGTCGAGCTCGAGGATGCGCAGTGCGCCGCGGATCTGCTGGCCGTCCTTGGCGAGCGCGGTGAGCTCGCTGCGCCGCGTGTGGTCGCGGAAGAAGGCGTCCAGCACCTGCTCCATGTGGCGCAGGTTCGCCTGCACCTCGCGCATCACCTGCCCGAGGAGGACGCGCTCCTGCGCGCGACGCGACATCTCGTCGAGCACCGGCGCGCCCTGCGCGGCCGGTTGGCCGGACCGCGCCGCGTCGAGGCGCGCGAGCATCGCATCGACCTGTGCGTCGAAATCGGGCGCGAGGTTGCCGAAATTCTCGAATGCGCTCTCGGCGAGCAGCAGCGCGGTGGCGAATTCCATCGCCAGCGGCTCCGGCACGCCCTCCGCCGGCATCGACGACAGCCGGCTCGCGAGCGCGCCGGTCAGCTTGATAAGCGGCGGATGGCCGATCGCCTCGGCGTTCGCATGCGCCACGGAGAGGAGCTGCGCGAGCCGCGGCAGATTTTCGGCGCGGCCCGACGCCGCCTTGAGCCACGCGTCCTTGGCGTTCGAGAGCTGCTCGCGCGCCTCGCGCAGCAGCGGCCGACGGCGCACCACGTCGTCGTCGAGCGCGTCCCTGGACGGTATGAGCGACAAAAGCCGATACGCGCGCTGCACCGCCTCGATCGTGGGCGCGACCGGTTTCGCGATCGCGACGTAATAGAGCACCTCGCGGCGCAGCCGGTCGGCGACCTTGGCGCTGCCTTCGGTCACGCGGCGGATCTGCATGTCGATGCGCGCGACGAGCTGCTTCGCGCCGAACGACGGCTCGAGCCCGTGCTTCTCGAGCGCCTCGAGCAGCGCACCCGCCGTCCACCAGAACGCGCGCAGCGCCGATTGCGCGGTGACGTCCTCGATCGCCGCGATCGCCTCGCGCATCGTCGTCGCACCGCTCGCCGCGCCGCGCAGCCATTCGAGCAGCCCGCGCTGGTACTGCCGCCGCTCCTTCAGGAGATGCGACGCAAGCCGCGCCGCGGGCATGATCTCGGTCGGCGCACCGCGCGGCGGCCGCACCGAGAGGTCGGGATAGAAGAGATCGGTCGGCGCGGGCGCGTCCTCGCCGCGCGCCTTGCGCATCGCCTCGTATTCCGGGTAGAGCGCGAGCGGCACGGGCGGCGCGCCGTTGCCGATCTCGTCGAGGAACACGCGCAAACGGCTGACGGCGCGATCGACGAGCTCGACCTGCGCCGCCACGTCGCCCGCGAGCGCCTCTTCCATGCGCGCAAGCTGCCGCTCGATCTCCTCGCTGAATGCGACCACCGCGTCGAGGCCGACCATCTGGATCGCGCCCGCGGCCTGGTGCACGTGCGAGCGCGCGTGCTTGAGCGGCGCCTGCTCGGCGGGATTCGCGCGAAACGCCGCCAGCTCGGCCATGCCGCGCCCGAGCGCCTCGTCGATCTCGCCCTGCACCCACGACAGCGGCCCGACGTCGAATTCGGTTGCGGTGTCCGAAAGCACGCGCGCGGTCTCCATCGCGGTTGCAGCCACCGACGTCAAACCTTGAAGCCCGCCACCGAGCTGCGGAGCTCGGCGGCCAGCTTCGTCAACTGGCCGATGGACACGTTCGTCTGCTTCGTGCCCTCGGTCGTCTCCTCGGAAATCCGCAGGATCCCCTGCATGCCGCGCGTCACGTCGGTCACCGACGCCGACTGGCGCTGCGTCTGCGCGGAAATACGTCCGATCAGCTCGAACAGCTCGCGCGACACGCGCTGGATCTCGGCGAGCGCCTGCCCCGCCGCGTCCGAGAGCTTCGCGCCCTCGACGACGCCGACGGTCGATTTCTCCATGGCGGCAACGGCGTCCTGCGTGTCCGCCTGAATCGTCTTCACGATCGCCTCGATCTGCTTCGTCGCCTCGCCCGAGCGCTCCGCGAGGCGTTGCACTTCCTCGGCGACGACGGTGAAGCCGCGTCCCGCTTCGCCCGCGGAGGCGGCCTGGATGGCGGCGTTCAGCGCGAGCACGTTCGTCTGCTCGGTGATGTCCGAGATGAGCTCGACGATCTCGCCGATCTCGAGCGAGGACTCGCCGAGGCGCTTGATGCGCTTCGACGTCTCCTGGATCTGCGCGCGGATGTCGTTCATCCCCGCGATCTGGTTTTGCACCGCGCTGCCGCCCTTCTCGGCCGCGGCGAGCTGCGCCTGCGCGACCTTCGCCGACTGCGCGGCGTTGTGCGCGACCTCGCTGATCGACTCCGCCATCGTCAGCACGGATGCCGAGGCCTGCTGGATCTCGCGGTTCTGCCGCTGCGACGCCTCGTAGAGCCGGTTCGAGATCGCCTGCGTCTCCTGCGTCGCCTTGGTCACCTGGTCGGTCGCCGAGTTGATGCCCTTCACCAGCGTGCGCAGCTCCTCGATGGTGAAGTTGATCGAATCGGCGATCGCGCCGGTGACGTCCTCGGTCACCGACGCCTGCACGGTCAAGTCGCCGTCGGCCAGGTTGCCCATCTCGTTCAGGAGCCGCAGGATCGCCTCCTGATTGCGCTTGTTCTCGTGCTCGCTGTCCTGCGCGCGCAGGCGCGCGTCGTCGAGGAACACCTTGGCGATCAGCGCGAGGCAGCCGAGCGCGATCACGCCGAAGACGATGGCGAGGCCGAGCGTCAGCGCGTGCGAGGTGCCGCCGACCGCGTACTGCGCGGCGAGCGTCGTCGTGTCGGAGAGCAGCGGCTCGGCCTCGTCGTTGATGCTGCGCGCGGCCTGCTTCGCAACGACCAGATTCGCCATGTTCGACAGGATCGCGTCGACGCCGGCCTGGTACGCCGTGAAGCGCTTGGCGAGCTCGGCGAGCGTCGCGCGCGCGTCGTCCGAGCGCGCCGGCGCGAGGCGCAGGGCATCGCTGCCCTTGGCGAGGCCGTTCACGATGTCGCGAAACGTCGCGTCGTCCTTCCCGAGCAGGAATGCGACCTCCGGGTCGATCTCGTCGGCGGCCGCGAGCGTGTTGGCGTTCTTCGCGATGCGCTGCGACAGCACCGCAAGCTGGTTCGCGTAGTCGACCTCGCGCAGGCTCCCGCCCGCCTGGCCGATCTGCTGGCTCGCCTGCTGGGCGAGCTCGAGCAGGCCGCTGTTCCCCTGGTTGATCGCAACGAGGCCGCTCGCGAGCGACGTCAGGCTCTTTTCGTTGTCGACGAGGCGCTTGGCGGCCGCGTCGACGCGCTCGAAGCGTCCCTTGATCCCGTTCAGCGTCTCGCGCGCGGCGGCGTTCTGCGTGGGGTCGAGGTTCGTGCCCTTGTACATCCCGCCGTCGGCCAGCGCGTCGAGATTGCCCTTGAAGCGATCGCGACTGTCACGGATCGCGGCGAACGCCGCGGCCTGGCCCTGCGCCGCCAGCGCGGATCCCCGCGCGAGCCGCTGCGACAGCATCTGCATCTCGGTGGCGGCCGCCGCCTGCAGCGCCTGCTGCGACGTGGCACGGTTGTCGAGGTACACCATGAACACGGCGAGCGCGAGGAACGTGACCGTGACCACGCCGAGGATCTGGAACTGGCGCACGACCGGCAGCCGGCCGATGATCGGCAGCCGCGGCGGCGGCGCGGCGCTGCTCGCCGTGCGCAGCTGCTCCATGACGGACATGGACGCGAGCGGATCGAATCCCTCGGGCGAGGTGATGTTCATGCGCACCTGGGTCGTCGGCACGTCGAAGTCGGTGTTCTCCGCGGTGCGGGCCTCGCCGAAGAGCTTGGTCATCTTGAGTGCCATGGTGTTGCCTCCGTTGTCGCGGATGTCGCGGCGTTGCGAGGCCGTGTCAGCGGTCACGGCGTGCTCGCGCCGCGCAGCGCGGCGCCCTCGGGCATAACGTGCCTGGTGCGGTGGCCGGCCCGCCGTGCGCGCACCGGCGGCAACGGGCGTCTTGTCACTGTCATGCAGCGACCTGCAGGAATGCGGGATCGCGGGCGAGGAGCGCGAGGTCGAGCTCCTGCCATGTCGCGTCGTCGTCGTCGCGCCAGGTGCGCACGTGCCACGCCGGGCCCGTCGCGTCGTTCTCGGCCGGCGCGAACTGCGCGAGGTTGCGCAGGCCGAGCACGCGCTCGACGACGATCCCCGCGCTCTGCTCGCCGCTTCGCGGCGCGAGCAGGATGAGGCGGGCGAGGTTGCCGAGCGGAAGGGGCGCGCCCCCGAGGAACGCCTGGAAGTCGACGACGCTGTGGAGGTTGCCCCGGATGTTGGCGAGGCCGAGGAACCAGACGCGCGTGAGCGGCACCGGCACGATCGGGGGCACGGCGATCACTTCGCCGGCGTCGGGGAGCCGGATCAGGAAGCGACGCTCGCCGCACGCGAGGCCGAGCCGCGACGACTCGACCTGCGCCGCGGTCTTGCTCGCGAGGCGGTTCGCGAGCTCCTGCTGGAACGATCGCAGGTCGAGGCGAGCGGCGCGCGACATCGTCTTGTCCCTCCGTCCGCCCGGTCAGCCGAGCGACGCGATCTTGGCGAGCAGCGTCTCGCGGTCGACCGGCTTCACGAGGTAATCCCGGGCCCCTTGGCGCAGGCCCCAGATCTTGTCGGTTTCCTGGCTCTTCGACGTGCACATGATGACCGGGATCGACCTGGTCGCAGGATCGCGGCTGATGGCGCGCGTCGCCTGGAAGCCGTTGAGCCCCGGCATGACAACGTCCATCAGGATCAGGTCCGGCTTCACCTGTCGCGCCTTGGCGATCGCATCCTCGCCGTTGTCGCTCGACACGACCTCGTAGCCCGCCTTCGTCAAAAGGTCCCGCAGCATGTGGCGCTCGGTCGCCGAGTCGTCGACGACCAGGATTCTCTTGATACCCATCGTGCCTCCCTGCCGTTCGGTGCCGGTCGCGGTCGCGGCCGCGACGATCGCCCGCGCGGTGGTGGGATTGGTCATGCGCTCTCCAGGCGCCCGCTAGGCGGCCGCGCGCACGTGCGCGGCGACGGCCTTCAGCAGGCTTTCCTTCGTGAACGGCTTGGTCAGGTACTGGTCCGAGCCGACCATCCGGCCCCGCGCCCGGTCGAACAGGCCGTCCTTCGACGACAGCATGACGACGGGCATCGCGTGGAAGCGGCTGTTTTTCTTGATCAAGGCGCAGGTCTGGTAGCCATCGAGGCGGGGCATCATGATGTCGACGAAGACCAGGTCCGGCTGGTGGTCGGCGATCTTCGCCAGCGCGTCGAAGCCGTCCTCGGCGAGGATGACCGTGCATCCCGCCTGCAACAGGAAGATTTCCGCGCTGCGGCGAATGGTGTTCGAGTCGTCGATCACCATCACCTTGATGCCCGAAAGCGTGCTGCGGCTCGCGTCGTTGCCCATCCGCGCCTCGACTGCCCCGGCGGCGGCGGATCGGCATCCGCCGCGCGGCCCGGAGCGTGGTATTCGCGCCGCGGAAGGTCCCCGCCGGCGCTCATGCGGTCGCGGCCATCGGCGCCGCACCGGACCCGGGCCGAGTCTGACACGGCCCAAGCCGCTTGCCTAGAGCATAAAGCTTGCCGGAATCCGCAGTGCGACGCCTTTCCGATGCAAACGCAACAACAGAGCACGTTTTCACGCGGGTGGCATGCCGCGGGGCGGCAGGCGGGCTGCCGTGACGCGACGCCAAGGGATCAGGGGCTAGGGACTGGGATTAGGGGCTAGGGGCCAGCGAGCGTCGGGTCGACGCACACCTTTTCGCCTGGCGATGGCGTGCTCGACTTTGCCGTACATCGCAAGCCGGCGGCGCATGGCGTTCCACCGACGCTCCCTAGCCCCTGGTCCCTAGCCGCTAATCGCTAGTCCCTAGCCCCTGATCCGTGGCCCGTGCTCAGCGCCCGAGGAACATCCGGTAGGCGGGGTTCGCCGATTCGTCGACGTGGTCGTAGCCGAGGCGCTCGAGGAAGCGCCGGAAGCTGGCCTTGTCGCCGGGCGGCACCTGCATACCGACGAGCACCCGGCCGTAATCGGCTCCGTGGTTGCGATAGTGGAACAGGCTGATGTTCCACCCCGCGCTCATGCTGTCGAGAAATTGCATCAATGCGCCCGGCCGCTCCGGAAACTCGAAGCGGTAGAGGATCTCGTGCTCGGCCGCCGGGGCGTGTCCGCCCACCAGATGCCGCACGTGCAGCTTCGCCATCTCGTTGTCGGAGAGGTCGGAGGCGTCGATCCTGGCGCGCTTCAGCGCGGCCAGGATCTGCTCGGTCTCGCGCCGGTTCGCGACCTCGATGCCGACGAACAGGTGCGCGAGCTTCGGATCGGCATAGCGGTAGTTGAACTCGGTGATCGAGCGTTTGCCGAGGAGAGCGCAGAACTCGCGGAAGCTGCCCGGCCGCTCGGGGATCGTCACCGCGAGGATCGCCTCGCGGTGCTCGCCGAGTTCCGCGCGCTCGGCGACGAAGCGCAGCCGGTCGAAGTTCATGTTGGCGCCGGAGGCCACGGCGACGAGCGTCCGCGCCTTCGCGCGGGTGCGCTCGACCCACGCCTTGAGGCCCGCGATCGACAGCGCGCCCGCGGGCTCGAGCGTCGCGCGCGTGTCCTCGAAGACGTCCTTCAGCGCCGCGCAGATCGCGTCCGAATCGACGCGGACGACCTCGTCGACGACCATCCGCGCAATGCGGAACGTCTCGCGGCCCACCTGCTTCACGGCCACGCCATCGGCGAAGAGACCCACGTGCGTCAGCGCCACGCGCCGGCGCGCAGCGAGCGAGCGTGCCATCGCGTCCGAATCCTCGGGCTGCACGCCGATCACCTTCACTTCGGGGCGCACCCGCTTTACGTAGGCGCCGATGCCGCTCACCAGGCCCCCGCCCCCGATCGGCACGAAGATCGCGTCGAGCGGACCCTGCCACTGGCGCAGGATCTCCATGCCGATCGTGCCCTGGCCGGCGATGACGTCCGGGTCATCGTAGGGATGCACGAATGTCGCCTGCGATGCCTTCTGCAGCTCGATCGCCCTGGCGTACGCGTCCGAATACGAGTCGCCGTGCAGGACGACGTGCGCGCCGCGCGCCTCGACCGCCGCGATCTTGATCTGCGGCGTGGTGACCGGCATGACGATCGTGGCGCTGCAGCCGAGCCGCTGCGCGGCGAGCGCCACGCCCTGCGCGTGATTGCCCGCCGAGGCGGCAATCACGCCCCGCGCGCGCTCGGCCGCGCTCATGTGCGCCATCTTGTTGTACGCGCCGCGCAGCTTGAACGAGAACACCGGCTGCTCGTCCTCGCGCTTCAGGAGCACGCGGTTGCGAAGGCGCGCCGACAGCGCGGGCGCCAGGCCGAGCGGCGTCTCGAGCGCGACGTCGTAGACCTTGGCCGTGAGGATTTTCTGGAGGTAATCGACCGGCATTCGCTACGGTACCGTCGCGGGGAAACGCGGGAGCGTAACAGACGAAGGCGTCGCGCCGACATGCCCGGACGCGGTCGTCCGCGGAAAACGGCGCGCCCCGAGCGCGCCCGCTTCGCGCCCGTCGCAAACTTCCCGGGGTCGCACGCGAGATTTGCGCGCCGGCTCAGACGGTCCCCGACCCGACGCTTCCCGGGGACGCGTTTCGCAACAGAACGGCCGCGCCGCCGGCCGCGCTCGCCAGCCACAACAGCGCGCCGGGCTCGAGCGGGCGATCCGCCAACTCGCCCTCCAGCAGCCACGACGCCGCGCGGCCGAGCGTCGGCTGGTGGCCCACGACGAGCACGGTCCGCCGCGCGTGCGGCCAGTGCGCGGCCGCGAGGACCGCGTCGACCGAGGCGCCGGTGCCGATCTCGCGCATGGTTCGATACCGCCGCGCAAGCGCCCGTGCGGTTTCCCGCGCGCGGAGGGCCGGCGAGACGATGATCGCGCTGTCGGCCGGCAGGCGTGCGGCGAGCCATTGCGCCATGCGGGTCGCCTGCTCGCGGCCTCGTGCCGTCAACGGGCGCAAGTCGTCCGGCACGCCGGGCTCGGCGTCGCAATGGCGCCAGAGGATCAACTCCATTCAGTCGGGAAGGACCGCCCCGACCGGCTGACGCAACCCTCGGGGGGCAGCGAGCGCAGCGAGCGTGGGGGAATGTTTCATCACGCGAGCGCGACGTCGGCCTCCAGCGTGAGCCACACGCATCCGGCCTTCGCCTCCTTCGCGAGCACGGCGAGGTAGGCGCGGTGCGCGGCGAGCTCGTGCTCGCCGGGGACGATGCGATGCACGACGTAGCGCGGCGCGAAGTCGGCGCTGCCGTCGCGCATCGGTCCGGCGAGCCCCGATGCGGGCGGCACGTACATGTCGATGACGAGCGTCTCCTGGCCGCGCGTCATCGCGAGGTAGACCTCGGCGAGGAGCTGCGCGTCGAGCAGCGCACCGTGCAACGTGCGGTGCGCATTCGAGACGCCGAAGCGCTCGCAAAGCGCATCGAGGCTGTTGCGCTTGCCGGGGAACGTCTCGCGCGCGAGCGCGAGCGTGTCGACGAGCCCGCCGTAGAGCGACGTGCAGCACGGGAAGCCGGCGAGGTCGAATTCGTAATCGAGGAACGCGATGTCGAACGGCGCGTTATGGATGATCCATTCGGCGCCGCGCGCGAAGTCGGCGAGCTCGGCCGCGATGTCGGCGAAGCGCGGCTGGCCGCGAAGATCGTCGCGCGTCATCCCGTGCACCTCGGTCGCCGCGACGTCGATGTCACGCTCGGGATCGATCCGGTAGTGCAGATGTCGCCCCGTCAGGCGCCGGTCGACGACCTCGACCGCGGCGATCTCGATGATCCGGTGCCCCTGCTTCGGGTCGAGGCCGGTGGTTTCGGTGTCGAGCAGGAGCTGGCGCATTTGCTAGGGGCGAGGGACGAGGGGCGAGGGACGAGGGAGCATCGAAGCGAAGCCGGCAAACGTGAATGGCAGGCGAGTAGCGCTGAGGGATGCACATCGTAAGCCGCCCGCTCGCCGAGCGCGAATGCGCTCCCTCGCCCCTCGCCCTCGTCCCCGCCCCTCGCCCCTATTTCCTGTACTTCTGAATCGTCGACTGTATCTCCGCGATCGCCCGCTCGATCTCGTCCTCGGTGAGATCGCGATCCTTGCCCGCCCGGTCGGCAAGCGTGATCGTGTGCTCGACCTGCGTCTCGAACTGCCCGAGCGCGAGATTCTCGGTCGTCGTCGGCTCGTCCGCCAGCGTTTCCGGTCCCCAGCGCACGATGATCGCCGAGAGGTTGTCGCCTTCTTCGCCGCCGCGCTCCTCGGCCTCGCGCATGATCTGCGGCGCGGTGGTGAGGATCGGCGTCGACGTCAGCATCGTCGCCATCTCGCCGTGCGGATACACGCTCCACAGGCCGTCGGTGCAAAGCACGAGGATGTCGCCGTTCGCCAAGGGAGTGCGCTTCGAGAGGTCGATGACCGGCTCCGTCATGCCGCCGAGGCAGCTGAAGATCTTGTTGCGGTCCGGATGGACGGCGACTTCCTGCGGCGTGATCACGCCCTGGTCGACGAGGTATTGCACCTTCGAATGGTCCTTCGTCGCCGCGATGAGCTTGCCCTGGCGGAACAGATAGAAGCGCGAATCGCCCACGTGCGCCCAGTACGCATGGTTGCCCTGCACGATGACGGCCACGCAGGTCGTGCGTGGCGTCTCGAGCATCGAGAACTGGTTGGCGTACGAGCCCAGCGCCGCGTGCGCGCGCAGCATCGTCTCCTGCATGAACTTGAGAGGATTGCGCAGGATCGGCTTCGCCTCCTGCTGGAAGCGCTCGATGAAAAGCCGCACGGCGATCTGCGCGGCGATCTCGCCGCCCACGTGGCCACCCATCCCGTCGGCGATCACGAGGAGCAGCGTCTCGCGGCTGTACGTGTAGGCGATGCGGTCCTGGTTGACCTCGCGCCCGCCCTTGCGCGATTCCTGGAAGATCGTGAAGCGCATGCCGCGGTGCCGCTACGCGCCGATTTCAAGGAACAGCAGGCGCTTGAGGCTGGCGAGGAACGTCGTCTTGCGCTTGATCGGCGCGATGTCGCGGATCGCGCGCTGCAGCGCGAACACGCTCTGCGGCCGCTCGAGCGGATCGAGACGCAGGCACCAGTCGATCACCTCGAGCAGGTTGTCCGAGTATTGTCCCGACCAGATCTTCTTGGCCGACACGAGGTGATCCTCCTGCAGGCGCGCGTCGGCCGCCTGCGGCGCGAACGCCGCCAGGCACGCGAACATCGACGCGCCCGTGCCGTACACGTCGGTCCACGGGCCGAGGCGATCGTGGTCGCGGTACTGCTCCGGCGCGGCGAACCCGGGCGTGTACATCGGGGCGAGCTTGGGCCGGTTGGTCGTGAGCGTCTGGCGCGCGGCGCCGAAGTCGAGCAGCACGGGGCTGCCGTCGGTGCGGAGGTAGATGTTGGCCGGCTTGATGTCGAGGTGCAGGATCTTGTGCGTGTGCACTTCGCGCAGCCCGTTCAGGAGCTGCATGAACACCTGGCGCACGAAGCGCTCGGACATCTGGTCCTGCCGCATCTGGATCTGCTGCTGCAGCGTGCGCCCGCGCTCGTAGCGCATCACCATGTACACCGTCTCGTTCGCGCGAAAGAAATTCAGCACGCGCACGACGTTCGGGTGGTTGATCTTGGCGAGTGCGCGACCTTCCTCGAAGAAGCACTTCATGCCGTAGCGGAAGGACGTCAGGTTCTCCGCCGAGCTCGCGCGCACGATGTCGCCCTCGGTGCGCAGCACGAGCGACGAGGGGAGGTATTCCTTGATGGCGACCGGCTGGCCGGTCTCGTCGAAGGCGCGATAGACGATCGAAAAGCCGCCCCGGCTGATCTGGCGGTCGATCCGATAGTTCAGGAGCGCATAGCCCGAAGGCAGGGCTTGGTTGGTAACGGCCATCGTGAGCGGGGTCGGCGGCAGGCGCGTGCGGCCAGAGCCTGCCCGCAAGTCGCGTGCCAACACCTCCCGATTGCCTTGCGAAGGAGGCGCAGAACGCATACATTCTCCCCGATGCCCGAAACGAACGCAAAGCCGGAGCGGTCTTTCCGCCCCGCCACGGCCCGGCATTTCCCATGATTCTCAGCATGACCGGGTTTGCCTCGGCGAGCGCGGAGCTCCCGGGCATCTCGCTTGCTGTCGAGCTACGCTCCGTCAACCACCGCTACCTCGACGTCACGTTCAAGCTCCCCGAGGAGCTGCGGATGCTCGAGCCCACGCTGCGCGAGCGGCTCGTCGCGGCGCAAAAGCGCGGCAAGCTCGAATGCCGCGTCACGCTCACGCGCGTCCTCGGCGCGGGTGGCACGATCACCGTCAATCCCGAGCGCGTGGCGCAACTCGCCAACGCCGCCGCGGGCGTGGCGCGCGCGATACCGGGCACGCCGCCGCTCACCACGGCGGACATCCTGCGCTGGCCGGGCGTGCTGGTCGACGCGACGATCTCGCAGGAGGCGCTCGCCGAACAGGTCGACGAACTCGTGCAGCAGGCGCTCACCGAGTTGACCGCGGCGCGCGCGCGCGAAGGCGCGAAGCTCCGCGCGGTGCTCGAGGCGCGCTGCGCCGACGTCGAAAGCCAGGTTGCGCGCATCGCCCCCCGCATCCCGGCGCTGCATGCGGCGTACGTCGACAAGCTCGGCGCGCGGCTGCGCGAGGCCGGCGCCGATCCGAGCGAAGAGCGACTCAAGCAGGAGCTCGCGCTCTTCGCGACCAAGATCGACGTGGCCGAGGAGGTCGCGCGGCTTGCCACGCACGTCGCCGAAATGCGACGCGTACTGGCGCAGGGCGGCAGCGTCGGCAAGCGTCTCGACTTCCTCGCGCAGGAGCTGCATCGCGAGGCGAACACGCTCGGCTCGAAATCGGTCGACGCCGAGGTGTCGCAGGCCTCGCTCGAATTGAAGGTGCTGATCGAGCAGATGCGCGAGCAGGTGCAGAACCTCGAATAGTGCGGGTCGACGCGGCGCGCGCATGACGATCACCACCCAGAGTCCCGGCGCCGCCGGCTGCCTGTTCGTCGTCGCCGCCCCTTCGGGGGGCGGCAAGAGCAGCATGGTGAACGCGCTGCTCGAGCGCGAGCCGGGCATTCGCCTGTCGGTCTCGTATACGACGCGGCCGCCGCGTCCCGGGGAGTCCGAGGGCCAGCATTACCACTTCGTCGACGTCGGGCACTTCCTGGCGCTGCGCGAGCGCGGTGAATTCCTCGAGCACGCGCGGGTCCATGGCAATTGGTACGCGACATCGGCCACCTGGCTCAAGGCGCAGGTCACCGCCGGACAGGACGTGCTCCTGGAGATCGATTGGCAGGGGGCGGCGCAGGTCCGGCAGATCATCCCGGAATCGGTGCACGTCTTCATCCTGCCGCCGTCGATCGCGGCGCTGCGCGAGCGGCTGGAACGGCGCGGCCAGGATCCGCCGGACGTGATCGAGCAGCGGCTGATCGCTGCGCGCGAGGAAATGCGCCACTGCGGCGAATTCGATTATGTTATTATGAATCAGGACTTTGCGCGAGCCGTCGACGACCTGTCCGCCATCGTGCGCGCAGCGAGGCTCACCGCCGGCCGCCAGCAGGTCCGGCACGCGAAAGTCCTGGCCGAGCTTCTGAACCCCGCTACCTGAAGGTCACCATGGCACGCATCACGATCGACGACTGTCTCGCGAAGATTCCCAACCGCTTCGAGCTGACGCTCGCGGCCACCAACCGCGCACGCCAGATCACCTCGGGCGCCGCGCCGCTCCTCGAGCCCGACCGCGACAAACCGACGGTCATCGCGCTGCGCGAAGTCGCCGCCGGCAAGGTCGGGATCGAGATGCTGCACAAGATGGCGCCAACGGTCACGCTCTAGCCGGGATATTTCACCGGACCGGCCTTCCTTCGATGACCTTTCTCATTCGATCACTGCCTTTGCCCTCTCGATCGTCGGTAGGGTTTCGATTTCTGGCCTGCGCGGTCTTTGGCGGCCGCTTCGCGCCTGGCTCGGGCTTGCTCTCCTCGCCAATAGCGCCTGCTATTGGCTTCGTCGGCTGCACCCGATCCAGGCGCAAATCGTCCCGCCAAATTCCCGCGCCCCGGTGAAACATCCGGGCTAGGTCCGTCACCGAGCAGTCGGGCATGTCCCAGATCGCCGAATTCACGCGGCACCTCGGACACTACCTGCCCACGCGCGACATCGCGCTCGTCGAGCGCGCGTTCGAGTTCTCCGAATCGGCGCACCGCGGCCAGTTTCGCAAGTCCGGCGAGCCGTACATCACCCATCCGCTCGCGGTCGCGAGCATCCTCTC
>JBLMWW010000210.1:0-3353 GCA_050257435.1 Rudaea sp.
CGCACGAAGCGGGGCAGGGCGCGACGCTCGCCTTCTCGCTCGGCGGGCGCTCCCGCATCGCCGGCGATGCGCCGTTCGACGGCGAGTTCACCGTCGAGCGACTGGGCGACGGGCGCTTCACTTGCACCGGGCCGATGTTCAAGGGCTTTCGCATGACGCTCGGGCCGATGGCGCTGCTGCGCAGCCGCGCCGCGCCGGGGGTGCGCGTCGCACTCGCCTCGAAGAAGGTGCAGGCCGCCGACCAGGAGATGTTCCGCCACCTCGGCGTCGAGCCGCGCGCGGAGCGGATCCTCGGGCTGAAGAGCTCGGTGCACTTCCGCGCCGACTTTCAGCCGATCGCGAAGGAAATCCTGGTCGTCAAGTCGCCAGGACCCGCGCTCGCGGATCCGGCCGAGTTCAAGTGGACCAAATTGCGCAAAGGCGTGCGGCTGCGCCCGCTCGGTCCCACGCACGCGGGCTAGCCGCGGCTCACGTTTTATCCAGATTCCAGTAGAGGTAGACCGGCGCGTTCAGATAGCCGGTGATGTCGTCACGCGCGGCGATCGGCTGGAAGTACTCGCCGAGCGGCGCGTGCGTTCCGATCGCAAGGGCGCGCTCTTGCGCCTCCGCTGCAATCTTCTTCCTTGTATTTTCGTCGGGTGCCTCGAGGAAGGCGCTGCGCAGCGCCTCCAGCTTCTGATCGCACGGCCAGCCCGGCCAGGCCTCGCCGCAGCTCGCGTTCATCGCCGGGTTGACGACCGGATTCTCGAGATCCAGCCCGTTGAACGTCGTGAGGAAGATGCTCCAGCCGGCCTTCTTCTGGCGGCGCGACACGAGCGTCTGCCAATCCATCGATTGCAGCTCGACCTTGAAGCCGGCCTGGCGCAGTTGCTGGGCGGCGACCACCGGCAGCCGCGCGATGGTCGCGAGGTCCGTCGGCTGCAGGATCACCACGGGTGCGCCGTTATAGCCCGCTTCCTTCAGCATCTCGCGCGCGCGCCGGAAGTCGCCCTCGAGCAGACCCTGCATGCCCGCGTCGGTCTGATAGGGCGTCCCGCAGGGATACATCGAGCGGCAGGTGCGGTAGAGGTCCGGCGAGACGTACTGTGCCCTGAGGAACGGCTCCTGCGCGAGCGCGACCAGCGCCGCGCGCCGCAGACGCACGTCGGAGAAGGGCGGTGCGTGCTGGTTGAAGCGCAGGAGCACCTGCGCGCCGTAGCGGTTGTCGTACACGCGGACGTGCGGGTCGGCGCGCAGCCGCGCATAGTGCTCGTGTGCCGGCTGCTCGATCAGGTCGATCTCGCCGCGCAGCAGCGCGTTCACCTGCGTCTGCGCGTCGGGCAGGATGTGCCACTCCACGCGGTCGACGTACACGCGCTTGCCGCCGGCAGTGCCCGAAGGCGGCTCCGACCGCGGCTTGTAGAGGGGGTTCTTGCGGTACACGACGAGCGCGCCGGGACGCCACGCCGCCTTGTCGAAGATATACGGTCCGGAGCCGGTGGTGTCCTCGATCTGCTGATCGATCGGCGTCGCCGCTACGCGCGCCGGCAGGATGAAGGGCACGTTGGCGCCTTGCTTGCCGAGCGCTTCGAGCACCAGGCCGAAGGGACGCTTCAGATGCAGGCGGAAGGACCGCGCGTCGACTACTTCCCAGCGATCGAGCGCGGCGGCGAGTTTCTGTCCGAGATTGTCGCGCTTCGCCCAGCGCGCGAGCGAGGCGATCACGTCGCGGCTGGTGACCGGCTGGCCGTCGCTGAATGCCAGGCCCGTTCTCAGGGTGAAGGTCCAGGTGAGGCGGTCCCGCGAGGTGCTCCACGTGTCGACCATCTGCGGCCGGATGCGGCCGCCGGCGTCGGTGCCGAACAGCGTGTCGTAGATCATGTAACCGTGCGTACGCGTCACCGTCGCGGTGGTCCAGAACGGATCGAGTACCGCGAGGTTGGATTGCGGAGCGATACGGATGACCTTCTCCGCCTGCGTCGGGAGCGCGGCGGCGAGCGCGACGAGGATCAGGGCAAGGCGGGCCATGGCCTTTGCGCGGGCCGCAGACTTTCGAGCGCGCGCGCCAGGCGCAGCACGCCGAGGTCATCGAAACGCCGTCCGATCACCTGCACGCCGATCGGCAGGCCCTCGCGCGAGTTGCGCCAATTGAGGGACGCCGCCGGCTGCTCCGACATGTTGTAGGGCACGGTGAAGGCGATGTGCGGAAGGGCATCGTGCGGATCGTCGCCTGGCGCGGCGCTCTCGGCCTCATAGGGCAGGATCGGCGACACCGGTGAGACGACGAAATCGAAGCGCTGGCAGGCGGCCACTGCGGCTTCGCGCATTGCCATGACCTGGCCGAGAGCCTGCATCACGTCGCGGCCGCTGAAGTCGCACGCGCGCCAGGTGCACCACTCGGCGATGAACGGCAGTACCTTGGCCCGCTTCGCCGCGGGCAACTGCGTGAAGTCGCTGTGCGAGCGCGCCTCGAAGAAGCGGCACATGCCGTCCAGCATTTCGGGCGTGAGGAACGAGGCCATCTCCTCGACCGCGCAGCCCGCAGCTTCGAGCGTCCTGGCCGCCTCCTCGGCGGCGCTGCGCACCTCCGCATGCACCGGGAGCCCGGCGCGCATGTCCGGCAGAAAGCCGATCCTCAGCTTTTTCAGGTCGAGGCCCTCGAGCCCGGCCACGTAATCGACTTCGTGCGGCGGCAGGCTCATGAAGTCGCGCGCATCCGGGCGCGCGACGGCGTTCATGAGGAGCGCTGCGTCCGCGACGCTGCGCGTCATCGGGCCCGCCACGCGCCCCATGTACGGCGGATGGATCGGCACGCGTCCGAGCGAGGGCTTGAGCGCAAAGATGCCGCAATGCGTCGCCGGCAGGCGCACCGAGCCGCCGATGTCGGTGCCGAGGTGCAGCGGTGCGTAGCCGGCGACGGCCGCGGCCGCCGCGCCCGAGCTCGAACCTGACGTATTGCGGTCGAGCCGCCAGGGATTGCGCGTCACGCCGTGCAGGCTGGACAGGCCCGAGGACAGCATGCCGTAGTCGGGCATGGTCGTCTTGCCGAGCAGCACGCAGCCGGCCTCGCGCAGACGCGCGGCGGGCGGCGCGTCGGCGGCGGCCGGCGGCACGTCCTCGGTGGCGCGTGTGCCGATCGGCGAAGGCACGCCCGCCGTCGCGATATTCTCCTTGATCGTCACGGGCACGCCGTCGAGCGGCGAGAGCGGCCGCCCGGCGCGCCAGCGCGCCTCAGAGGCCCTGGCCTCCGCAAGCGCCTGCTCGCCGAGCACCCGGTACATGGCGTTGATTTTCGGCTCCCAGGCCGCGATGAGCGCGAGCAGGGTCTGCGCCGCCTCGACGGGGGAGAGCGCGCCGCGCCGGTAGAGATCGGC
>JBLMWW010000211.1:0-8513 GCA_050257435.1 Rudaea sp.
GGACTCGAGGTCGTGGCGTTCGAGCGCGGCGGCTTTCGCAATACGATTCCCGACTTCTCGCCGGCACATATCCAGGACGAGCTTCGGTACGCGGTGCGCACCGGCATCTTCGAGAAGCCGCGGCGCGAGACGCTGACCTTCAGAAACGACATGAAGCAGACGGCGCTGCCGATGCGTAAGCTGGGCTCGTTTCGCCCGGGAGCCGGTGCGGGCGGCGCAGGCGTGCACTGGAACGGACAGTGCTGGCGCTTCCTGCCCACGGATCTGCAGATCCGCAGCCATACGACGCAACGTTACGGCGCGAATTTCATCCCCGCGGACATGACGATCCAGGACTGGGGCGTGACGTACGACGACCTCGAGCCGTTCTACGACAGGTTCGAGTACCTGTGCGGCGTCTCGGGCAAGGCAGGCAACCTCGACGGCAAGATCGAGCCCGGCGGCAATCCATTCGAGGGCCCGCGCAAGCGCGACTATCCGGTGCCGCCGCTGAAGCGCAGCATCGGCACGGTGCTGTTCGACAAGGCGGCCAAGGACGTCGGACACAGGCCGTTTCCCTGCCCCGCCGCGAACCTGTCGCGCCCCTACAAGAACCTCTACGGCGTGCAGCTCGGCGAATGCACGTACTGCGGATTCTGCGAGTGGTTCGGCTGTGGCAACTACTCGAAGTCGAGCCCGCAGACTTGCGTATTCCCCGCGCTGCTCGGCCGCGACAATTTCGAGCTCCGCACGCAGTCGGAAGTGACGCGCGTCAACCTCGCGCCGGACGGCAAGCGCGCGACCGGCGTCACCTACGTCGATCTGGAAGGCAACGAATTCGAGCAGCCCGCGGACCTCGTCCTGATGTGCGCCTACGCCCAGCACAACGTGCATCTGCTGCTGCTGTCGGGCATCGGCAAGCCATACGACCCGGTCCGGAACAGCGGCGTGGTCGGGCGCAACTACGCCTACCAGATCACCTCGAGCGTCGATGTCTTCGTCGACGAGCTGATGAATCCCTTCATGGGTGCCGGCGCGCTCGGCCAGGCGATCGACGAGTTCAACGGCGACAACTTCGACCACGGTCCCCATGGATTCATCGGCGGCGGCTACATCGCGCTGTGGACGACCGGCGGCCGGCCGATCCTGCAGCATCACGTTCCCGCCGGCACGCCGACCTGGGGGTCCAAATTCAAGCGCGCGCTGGCCGAGAACTACCTGCATAGCGCCTCCATCGCGACGCACGGCAGCGTGATGAGCTACCGCGACGCCTATCTCGACCTCGATCCGACGTACCGCGACGACTACGGCAACCCGCTATTGCGGATGACCTTCGACTTCCACGACAACGAGCACAAGATGTCGAAGTTCATCACCGCCAAGGCGGAGGAGATCGCCAAGGCGATGAAGCCGCGCTCGCACCACGCCAAGAACCGCACCGGCCACTACTCGATCGTGCCCTACCAGACCACCCACAACACCGGCGGCGCGGTGATGGGCACCGACCCGGGCACGAGCGTGGTCAATCGCTACCTGCAGTCGTGGGACGTGCCGAACGTGTTCGTGCTCGGCGCCTGCGCCTTTCCGCAGAACCATGGGTACAACCCGACGGGAACCGTGGGCGCGCTGACGTTCTGGGCGGCGGACGCAATACGCAAGCAATATCTGAAGAAGCCGGGACCGCTGATGAGCGCCTGAGCACCGATCCGATTATGATCATGCGCATCAAACCCAAGCTCCTCGCAGCGGCCGCCGTCGGCCTCGGCTTGACCGGAGCGCTGGGCGCCGCGGTCGCGATGAACGTCAACACGCCTCCGCTGTACGGCGAGATCGTTCGTGGCCGCTATCTCGTCCAGGCCGGCGACTGCAAGGCCTGCCACACGGAGGAAGGCGGCCAGCCATTCGCCGGCGGCCGCGCGGTTCCCACGCCCTTCGGCACGATCTACGCGCCCAATATCACGCCGGACAAACAAACCGGCATCGGCGATTGGACCGACGAGGATTTCTGGAACGCGATGCACAACGGCGTCGACCGCGAAGGGAAACACCTGTACCCCGCGTTTCCGTACCCCTGGTACACGAAGCTCGGACGCGACGACGTCCTCGCGATGAAAGCGTACCTCGACACCGTGAAGCCGGTCAGCCACGAAACCAGGCCGCCCGAGTTCCCATGGCCGCTCAGCTGGCGCGGCTCCGTCGCCGCGTGGAACGCGATGTACTTCAAGCCCGGCGTGTATCAGTGGGATCGCGCGAAGTCCGAGGCCTGGAACCGTGGCGCTTACCTCGTCGAGGGCCTCGGCCATTGCGGCGCGTGCCATACGCCCAAGAACGTGCTGGGCGCAGTCAAGAAGGGCGACCGGTTCGAAGGCGGCCTCGGCGAGGGCTGGTTCGCGACGAGCCTGCGTCCGGACGTTCGGGAAGGCATCGGCAACTGGTCCGAGGACGACATCGTCGAATACCTGAAGACCGGCGCGAACGAGCACGCCCGCGCGCTGGGCCCGATGGCCGAGGTCGTGCACAACTCGACGATGCATCTCGACGACGACGACCTGCGCGCGATCGCGATCTACCTGAAGGACCTGCCGGCGCAGCGGATCACGCAGCAGACGGCCTCCAACGACAAGGACGTGCTCGATCGCGGCCGGCTCGTCTACGTCGACCAGTGCGCGGGCTGCCACATGGAGAACGGTGAAGGCGTGCCCGGCGTCTTTCCGCCGATCAAGAACAACAGCGGTATCCATGCACACGACCCGACGTCGCTCGCCCGGCTCGTGCTCGAGGGCGCGCAGAGCGCCGTGACACCCTCGAAGCCGGAGGGATTCGCGATGCCGGCGTTCGACTGGAAGCTCTCGGACCGCGATGTCGCCGACTTGTTGACTTACATCCGCGCAAGCTTCGGCAATCAGGCGGCCCCGGTCGAGGCGTCGAAGGTCGCCGACGTGCGGAAGTCGATTCGCGAGGGAAACGGCGACTGAGCGGTCCCCTCGCTCCTGCGGATCATTCCAGGCGCCGCTGCGCCTGCGTCAATTCGAAGGCGAGCAGCGCGCGGTACTGCGCATCGTCGACCCCGGCGGTGGCGTCGCCGATGAAGCCCAATTGGAGGCGCAGCGCCGCGCGGCGCGACGGCGCGCCCGTCGCGTCCGTGACGCGCGCGAGGACGTCGATGAGCTTGCGCAGCACCACGGGCTGATCCCGGGCGGTCAGCCGAATCTCCTCGATGGCGAGCGCGAGCAACGAAGCGAACGTCGGGACTTCCGCAACGACGCGCAGGCGACCTTGGTCGTACCGGGGGCGGTCGGGAAACCGGCGCGTGGCGAGATCGACGAGAAGCGCCGACAGGTAGTCGAGGCACATCGTCGCCGTGGTCGGATCGTTGATGCCGGGGGACACGGCCTTGAGCGCGATATCGACGATCTGACGCAGGCCGAACGCGACGTCCTGCTCGACGGTGCGCTGGTCCCCCACGCTGACCGCGCCGCGCAACGCGGCAGCGAGCTCGTCGTCGATCTTTCCGCCCCCGTCGACGGTCACGAGCGGCTGCCCCTCGACGACGAAGTCGCCGACGCGATGCGGCAGGCGCACGACCGCGTCGAGGCGGCAGGCGCATTGAAGGAGGACCTCGGAACCGACGTTCTGGACGTAGCCGGTCCGCTTCGCGGCAACGCCCTGCCGGCGTGCGGACGCCGCCCCCTCTTCGATGCGATCGTCTTCGCCCGGTGCGAGCCGCTCGGGCAGCGTACGCGCGATCGTCGCCGACGTCTCCCGCGAAATCGCCGCGAGGATGTGGCCCGCCTGGATGGCGGAACTGATGTGGTGGATGAAATGGATGAGCAGCGCGATGCCGACGAACGCCAGCAGCATCGCGCCGAGCGCGGCCAGCGACGGCACGAACGCGCCCTCGGCCCCGCCGCGAATCGTCCGCAGCACGACGAGGCAATACGCGTAGATGCCGACGAACGCGCCCAGCACGACCTGGTTCGACCGGTCGCGCATGAAATTGCGCAGCATCCGCGGGGTGTACTGGCTGGACGCGAGCGACAGCGCCACGATCGTGATGGAGAACACGACGCCGGCGACCGTGATCATCGCGCTCCCGATGGCCACCAGCATGCCGCGCGTTCCTTCCGCGCCGGCGCCGAAAAGCCGCGGCCACTGCGACAGGATGCCGACTTGATCGACTCTGGCGTCGATCTCGATCAGCGTTATCGCGAGTGCGACCGCACCGGTAACGATCAGCGACGGCAGGAACCACAAGCTCGAGCGCAGCGCGATCCAGGCGTTCTCCAGCCGATGCATCTTCGCGATTCCTCCCTTCCTTCGCTCGCTGACGCGCCGTCCGTCGCACGGCCCGCAAGCCGGCAAGGCTACTGCGGAACGCGAGCGCGCGACAACTTCCACCGCGTCGTCCTGCGCGAGAAGCGCGCGGCCGGCGAACACCCGGCGGGCCACGCCGCCAGCGGAGCGTGGGCGCGAGGACGCGCAGGCACGGTAGAATGCGGCCCTCGTCTCGTGTGCCCGTCGTGGCGCCTTTCCCTACACCGCCCGATTCACCGCCGCCCGCGCCGCCCGCCCGCTTGTCCACCGAATCGACCATCGCCGCTGCCGGCCGCGTGCCGAGTGACGCGGCGCGCGTCGCGTCACCGCGCGCACCGTCGATCGAGGCGGTGCCGCTGGTCACGCGCCGGGTCTGGGTCACCGTCTCGCTCGTCTTCGCGCTCGTCTGGTTCGCGAACCTCGGCACGCGTGCGCTGCTGCATCCGGACGAGGGTCGCTATGCGGAGATCGCGCGGGAGATGACGGTCGCCGGCGACTGGGTGACGCCGCGCCTCGACGGTCTCAAGTATTTCGAGAAGCCTCCGCTGCAGTACTGGCTGACGGCGCTCTCGTTCGAGGCCTTCGGCGTCGACGAATGGACCGCGCGGCTGCCGGGGGCGCTCGCCGGCTTCCTGACCGTCGCCGTCGTCGCGGCCGTCGGTTCGGTCGTCGCGTCGCCCGCGGCGGGACTCTACGCGGCGGCAGCGCTGGCCGGCAGCGTGTGGCTGTTCGCGATCGCGCACATCGTCACGCTCGACGCGCTCCTCACCTTCTGGCTCACGCTCGCGCTCGGCGCGTTCCTGCTCGCCCGGCACGCCGGCGCCGCGCCCGTGGTGCAGCGGCGATGGATGCTCCTCGCGTGGGCCGCCACGGCCGGTGGCGTGCTGACGAAGGGCCTCGTCGCGCTCCTGATCCCGTTCTGCACGCTCGTCGTCTACACGCTCGCGACGCGCGACCGCTCGCCGTGGAAGGGGCTCCACATCGGCCGCGGCCTCGTCGTGCTCCTCGCGCTCGCCGCGCCGTGGTTCGTGCTGGTTTCGATGCGCAATCCGGAGTTCGCGCGCTTCTTCTTCATCCACGAGCATTTCGAGCGCTTCCTCACCACGGAGCACCGACGGCCCGGCGCGTGGTGGTATTTCCTGCCGATGCTCGTCGTCGGGCTCCTGCCGTGGACGGGCCTCTTCACCTGGCGCGCGTGGCGGAGCTGGCGCGACGCGGCGGTCGATGCGCGCGGCTTCGCGTGGGCGCGCTTCTGCCTCGCCTGGGCGGCGTTCGTGTTCCTCTTCTTCAGCCTGTCGGGCTCGAAGCTCCCCTCGTACATCCTGCCGATCTTCCCCGCCGCGGCGCTCGTTCTCGGCCGCCAGCTCGAGGACGTGCCCATGCGCACGCTCGCGACGTTCGCGGGGGTGCTCATCGCGACGACGGGGGCGCTATGGCTTGGCGTGATGATCGGGTGGCCGCGCATTGCCGACGCGCTCGCGGAGCCGCGCAATCCGCGCGCCCTGTTCGACGCGCTCGGGCCCTTCGTCAAGCTCGCCCTCGGCGTCGCGACCGCCTCGTACGTGCTTGGCTGGCTCGTCCTGCGCAAGGGCGGCGCGCAGGGCAAGACCGCTAGCGTGCTGGCGCTCGCGCTCGGGACGATGCTTTCGATGCAAACGGGATTCGCGGGCTCCGACGTCTTTCGCGCGACGCGCTCGTCCGTCGATCTCGTCTCGGTGCTGGAAAAGGCGCACGATCCTTCGTACGATCGTAACGCCCCGTTCTTCCAGGTGCGCATGTACGACCAGACGCTGCCCTTCTACCTCGGCCGGACGACGACGCTCGTCGAATATCGCGACGAGCTGTCGCTCGGGCTCGACGCGGAACCGGAGCGGGGCATCCCGCGGGTCGCGCAATGGGTCGCGCAATGGCGCGCCCTCCCGCAGGGCTACGCGCTGATGTCGCCCGACACGCACGCGACGCTGGCGGCCGAGGGCGTGCCGATGCGCACCGTCGCCTCCGATGCGCGGCGCATGCTGGTCGCGCGGCGCTGAGGGCGGGTCGATGAGCCTGAGCGCGTTCCTGTTCCTCCTGACCGGCGTGCTGCTCAATGCGGCTGCGCAGCTTCTGCTGAAGGGGGGCACGAACCGGATGGGCGTCATCACGCTCACGCTCGACAACTGGACGGCGACGCTCGTGCGCATGGCGAGCGAGGGCTTTTTCGTCGCCGGCGTCGTGCTGTACGTCGTAAGCCTCGTCGTCTGGATCATGGGGCTCTCGCGCGTACCGGTGTCGATCGCGTACCCGATGCTGTCGCTCGGCTACATCGTCAACGCGATCGCCGCGCACTACCTGTTCGGCGAGGCGGTCACTGCCCAGCGCTGGCTCGGCATCGGGTTCATCGTCGCCGGCGTGTTCCTCGTCGCCCGCAGCGGATGAGATGACGACGCCCCTCAAGTTCGCCGGCCCGCTGATCGACGAGGCGACGATCGCCGGCGTGGCGGACGTTTTGCGCTCGGGACAGATCACGAGCGGTCCGTGGGTCGAGCGGTTCGAAGCGGCGCTGTCGCAATTCTGCGAGGGCCGGCCGGTTCGCGTCCTCACTTCGGCCACCGCGGCCGTCGAGGTCGCGCTCCAGCTCGCCGGCATCGGGGAAGGTGACGAGGTCATCACCAGCGCGCAGAGCTTCTTCACGGTGCTGAACATGATCGTGAAAGGCGGCGCGACGCCGGTGTTCGTCGATTGCGATCTGATCACGCGCAACATCGACCTCGCGCAGGTCGAGGCGCGCATCGGCCCGCGCACGCGCGCGGTCGTGCCCACCCACTGGCCGGGATCGCTCGTCGACATGGACGCGCTCTACGCGCTCGCCCGCCGCCGGGGCTTGCGCGTCATCGAGGACGCGGCGCTCGTCATCGGCTCGCGCTGGAGGAACCGGCCGATCGGCGCGCTGGGGGACCTCGTGACCTTCAGCTTCCATCCGAACAAGAACATGACGACGATCGAGGGCGGCGCGATCGTCTGCAACGACGAGGCCGAAGCGCGCCGCATCGAGGTGCTGCGCTTCCATGGCATCGAGCGGCTGCCCGACGGCACGCGCGACGTCGCGTTTCCGGGCGGCAAGTTCAACCTGCCCGACGTCAACGCACGGATCGGTGTCGCGCAGCTCGCGCTGCTGCCCGGGTTCCTCGCCCACCGCCGGCGGCTCGTCGAGCGGTACTTCGAGGCCTTCGCGACCGAACCGCCGTGCGTGCTGCCGCCGCGCCCGGCGCAGGACGACGGGCAGTCGTGGAACATGTTCTGCATCCTGCTGCCGCTGGCGCGGATGCGCATGTCGCGCAAGGCATTCCGCGACGCGCTCGCGGCGCGCGGAATCGCGACCGGCGTCTCTTACGAGGCGCTGCACCTTTCCACGCTCGGGCGCCGCTACGGCTACCAACGGGGCGATCTGCCGAACACCGAGCGCATCGCCGACGCGACCGTGACGCTGCCGCTCCACGCCGCGATGACGCTCACCGACGTCGATCGCGTATGCGCCGCGTGCGCCGACGTGCTGGCGGAGCAGCGCATCGAGGTGCGCGCATCGTGAGCACGCCGACCATGCCCGCCCTGCCGGGAATCGCGCCCCCGGCGCTCGCCGGCGACGCGCCGCCAACGGTGTCCGTCGTCATCCCCGTTTTCAACGAGGAGGCCGGCCTGCCGGCGCTGTTCGGGCGACTCTACCCGGCGCTCGATGCGTTGCGCGTGCCCTACGAGGTGATCTTCGTCAACGACGGCAGCCGGGACCGCTCGGCGGCGCTGTTGCGGGAGCAGTTCGCGGCGCGTCCCGATGTCACGCGCGTCATCCTGTTCAATGCGAACTACGGTCAGCACCTCGCGATCCTCGCCGGATTCGAGCGGGTGCGCGGCGAGCGCATCGTCACGCTCGATGCCGACCTGCAGAACCCGCCCGAGGAGATCGGCAAGCTGCTCGCCGCGATGGACGAGGGTGCCGATTGCGTCGGGGGCGTGCGCCGCCACCGCGAGGATGCCTGGTGGCGCCGCGTCGCGTCGCGCCTCATGAATCGGCTGCGCGAGCGCATCACGCGCATCCGCATGACGGACCAGGGATGCATGTTGCGCGCCTACAGCCGCGACATCGTCGACGCCGTCGTCGCCGCGCGCGAGGTGAGCACGTTCATCCCGGCGCTCGCGTACACGTTCGCGCATCACCCGGTCGAGGTCGACGTGCTGCACGAGGA